>CAZKZI010000163.1:0-6191 GCA_964557205.1 uncultured Lentisphaeraceae bacterium
TTAAGAAGGTGTTTGCCCTCGCCTTTGCAAAACAACAGGATGCCACACTGGTCGACGCAGACGCGCCCGAGCGCGTAACCCTTGCCAATGTACTGCCGGACGTGTTGAAGGCCGTACAAGCCGCGAAAATGACCCCTGCAAAACGTGAGAAGCTGACCGACCTGCTGACAGAGTACGCGGACGGGAAATCATACCGCGACATTCAAGCTAGGCGGACAATTTCACGCGGCGCGATATCTGGCCTTTTGCATGAAGCCGAAGCGCTGGTCGGGGTGCGGTTTCTTCCTGATACCGGTGCGCGGGGTGACAGCGTGAAGTCTTCAATCCGGGCCGTTACCCGCAGGGGGCGGTCGATCGGCATGAGGGACGCCAGCAAGTATGATTTTCATGCCCTGCGGACAACTTTTGTAACGCTGGCAATCGGCGGCAAGAACCCGATGCCCGTTGAAAAGGTCATAGCGTTGACCGGTCACAAGACGGTAGAAACCGCGATGAAGTTTTACTTCAAACCTGAGGGCTCAGACTACAAAAACGAGCTAGAGGCGGCGATGCCTCAATCGCTTACAGGACGAAAGGGCGCACGGAAGGCACTGCCGGAAGCTGACTTGGTGGCGACCATGGCGGCACAACTCCAAAACATGACCGCCGCCGACCGGGCACGACTGGCAAAACTGTTGGACGGAGTGGGCAAATGAGGCACAGGTTCTATTCACTTCAGGTGCCCCTGCTACACATGGTCATGTCCGCTGAAAAGCCAGCGACATCTTTTCCTGTTCCGCTTTCGACAGTTTCCGGCGGGTTCAACCCTCTTGCTAGTCAGCTAGCAGAGAACGTCCAGCAGCCTCCGGACAGACAGATAAACCATTTCGGGCGTAACTGTCTCCGTTGTCACCGTATTGGTAAAGGCCTCGCGTTGAACTCGGACGGCTGAGGTCGGCCCTTCGGCCACTGCGGACTTGAACAGCCTTTCGGATGACACCCTGAATGAGGAGAGCCACTTCGCCCAGACCGGCGAGTGGACTTCCATCGCCTTGTAGGCGCGGTTCAGTTCGCCCAGCGACTTCCGGAAGATCACCGCAATTTCGTACATGTAATAGCAGTCTTTAGCCATCAGTTCGGATTCACGCCTTTGGGAGCGTATCAGAATTTTCTGGATGAAATAGGCGGCCGGGTTCGGCACCCGCACAAGCAGGCCCGACAAGTCGGCGAACCCCGGAACGGTGGCCAGGTCAACTTCCCACGGCTGGTGCAGGAGCAAATCCAAATAGCGCAGCGGCTGAGCGTACAGGCCTGACTGCACCTCCGTCGAGGTGGCATGTCCGCCACGCGCCCCCCTGACACCTGACAAGGGGCACAGGAACTCCACCTCGGCAGTCGCCGCCCCTTCGCCAGACCGGGAACGGTACTTGACAACCGGTTTCGTACCGCTACCCGTAAGTTCCTCAATGAACCCGGCCTCAGCCATCAGGTCTGTCAGGCGTTTGGAGGAGCCGGTCAGCGGCAGAGGCTGGCGCACGGCCCAGTCCACATCCATTGTCCCGAGATATGCCGGCCATCCCTCCGCAGCGAGCGGATGATGACGGTAAAGCGCATTCGCGCAACCGCCGATACACACCAGTTCGGAGGCGTACGGCTTTAACGCGACTGCCATTCGTTTGAACAGGCCGTCAAACGCGGTATCCTGCAGAAGCATACTCAGTTCCTTTCAAATTGCGGCCGCAGAACGCGCTCGTAAATGAACTCGGCCTGCTCGTAGCCTCGGGCGTGGGACGGCCGCACATCGAGATAGCACTGAAGCGCGTCGGCCACCGGAACGCCGTCCACGCTCACGCAGCCGCGGTGAATGCTGTCCGCCAGGCTGTCGGTCACCAGCGCGAGCGCGGCGGCATTCTCGGCATCCGGCACGAGATCCAGGGCCTCCATGACTTCGGCAACAGGACGGCCCGCCAAATGAAGTCGCGCGGAACGCTGATTGGAACGGCCCAGCCCCAGCAGGTGGCAGGCCAGATGAGAGCCGACCACCACGGGCGGGAATTCCGAAGGAGCAGAATAACGTTTGCAATATTCGCGGATACGTTTAAGCAGTCCTTCATCCGTGGCTTCTTTATAGAGCGGACGGACGCCGATGACCTGCCGCCGCAGGTGCTTAACCGCGTACACCCAGTCGTCGAGGAGTTCCCGGTGGTTGACGACCGTCAAACGCCCTGCCCCCCGGCTCAGAAAGCCGGCGGCCTCTGCCCGCCCGACAAAGGCGGAAACGGCAGGCTGCGACACGCCGGACCGGGCGGCTAGTTCGGAAACGCTGCGGGGACGGACCGGTCCCCCGCCCCAGCGACTTTCGTCAACCCCCGGCATCAGCAAAAGTTTCCACAGCCATTGGCTTTTGGGCGAGAAAAGACGGCTGGAACCGGCCGGCCGCACGCAAGCGGCACCGGCGTCACTCTGCGCATCGCAAGGGATGGTCTCGTCCCCATGAGGAGCCAGATGCAGTCGGGCATCCCCTCTGTCGGGAACCAGGAGCCAGCAGAGATCGGGAAGGTGTTTCGCGGCATACTCACAGAGATCAGACTCTGCTTTGTGACCCATCCGGCCGAACCGTACGGCCAGAAGCAGGCGCTCCGCACCGCCCGACGCACGAAAGCGCAGGATGGCGTCCCCGATCAGGGCTCGGAAATCGCCCGCGCGATAGATCGGCACGGAACGCGTCTCGACGGCATAGCACACAGGCCCCTTTTTATAGAGGACGCGTTCACGCCGCACACCCGCAGGCTTAAAGCCCCGGTGCCGGAGTATTTCGTCCATGCGGTCGGTCGGTTTATTTGTCAAACTGCTCATCGCTTCCATCCCTCGCTAACCTATCGCCCCTTAATTCGTGGACACAAATATATTCGTGCTCACAAATATAGTCAAGTGCTTTCGACTGCTTCTTCGCGCGGGGACAGTTCGGTCAGTGGCTTCTTTTCGCTTCGAAAAAAAACCGGGGCCGGATTTGAACCCGGCCCCGGGCGCTGCATGACAGGAGGAAATATAGTTTCGTCAGGAGTGGTCTGTATTAATTTGGGGGTTGTGTGGTCTGCATGTAATTCACGTCATTGAAAAAGTGGCTGCTTGCATCATCTCCGGCTCATACACCTATCCTTTCGCCCGAACCGACTCTTCGATCTAGGCAACCAGCGTGCGCATATCCATCTGCATATCATGTTTTTCATCGTTCCTTCTTGTTTTTCATAGTCCCTTGAGAGTACTGAGTTCTGGCCGTTATGATGACTAGGGTTGTTTCTTCTCGTCTTCGACCAACGCCGGCACCGATGGCGCATCGCTGGCCGCATTGTTACTGATGTGAACATGGGTGCCGTTTACCAGGCGGACGACGGCCTCAAGCCGGGAGCGTTCGACCCGGTTGTTTTGTACTTTGGCATCGCGGACATTGCTAAGGTCCACCATGACCACAGGCTTCCCGTCGGTTCCTAAGTTGGAGGCGGTGTTTCCGTCGCATTGCAGTCCATTGATCCAATCGGTCTTGATGGCGGGTGCCGGACAGTTTTCAACCCGGTTGCCCGTGATGGTGAGATTGCCCGACCCTGTAACGGCAATGGCGGCACTGGGAGCCTTGAGTTTAAACAGGTTTCGGCACGCATTGCCAGTGATCTGAACATTGCTGCTGTTCTGGACGAGGATGGCGCCGGCACTAGAGCCTTCAATGCGGTTGTTGCGGATGACGATGTTGTTGTTCGGATAGCGTCCGGGAAAACTGCGGATGGGCAGTACAGTGCCGCTGTTAACACTGATGGCAGCACTACCCGAACCCCACAGCGCCCCGTAGTTGCAATCGAGGAAGACATTGTCAGCGATGAGTACATTGTTGACGGTGGCCCCTTGCCACCACCACGATTCGGTTTTTACGTCCAGTCCCCCGGCGAGACGCACGAAATGATTGTTTGTGAGCTGGAGCCGTTTGCCGCCCTGGATCATCACGCGAACGCCCGCGTCGGACCAGACGCAGTTGCGCATCACGAGATCCATCTGGCGGTCGGCGACATCCTCCACGAGCGTTCCGGGGTCCAGGGTGAGATCCTTGTCGAACGTCAGGCGCCAGAACGCTCGATAGCCGGTCGGTGCTGAGAATTTTAGCTTGGTGCGGATGAGTTCCGCCGCAGGCTCAATCCAAAGCTTGGCCTCGTCGTCCGGAACTCGCTGGGCCGCCACAAGCTTAGCGTTCGTGATGGGCGTAAAATCCTTCTCGTAAAACTCGAATAGGCTTCCAGGCTCATCATCCTGGTAGCGGTGCGCAAAGTTGTCCCAGACGACAATCTCCCGTGCGCTCGTCTGCTGCCACACCATGGCCATGCTGCTGGAAGCCATGTCCAGCAAGTCGTCATACGAGGTCCGGAACTCGCAACTGTCCAGCGTCACCCGGCCCTTGCGCGTGCCCGATTGCCAGCCTCCGCCGCCATAGAGGCGGTTTGTGCCGGGACACCTTCGACCGCGCACACGGGTCATGGTGCAGGTCTCGGCTGCGTTCCCATAGCAGAAAAGGCCGCCGTAGAAATCCAAGTCCTGCAACGTCACATTGGCGACTTCATCAAGGATAAAGAGCCAGGTGGGCCAATACCCCAAGGCGGCGAGGTTGCCGGGGCTGTAGAGCCGATCCCAATAATCGCGTGTCAGATCATGGCCCGTGGAGAACGTCACGGTGCGGCCGCCTGCGCTCAGTTCTGCGCCCTTCCATTCGAACTGTGACCATGACGGATTGGGGAGCCAGATGCCCGCGGGGCTGTAGGCGTAAAACACTTCCGTCTTCTTGGTCCCGGCCTCCAGGGTGCGATAGCCCGGCAAGATGTCCACCGTTATACGTCTTCGTTCATAGTCACTGGCGACGATGCGCCCCTGCGAGCACGGCAACGGATCGACATCAACCTTTACCGGGCCGACAATCGTGAAAGATCTGACCCGCCAGAGGGGGAAGAGCGGCTTCTCCACGCTCTCCATGATAATTTCGCAATTCGGCAGATAAAGCGTGAACGCGTCATGCTGACCGATAGCGAAATTCATGTCCTTGGGCAGACGATACACGCCGGGCTTAGCACGATACTCGGACTTCTTCTGACTGATGGCGTCTTTATAATCCTTTATAAGCGCAATTCCAGCTTCGCGCTGCGCCGTCTTCTGCTCCTCACTATAAGTAACCGGAAAGAGGGGGGCGTTCACGTTGTAGGGTTCAGCAGGGTCGTAGAGGGTCGAGCCCTGCCGCTGAACGGGTACAGAGGAGTTTGATGGAGCCGTTGCCCCCATCTGTGGGGATTCAGCAGCCAGCACGGCCGGCGGAGCCAGCAACAATGCGGTGAGGAAAGTGAGGATGTGTTTCATGATGTTGTGACTTGCGTGCAGAGAACTGTAGTTGAATGGATTGCCGATATCGTTTTCATTTGGCCCCTTGCGGTTAAACCAGAAATGCCTGACTTTTAAATTAAGTCCTTCTTCGCCATTAAATACCATGTATAAATCATGTACGCCGCTGGCATTCATTATCGGCCCCGTCTGTTTTTTCCAGCCGGCCTCTTTGTCTTTTTCACCAAACCCAAGCCGAATCTCCCTGGCCAACATTCCGTAAGGTTCTTTCCACAGGGGAATATCCACTTCGAGACAAATCGGCTTTTTGGTCTTTACGATATCTTTCATCATGTCGAAGGGGTCTATCAATGACGGTTCCCCCTGCGCAACCGACACTGTCAATCCGCCCATAAAGGCAAACACAATGAATAACATTCCTGCCCGCCAGCCAGCGGCCAGTGCAACACTGGCCGCTGGCTGGCGGGGAAATCGTTCCCTCGTGTGAAAGCAAGGGCATTGTGGCACAGGGAGGCGGGGATTTCAAGCGTAGGGCGGGCAGGGAAGGCAGCGACGGGGCCGCAAGGGCGCAGAGAGGCCGCCTTCCCCCGCCCCCCGTCCGGCGGTATTCCGCCGGACGGGGGGCGGGGGAAGGGAAACAGGACTCGCCCTTTGCTGGATGACGCCGCTCACGCGGCTGCGGCGAGGAAGGCGTCCATCACCTCCCTCGGCGTCTTCCAGCCGAGACACTTGCGCGGGCGGTCGTTCAGGAACGTGTCGATCCGACGCAGGTCCGCCTCGCCGATGGCCGCGAACGACTCGCTCTTCGGGTACAGACGGCGGATCAGCCCGTTCGTGTTCTC
>CAZKZI010000164.1:0-6124 GCA_964557205.1 uncultured Lentisphaeraceae bacterium
CCATCACCCGGACCCTGTTTGTCGGTCTGGCGATGATCGAGTCCACGGCCATCTATTGCTTCGTGGTCTCGATGATTCTCATCTTCGCCAACCCGTTCTGGAACCACGTCATCACCCAAACCGCAGGGAAATAGACTATGCTCATTGATTGGTTTACCGTCAGCGCGCAGGTGCTTAACTTCCTCATCCTGGTGTGGTTGATGAAGCGCTTTCTTTATAAGCCCATTCGCAATGCCATCGACGCACGGGAGAAGCGAATCGCCACGGAACTGGCAGATGCCGCCGCGACGAAGACTGATGCGCAAAAAGAGTGCGACGAGTTCCGCCAAAAGAACGAGGACTTCGATCAGCAGCGCGCCGCGCTCTTGAGTAAGGCGACTGACGAGGCCGAGACGGAACGTCAGCGGCTTCTGGACGAAGCGCGCCAGGCGGCTGATGCCTTGAGCGACAAGCGACAAGAAACGCTGAGAACCGAGATTCGCAATCTCAATCAAGCCGTTACTCGCCAAACTCAGCAGGAAGTGTTTGCCATCGCGCGAAAAACGCTGACGGATCTTGCCACGACGAGTCTGGAAGAACGAATGAGCGAAGTGTTCACCCGCCGCTTGCGAGAGATGGACGGCAAGTCAAAAGAGCGCTTCGCCGAGGCTCTTAAGACAGCGTCCGAACCTGCGCTCGTGCGCAGCGCGTTTGATCTGCCGGAGGCGCAACGCGCGGCGATACAAAATGCGCTCAACGAAACCTTCTCGGCTGACATTCACATCCGCTTCGAGGCCGCGCCAGACGTGATCGGCGGCATCGAACTCGCCACAAACGGACAAAAGGTGGCTTGGAGCATTACGGACTATCTGGCGGCGCTGGAAAAAAGCATAGGCGGACTTCTGCAAGAGAAGAAAACGCCTGCGGAGCAAACCGAACCCAAGGACACAGCACCCAAACCCGAAGTAAAGAGCCAATGAACACGGTACCCGAAAACCTGCAGAGTGTCTTTGACCGCGCGTTCGCCGACATAAGCCGGGCGCGGGAAGCCTTCACGCCGCAACTGGCGCCACGGGAGGTGGGTGTCATCAGCAGTGTCGCCACCGGCATCGCCAAGGTCTCCGGTCTTCCCGGCGTGGGCTTTGAAGAACTGGTAATTTTTCCTGGCGATGTGCTCGGTATCGCATTCAGCGTGGATGAGGACGAAATCGGTGTCGTGCTACTAGGTGAATACTGGCATCTGCACGCGGGGGACGAAGTCCAACGCACGGGCCGGGTTATGGACGTGGCCGTTGGCGAGAAGTTGCTGGGACGCGTCATTGATCCGCTCGGTCGACCGCTCGATGGCGCCGGGCCAATAACGGTCGGCGAGCGACTGCCTATCGAGCGCCCTGCCGCTCCTATTATGGACCGCGCACCCGTCACCGAGCCGCTTCAAACCGGCCTTATGGTCATTGATGCGCTCATACCCGTCGGACGAGGCCAGCGCGAGTTGATTCTGGGCGACCGACAGACGGGCAAGACCGCCATTGCTATGGACACCATCTTGAACCAGCGTGGTAAGGATGTGCTCTGTGTTTATTGCGCCATTGGCCAGCGCGCTTCCAGTGTGGCGAAGACGGTGGCTGTCTTGCGCGAAAACAGCGCGATGGATTACACCGTTGTGGTTGTGACCGAGGGCAATGATCCGCCCGGTCTTGCCTATATCGCGCCCTACGCCGCGACCAGCATCGCAGAGCATTTCATGGAGGCTGGTCGCGACGTGCTGATCGTTTACGATGACCTCACCCATCACGCGCGTGCCTACCGCGAACTCTCGCTTCTGCTGCGACGGCCCCCCGGGCGCGAAGCCTTCCCTGGTGACATTTTTTATATTCATTCGCGCCTGCTCGAACGAGCCACGCATTTACGCGAGGAGCGCGGCGGCGGCTCACTCACCGCCCTGCCCATTATCGAGACCGAGGCTCAGAACATTTCCGCCTATATTCCAACCAATCTCATTTCCATCACGGACGGACAGATATACCTCTCGCCCTCACTGTTCGAACTGGGAGTGCTGCCTGCAGTCGATGTCGGCAAATCTGTGTCGCGCGTCGGCGGCAAAGCGCAGCGTGCGGCCTATCGCGCAGTGGCGGGGGACCTCAAGCTCGCCTACGCGCAGTTCGAAGAACTCGAGACCTTTGCCCGCTTCGGCGCCCGCCTGGATGACGACACACGCAAGATCATCGAGCATGGACGGCGCATCCGCGCCTGCCTCAAGCAGTCGGAAGGCGCCCCAGAGTCCATGCCCGAGCAAGTCGCCGGCCTGTTGGCTTTGACCGCGAAACTTTTCGACCCCGTGCCGCTCGACCAGATGACGGATGCCGAAAACGCTGTGCGTGCGGCTGCGGCGAACATTCCGCCGGCGGTATGCGCACGATTTGAAACCGCCGACAAGCTAAGCGATGAGGATCGCCAAACGATCCTCGATCTCGCCCGCCAAGCGCTCATCCGCTTTCAACCCAAATCCGATGTTGTGGAGAAGCCGTGAGTGACACTACGGCGAGTTTGCGGCGGAAAATCAGCAGCGCCGGCGATCTCCAGTCCGTGGTTCGCACGATGAAAGCTTTGGCCGCGTCGAGCCTCGGACAATACGAGAAATCGGTACGCGCCTTGAGTGACTACTATCGAACCGTGGAGCTGAGCCTGGGCGTGTGCTTGCGCAAAAACGAGCCCATAGGCTCGATGGTGGCAGAAAAAAACGCACCCGGGACGGCAACGATCAGCGCCATCGTGTTTGGTTCCGACCAGGGACTGGTTGGCCAGTTCAACGACGTGGTGGCCGACTATGCGGTCAAGACACTCGCCGCTCTGCCCGGCAAACTCCAGGTCTGGGCTATGGGCGAGCGAGTTTACGCGCGTCTGGCGAACGCGGGACTGCCGCTGATGGGACTTTTCGACGTACCCAATTCCGTCCAGGCCATCACCCCGCTTGTGGGACAGATTCAAATCGAAAGCGAGGCGCATCAAGCCAAGGGCGAATATGCGCAACTTTATGTTTTCCATAACCGTCCGCAATCGGGAGCGCTTTACGAGCCGGTTGGCCAGCGGTTGTTACCGCTCGACGCGCAATGGCAGCAAAATATGGCCGACGTGAGCTGGCCGACAAAGATTTTGCCCGAGGTCATGGGGAGCGGTGCCGGGAATCTGCGTGTACTCATCCGTGAATATCTCTTCATCTCCCTTTTCCGGGCGTGTGCCGAGTCCCTGGCGAGCGAAAACGTGAGCCGCTTGGCGGCAATGGAACGTGCCGACAAAAACATAGACGAGTTACTGCAGAATCTGCATGGCACATTCCACAGTTTGCGCCAGAGTGCTATCGACGAGGAACTGTTTGACGTGATTTCCGGCTTCGAAGCGCTCGGTGGAGAGTGAAACAAGCAACGTAAGATTGACGAATTTTGATCTTTGCTGGTCTTGTCAATCCGTTTTCACTATTAGCATGTCTAACTCGGGTGATATGCAGAAACTGCTCAATCACTTTTCAGGGTGGGCATCACCAAAGAATTGTGAGTTTCAGTGTCAACATAGCGCGCCGCGGCATCTCAAGCATGTTCCTCACAAACATCATTGAGATTGCGTTGTAGAACAACAGTCTGCCTGCTGACATCACTCGACATGCCGATTGATGAAATTGTCGCGGATGTATGCAATGGCGGCATCCAGCGTCGGCAGGATCTTGGTGCAGTAGCGCACCATCCACGGCGAGCACTCCTGAAAAGGGAAGGGCGAGCAGGCCACCACAAACTTGCCGAGATCGTGCGCGGCGTAAAAGACCTCCATCGCCGTGCCGATCGAGTTCTTGCTGTAGTTCACCAGCAAGATGTCGGCGTCGCGCACATCCTGCAGATCGAAATCGACAATCTCGTTTGCGCTGTCGACCTCGCGGTCTTTGAAGTTCCGACGCATGGGGTCAAGCAGGACAAAACAGTCTTTAAGCTCCTCCTTCGCCCGCTCCCGCCAAGTCTTGGCCAGTTCCGGATACTCGTCCATAATCGGCCCGCTTAAATAAATCTTCTTATTATTGTTCGCCATTGTCGAAACCTTTCAATTTTCCCTTGTTTCCACCGCCTACCCGGTCCCTGCCATCCTCTAAAAGCGAAGCGGGTGTGGGCCAGGGCGCACTTTGATCGTTTAGCCGGTATTCCGGCGCCATCTCGCTTCAGCGAGAAAACGAGCTCGTGCGCATCGGCCCATACCCCGAAGCGTCTCCTCGTGCGCATCGACCGTATGTCGTAGCGTCCTCACGGCACGGTAAACTCCGCCGTCAGTTCCTCCACTTCCGCGCGCACCTTGGCTTGCAGCTCTGTGTCGGTGATATCGCCCAGCAACGCAGCGATCCACTCTCCTATCCGCCGCATCTCGCCTTCGAGCATGCCGCGCGTGGTAACCGCAGCCGTCCCGATGCGTATGCCGGAAGTGACGAACGGGCTGTTCTTGTCGAACGGTATCGTGTTCTTGTTACAGATTATACCCGCCTTGTCCAGCGCCGCCGCCGCATCCTTACCGGTCAGTCCGCTGCGCGCAACATTCACCAGCATCAGGTGATTGTCTGTACCGCCAGAAACCAGATGGAACCCGCGCGACATGAGTTCTTCTGCCAAGGCCTGGCTGTTTGCTACAATCTGGCCGGCGTAGGCTTTGAACTCAGGCGCCAGCGCCTCTTTCAGACAGACAGCCTTGGCGGCTATGATGTTCTCAAGCGGCCCGCCCTGCAAGCCGGGGAAAACCGTCTTGTCAAGCGCCTTTGCGAAAGCCTCACGGCAAAGCACCAGACCGCCGCGCGGCCCGCGCAAGGTCTTGTGCGTTGTAGTGGTAACAAACTCGGCATAGGGCACCGGGCTGGGATGCGCGCCGCCTGCCACCAGACCCGCGATGTGCGCCATGTCCACCAGCAGCATAGCGCCGCACGCATCCGCAATCTCACGGAACTTGGCAAAATCCAGCACACGCGGATAAGCGCTGGCACCCGCCACTATCATACGCGGACGTTTATCCAGCGCCAGCCGTTTGATCTCATCGTAATCCAGCCGCTCGGTCTCAGGCGACACGCAGTAGGGCACGATGTTGTAAAGCTGCCCCGAGAAGTTGACCGGACTGCCGTGAGTCAAATGCCCGCCCTGATCCAGGCTCATGGACAGGATCGTGTCGCCTAGTTTGAGAACAGAGAAATAAACCGCCATGTTGGCTGAGCTGCCGCAGTGCGGCTGCACGTTGGCGTGTTCCGCGCCAAACAGCTCCTTGGCGCGCTTAATGGCCAATGTCTCGGCCGTGTCCACCGGCACGCAACCGCTGTACCAGCGTTTACCCGGATAGCCTTCCGCATACTTGTTGGTCAGCACGCTGCCGGAAGCCTCCCGCACAGCCCGGCTCACCGTGTTCTCGGACGCGATCAGGTTGATAGTGCTGTCTTCCTGCCTGATCTGCCCGACCACGGCGGCATGCACCGCCGGATCGGCTTCAGCCAGATGCGCCACCTCCGAAAGGCGCCCCGCCCGTTCCATCTTCAGAACCCGCCGCTGATGCCGCTCCTCCTCGGAGAACGGCGTCTCGACAAAAGCTTTCACGACCGCCAGCGCCGCTTCCGGCGCCAGTGTGCCCGCCAGAGCCAGCACATTCGCGTCGTTGTGCATGCGCGTCTTGACCGCAGCTTCAGGGTTCGCGCACAAAGCCGCCCGGACACCGGCAAACCGGTTGGCCGTAACACACATGCCGATGCCGGTCGTGCAGATTATGACGGCCATGTCCGCCTTCTTTTCTACAATCCGCTCTGCCGCCGCCACCGCAAAATCGGGATAGTCCACCGGATCGGCAGAAAAAGCGCCCAAATCTTCAAGCGTGTGCGGGGTTCCTTCAAAATAAGCGACAAGACTTTGTTTCAAGGACAAGCCGCCATGATCGCAAGCGATAATAATTTGCATCTATTCTCCAGAAAAGCAGGGTTTATAAGATAGCTGTAACTGCTTAGAATTCAGGAGTCGGAATTCAGTCGAGCCTGCGAATAGGCCTCCAGCAACTTACTGGCCTTGCCGGGGCTCTCATCCTGACTACCTGAGTAGTAACAAACAACTCAACTATACCAAAGGGCATCGACGGCACGCAAGCG
>CAZKZI010000165.1:0-6052 GCA_964557205.1 uncultured Lentisphaeraceae bacterium
ATAAGGGTCGCCCGCCAGACCATGCCCTATCAGCCACGCCGCGGATGTGCCGCGCGCCGTCTGCCCGGCGCTTACGGTCAGAGCAGGATCACCCAAAAAAGTCATGTGGCGCAGCCGCAAGGCGGCCGCGCCGCCCATCCCCTCAAAAGCCCCGCGCCACGCATCGCCCAGCCGCACCGCACCGGCCCCGACACTCACGCCGAAAGCGTATGAATAGTCACGCGCGTCTTCCGGTGCCATGTACCCCGCTGGACTGATCACCGCCGCGAATCCGGATGCGGGGTTACGCGCCCCGGCCTCGTTGACAGAAGGTGTCAGATTTTTCATTTCAAGAAGGGTCCACCTGCCCAAACGACACCCTAGCAGCAGTGCGGCAGGCGCGAACGGCCAGTCGGCAGTCAACATTTCATCCGACCCGAAAAACCTCGTGGTAGTGCCTTCGCCGCCAGCCAGCGTATCGCTGGAGTGGCCTATGAAGTAGAAGAACCCTGCGCCAGCCGCCAGCCGTTGAGACGCTCCGTTATCTTCATAGTATCCATAGGCCCCTGTCCACATCGGCCGCAAACTACTGTCTCCAACCGCAGCATATAAGGTGTCGATCTCCCAGCCTGAACCCGTGAAACTGCTGGCCGTGGTGCTGGCAATGGCGGTGAAATCATAAACCGTTCCCGGGGTCGGCACATCAGCCGTGAACATGGCCTTGTTTTTCCAGACTTCGCTGACCTCATAGCCAATCGTCTTGCTGACCAAGTTGGACAGCTCTGCCGCGCTGGTCGCCAGAAATCGCCCGACCGCCACCTCCGGCACTGCATCGCCGGTCACGTCACCCAACACCGGATCATTAGGCAGCAAAAGGGCTGCAGAAGCGGACGATTCAACTTGAGACAAGAGATACAGCGGCAGCAGCGCTGGATAAGGGCCGTCGAAACCGAAGGCGTCGAGCTTATAGTCGCTGCCGCCGTATCCGGCAAAGAGCATGTAGCGCAACCTTTGCGACGCGCCGTTGGTTACGCCCGCCGCTGCAAAACGACGGAAAGCTTCGGGATGCGCCAGCCCGCCAGAGAAGGCGTTGTAGAGCTCCTCGGCGTCAATTATCCGCGTCACCAAACCCTGTGCGTTGCGGAAATCAGCCAGCGGCTGCGCTGCCTCGGCAAAGCCCGTGACCCAGCGCCGCGGCGGGATCACGATAGCCATTTCCGGCATTTCCACCGGATCATTCCACGCGGTATCTCGTACCCCGACCACCGAAGGCTCGAAGCATCCGGTGTCCTCGTCAAAGACCGCGTAGCGCGTCTCGCTGTCGCCGCTCGTAAACGCCGTCCGCCAATCCCCGCCCGCCGCCTGCCACACCGGCGCGGCCAGATCCAGCGGAGCATCAACTTCCGTGATGTCCCAAACACGCAACGCGCCGGAATCAAAACCGCTGACCCGCGTAACGCCGCCTGTACCGCCTGTACACAGCAGACATCCTTCATCAGCCGAATAAATACGCGGATAGATCAACTCGATCTCAAGAATCATGAAATCGTTTTTTGTTAACGTGCCGCTGTTCCGCACCGTCACCAGCGGCGTCGCGTTGGTCAAGGCTCCCGAAGGCACCTCAAAGTCGTACGTAACCGCCTGCTCGCCCGACCAGTTGCGGGTGCCGCAACTGACCGCGTTGACTCTGATCTCGCAGTCCTGCAGGTCGGGGTATAAATTAATGTCGCAGTATGAAGCCAAATAAGTCTTGACCGTGACACCCGCTGCCGCTGACATGTCAAGGCCGGGCATTTGCACAGTACGTTCCACGCTGGTCTCATTTTGAACCCATTTTCCGAAATTAAGAATGTTCGTCAAAGTACCTTTGGTACTGCGCCGGTCATACGCATCATACGGCGCCACAAATTCTGACCGGTACGGCTCCGTGTGCATAAACCAGGCGTTGGTGGCCGCCCCGGGTTCGGGCACGGCCTCCAGACGCTCCATTTGAAGACCCGACCCGAAGTTGAGCCAATAGACATTCTCGGGCGCAAAAATGTCTTGGGCAGCCGTCCCGTAGAACAGTAGCGCGTCAGCGGCCGCGTTGGTCGTCCACGCCACCTCACGCCCCTCGCAGCTTAACGCCAGCCCGCCGGCTGCCACAGCCGCCAGCACGTCATTTGTGGCCATGCCCGCCGCCACTGCGATTTCACCAGCCGTGACACGGTACACGCCCTTGTCGCGCACGCCCAGACGCACACGGTCGGCAGGCTGACTGCCGATCCATGCCAACACACGTTCGCCGGTTCCGACCCAGCGCTGTAAAGACCAAACCGCAAGCGGCACTGTAACCAGTAGTGCCGCCAACAGCAATCTATGTGTTTTTGCTGTCATTCCGATTCATTGTACCTCATCCAGCGCCCAAACCCCAAACTGAAATAGTTCCCGCTAAACAATCCGCATGGACAACCTGATTACCATCGTGTTACTCTTATTAAGAAACGTAACACCAAAGGAAGCTTGAAACCATGTCTTCAAAGAGTGCTTTTCGCCACAGCCGCCTAACTTTCGGGTTACGGCCGTTTCACGCTCTCGGCGCAATCATTGGCATATTATCAATGACTCTCCTCCCGTTTTCAGCCAATGCTGCCGATGCCGCCAACACACCCAACACCGCCAGCAACACGGTGGCCGAGACCCGTATCGTGGTCACGGCCTCGCCGATCACCCAGTTCGAGCAGACCGCCAAGGACGGCGCCAGCAGCGCGGTGGTCGGACGCGAGCAGCTCGAACGCCTCAGCGCCACGGACCTGCCGACCGCTCTGCGCCAGGTTCCGGGCGTGACAATCTCGCGCTACAGCCCGGTCGGCGCCTACGGCGGCGCGCAAGGCGGCTCAATCTACATCCGCGGCGCGGGCACCGCGCGCCCCGGCAGCGAGATCAAGATCTACACTGCGGGCGTGCCGCGCGAATCCGGGGTCTGGTCGCACCCGCTGATGGATATCGCACCCATCGACTTCGCCGAAAGCGTGACCGTCGCCAAAAACCCGCAACCTCAAAACTACCCCGGCACCTTCGGCGCGGTGGACATCGCCCTGCGCCAGCGCACCGCAGAAGGCCACGAGGGCGAGCTGAACGTGGCCTACGGCCGCTTCAACACCCTGCTCACCTCCGCGTCGGTCGGCGGCAAGGTCGACATCTTGGACTACTACGCCGGCATCGCCTACAAATACTCTGAAGGCGCCCGCGCACACAACGAGGTGGAACTCAGAAATGCCTTCGCGCAGGCCGGATGGGCGATATCCAGCCATGACCGCCTCTCCTACATCTACCAGCATACCGACAACTGGGTGCGCGACCCCGGCCCCAAAGGCGGGCCTGTCCCGCGCCGCGACCAGTTCAATACCCAGACCGACACCCACGCCCTGCGTCTGGACACCAGCCGCGATTTCATCAAGGGTTACGCCCTCTTCTATTTCGAGGACGGCGAGATCAAGTGGCACAAGGATCACCTGATTGACGGCAATCTCTTGTCGCCCCCCGGCTACTCCAACACCGACTGGCACAATTACGGTTTCCGCTCGGCTTACGATATCTTCATTGAGCGCCTGACGCTGACCGCCTCGCTGGACAGTTGGTCGGAAGGCGGTGCCACCAAAAACATCAACGAGAATATCGGCAAAAGCGTTTGGGGCTATAACGGGCGCTTCTTCACCACCGCACCCTATGCGGCGGCGCGTTATGACTTCTACCTCGGACACGACTGGACCTTGACGCCTTCTGCGGGCACACGCTACTACCTCAGCAACGAGTTCGACAACGAGTGGGCTCCCTGCGCGGCCCTGACCCTGGAGCGTGACGGTTTGAGTTTCTTCGTCTCACACGCGCGCGGTGTGCATTATCCCGGCATCTACATGCGCGGCACATCTCCCGGCACATGGCGCTTGCTAGACGCTGAGATCATGGACACAACCGAGACCGGCACGCATCTGGAATTCGGCGAGCTTGCAGCTTTGCACGCCTCGCTGTTCCACACCAAAGTGCAGAACCGCATGGACTCGACCATGTCGGGTTACATCAACACCGGCAAGGTGCGCGCCAACGGGGCAGAGATTTCGCTGCACCTGTACCCTTCCAAAGACCTGACCGTCTTTGCCGGCGGCACCTACACCGACCCGCAGGACCACCCGGTCTCGCGCATGCCGGAACTTACCTCCAGCGCAGGCCTCTCTTACCGTGTGTCCAAATACCTGCGCTGGGATATCGACACCGAATACGTGGCTTCGCAATACGCTTACAGCATGCGTACCGTCAATCCGGTCTTGGAAAAGCTCGATGACCATCTGGTCTTCAACACCCGCGTCGCCCTTGATATGCGTTCGTTTTCCTCTCTCGACGGCGAGGTCTATGTCGCGGCCGAAAACTTTACCAACCAGCACCATGAGTATTTTCCGGGATACCCCATGCCGGGCGTGATGTGGTACACTGGCATGAAGTTGAAATTTTAAGGAAAAGGACAAAAACAAGTGATGAAGCCGCGCGAACTGGCCTATTGCGGTATTTTTGGTGCGGCGGCTTTATTGCTGCCGGTTATCTTCCACGCGCTCCAGCTCGGACACGTCTTCATGCCCATGTACCTGCCGCTGGTAACGCTGCCTTTCTTTGTCTCGGCCAGACCCGCCGCCTTGACCGCCCTGCTCATTCCCGTGCTCTCCGGCGCAGTCACCGGCATGCCCCCCTTCTATCCGCCGGTAGCTCCGGTGATGTCGCTGGAACTGGCGCTGATGGCCGCCATGATCGGAACTCTGCGCAAAGCCTTGCCACGTATGCCGGTTTGGATCGTACTGGCCGTGACGCTCGTTGCGGGACGCATTTTCAACGCGGCGCTTTTTTACGCCGCCGCCGCGGTATTAGACCTGCCCGCCAGCTTCGTGGCCGGAATCTCCCTGCTCAGCGGCTGGCCGGGCATCGTGCTGATGATGATCGTAGTCCCTGCCATTTGGCGGCTGCGCTCCCAACAGGCACCGCCAACCGCCGACGACCCGCGTACCCAGTTCTTCGATGCCATCGCGCCCGTTTGGGACGACTGGCACAATCTGCCGCAAGTCATAGGAAGACTGCTGGAGTTTCTGGATCGTTTCGGCCTGCGCCCCGACGAAACCGTGCTGGATCTCGGATGCGGCACCGGCAACCTGACCCTGGCACTGTTGGAACGCCTCGGTTCTGAAGGGCGCGTAGTTGCGGCGGACATCTCTTCGGCCATGTTAGAACTCGCCCGCGGCAAGACCGCTGACAATCGAGTCTCGTGGTTGCGCGCTTCTGCGGAAACGCTACCGCTGGCAGCGCAGTCATGCGACCGCGCCATTTGCTTCAGTGCCTGGCCCCACTTTCGTGATCCCTCCACCGTGCTGTCCGGCTTCCGCCGCATCTTGCGTCCAGGCGGCCATGTTCATATCCTGCACTTTATCTCACGCGAGGAGGTCAACCGCATCCACTCTTCAGACAGCGCCCCCTCCGTACACGGCGACCTGCTGCCACCGGTGGCAGAAGTCGCAAACCTTTTCACTGATGCCGGTTTTGAGGTAGTTGAAACCGCTGACGACGACACCCTCTACCTGCTTACCGCCCGTCTGCCGGAAAACAAACCATGATAAATTTCACAGACTCATGGGGCGACGGAACCGGCCCGGTCAGCCGTCTGCCGCCTGCGGCACGCCTGCTCTGCGGCGCGCTGGCCTGCGCCTGCTGTATCGCCGTGCCTTTAACCGGATGGCGTGACATAGCTCTGGCCGCCGCCCTGCTGGCGTTATGGCTGCCGCTATGCGGAATGCCCGGCCGTAAGCTGGCTGCGGCAACCGGTCTCGTCGCCGTGATCTTTCTGCCGATGCTGCTGCTGGCTCTGCCGTTACGATTAGAGGGCCGCGCATGGCCGGAGGCGCTCGCCTTGCCGTCTCGGATAATCATGCGCGGTGCCGCCTGCGCGCTGGTCTCGGCGGCCACGATGTCCACGCTGCGCCTTTACGAGCTGGGCGAGGCCTTGGCAGGTTTACGCTTGCCCATGGCTTGCGGTCCTTGCTTCTGCAGATAGCCC
>CAZKZI010000166.1:0-6039 GCA_964557205.1 uncultured Lentisphaeraceae bacterium
CTGGCCCCTGTGTGATTGCAATATTTTGCAATCACACACCCCCTCGCCTTGCGTTACGGCCGTCGAAGCTCATACGCGCCTCGCGGGCCGCCAAGGCGAAAGCCGCGACCACGTTCAACGAGTTCTTGCGTCCGTACATCCTGATCATGACCGCGCCATCGCACATGGAGACAAGCTCGGGGTCGACCCCGAATCGCTCGTTGCCGAGCACCAGCGCGCACGGGAAACGCCATGCGCACTCGGTGATATCCGGAGCGCCCGCCACGGTCTCCAAGGCCAGGCACAGTAAACCCGCCTTACGGAGTTCCGTGATCACACCGCGTATGTCTTCGGCGTAACGCCATGACACCAGCTTCTGTGCACCGAGCGCCGCCTTGGCCGCCTGCGGCTGATCCGGCAACGGCGTGTAGCCGCAGAGTACCACCTCTCCCGCACCGAAGCACTCGGCAGTCCTTAAAATGCCGCCGACATTGAAGGCGGAGCGCATCGAGTCCACAACCACGGTCAGCGGCATCACAGATCCCGCAGCCAGACCTTCCGGCAAGTCGGCATCGAGAATATCCACATCAGTGACCTTGCGGCGGGCTACCTCGCGCTCCACCGGCACCAGTACGCTCCAGAACTGTCTGCGCGACATCTGCGGATCGATCAGACGGGCAAGCTGCTCCAGACGCGGCAGGGAGGTCTGACAAGTAAACCAAGCCCGGCACTCGGCCAGTCCGCCTCCGCGCGCCGCGTCGTCCGACCAGGCCGCTTCCACACGCAGCAGCCGCTCCAGCGCCGCCTTCCAAACTCTTTGCGCGTCATCGGCCATAGTGTCTTACTCTAGCGCAGCGGCTCCAGAATGAAGCCGTAAGCGTATTCGCGGTCTGCCGGCAACTGATACTCGGGCCACGGCCGCGCACCCCAACTGTTCTCACCCGCCAACCCCATCTGGCCATAGTCCAGATTGACAACCCAGTCGCCGCAAGGCTCCAGCTCCCACGGATGCTTGCGCTTCTCCAACTCGATTAGCGTGTAAGGCGACACGTTGAAGTTGACTTTGGGGTCACCCGTGACCCGGATGCCTTTGCCCTCGGCATCGGTGAAGGACACCCTGTAGGTATCCGTGCGGTTGCCGCTCTCCTGCGGCTCTACGTACGGGAAATAAAAATCGGCGGCGTTCAGCGCGTAAAGGCCGAAAAAGGCGGATGCCTTGCGGTCGGAATAACTCTCGTGCGGACCGCGGCCGAGCCATTCCACACGGTCATACTCTCGCGGGATGCGGGCGGTCATGCCGACACGCGGCAGCGACGCAAGACCCCGCCCTTCCGGTTTAAGCTTGAAGGCCACCCGTATGCTCCCGTCGGTGAAGAAGGTGTAACCCAGCGAGCCTGCGGTCTCCGCGGCGCCGGGATAGGCCAGATCGACTATGACTCGCCAATTTCCGTCAACCTCGCGGTAGAACCGCACACCGCGCGCCGCGCGCTTGGCCGCGGCATCACGCCAGACCGCATGCCGCTCAGACATTCGGTTGCCGCGGTCGTTGTCGGTGGGGGCGCGCCAGAAGCAAGGCTCCAGCGGCGAAAGCAGCAGTTCACGGCCGTCGACAACCCAAGAAACCAAGGCGCCGTCGGTCTTGCTGACACAGATTGTGAAGTCTTCGCCTGTGACTTTGATCTCCGCCTCGTTCTGGTCAGGATTGATGGCGTCGCGCCCGACTGTTTCGGCAACCGTTACCGCCGGAGTTTCAGACGGTACCTCAACCTGCACGCGCGCTACCACATGCCCCTTCTCGGCCCACTTTTCACGTTTAAGCGTATGAAAACTGAAGTTCCAGGTGCTGACACGCGCCGCGTAGGCCGGACGCCGCGCCATCGCTATCGGCAACGTTATGACCTTATCGGTCTGTGGCGGTACATCCATCCTGCCCAGCGAGCCTTTGTAAATAACCTCGCCGTTCTCCTCGTATGTCCATATACCCCGATACTCGTCCAGATTGGTGAAGTAGGCATCGTTCCTGAACCTGAAGATGCCGCGCGTAGTGTCCTCAGCTTCCACACGGATGTTCTGGTAGCAATAAAATACCTCGTTGAGCTGCGGCGTGGCACGGCGGTCAGGCTGCACCAGGCCGTTACAGTTGAAGTTGTCGTCGTTCGGATAATCGCCGTAATCTCCGCCATAGGCCCAGAACCATGTCGGTTGGCCGGGTCGGACCCTGCCCTCCGGCACAGGCTTACGGAGCGCCTGGTCCGCAAAGTCCCAGATGAAGGCGCCCTGAAGGTTGGGATAAGCGTTAATCACGCGCCAGTAGTCGGACAGATTACCCGAGGAGTTGCCCATCGCGTGCGAATATTCGCAGAGTATGAAAGGCATCGAGGTGTCCGCGCGTTGACCGTAAGCCTCAATCGTACGTACCCCGGTGTACATGGTATCCATAAAATCGCGCGGCCCGTTGCCTTGGTTCTGTACTGTGCGGCTTGGGTCGCGCGCCTTGAACATGGCGTAGGCTTCGCGGAAAAAGTCGGACTCCACGTTGTTCTCGTTGCCCAAAGACCAGATGATGATTGAGGGATGGTTCTTGTCGCGCTCAAGCATGCCGACCTCGCGATCCATGGCCGCGGCGCGGAACGCCGGGTCTATCACCGGGTTGCGCGGTGAATTGTCGATGCCGTGAGTCTCGAGATTAGCCTCGTCCATCACATACAGCCCGTATTCGTCACAAAGGTCGTACCAGCGCGGATCGTTGGGATAATGGCAAGTGCGCACAGCGTTGATATTGTTGCGTTTTATGATCAGGATGTCATCGAGCATGCGCTCGCAGGAAACCGAGTACCCGTGCTCGGGGTCCATCTCGTGCCGGTTCACACCCTTAAACAACACCGGTTGCCCGTTCACCAGAAGCTGGCTGCCACGAGCCTCGATCTGACGGAATCCGACCTTCTGCGGAATCGCGGCGAGCGTCCGGCCTTTGGCATCTTTGAGCGTCAGGATCAGCTTGTAGAGGTCCGGCTGTTCGGCCGACCACAAACGCGGTGACTTTACCATGATCTCGAACCGGAAGCGTTCTCCTGCGGGCACCGCGCTTTTCCGCGCCAGCCGCCGCCCCCGGAAACTGTGCGGGTACAGCTCGGCCTCGAGCGTTACGCCAGCCGCCGCGCCCGCAAGCAACGCCTCCACCTCCAGCCGCCAGTCGCCATCGTACTCGCCAGGCTTTAGCGTGGCCGTGCGCACGAAATAATCGCGTAGTCGCGTCTGCGGCGTGGACCACAGATACACGGGACGGTACAGGCCCGAGAGGCGCCAGAAGTCCTGATCTTCCATGTATGAGCCGTCGCACAGCCGGTAAACCTCGACCGCCAAAGTGTTTTTGCCCTCAACAAGGTTTTCAGTCACGTCAAAAGTGGCACCCTGCCTGCCGTCTTCGGCATAGCCGAGCCTCACGCCGTTCAGCCAGACATAGATCGCCGAAGAGAAACCATCGAACCGCAAAAAGACCCGGCGCCCCTTCCACTCCGGCGGCAACGTGAAATCGCGCCGGTATGAACTGACCGCATTGCGCTCCTTGAAGGTCGTGTAGCGCGGGTCAGGCTCGCCCGTAACAAAAGGCGGGTCTACCTTGAAATAGTAGCCGCTGTTCTTGTAGAGCGGAGTGCCGTAGCCGCGCACCTCGACACAGTCCGGCACTAGCATCGAGAGCCAGCCGTCGACCGCGAAGTCGGTCCGGTAAAAGTCCGCGGGCCGCTGCTCGGGATGCGGCACCCAGTGGAACTTCCATTCGCCATCAAGCGAGAGGAAGTATGGTGAATCCTCACGTGAGACAGCCTTGCGGGCAGCTCTGGGTGAGTCGTAAACCATCATGGTCGCCGCGGAAGGCTCTGTTCCGACCCGGAACACCGCAGGGTTCTCCCATTCCGGCAAATCAGCGTAACCCGCCGGATTGTAGGTGGCTCCGGGCTTCATGCCGCCCCGCATCTCGAAGAGCGTCTCGACCCAGGCGGAGCGCGTTTCAGCCGTGCCGTCGCTTTGCAATTGAACCAGCTTGACATCTGACAGATCTACGTCGAAAGTCCGGGCCTGCCCACCCTTTTGCATCAGGCCGCTACGCCACAGCTCACGCCCGTCCCCGTAAATCACGCACTCTGCCTCATCGCCTTCGTCTTCGTCTATGCCGCACTTGCCTGCGAAACGCGCCGCCCCGCCCGTGATGAAGAAAATGGAAGATTTGCCGCGGAAACCCAGTCCCTCCGCGTAACTCTTGCCCGCGACCTGAAAAGGCGCACCGCGGCAGGAGCCCTCTGGCACGGCAAAGGAAGCATCTAAAGATGACAGCCATACTTTAGGCCATTCCCGCACGTCGGTCGCCAGCGGCCTGACCGCGGCATCTGTCACGAAACAGGCGTTGAGCCAGTCGGCATGATCCGCAGTCGTGCCGTCCTGCCAAGGATCAACCCGCAACAGCGCGATCTCAAAGCCTGTAAGATCCACATCCGTCGGCACCGGCGTGTCACCACGTTTCAACGGCGGGCTCTGCCACAGCAGCCGTCCGTCGCCGATGACTTGAAAAACCATCTTCTTGTCAGCCTGATCGCTGGTATCGTCAACCCCGACCTCGGCCCTGAAACGCCGCGCGCCGCGCAGTTCGACATAAAGCTCTGAAGGCGAATGTGTAGCCATGCCGTTGGTGTAGATCTGCCCAGCGACCTGAAGTTTCTTGCCGAACAAGTTATGGTCGCGTGATGCAGTTTTCCAGCCCTGCCGGGTCTTGGATATGTCGAGATCATAGAGGTAGACCTCGGTGGCCATAACCTCGGCAAGCGCGACCATAATGGCCGCGGCCACAATGCTAAACACGCTTTTTTTCATTCACCCCCCCTTCGAGACCGCCCCTGCCTACACCATTTTTTCTTCACGCAGAGCCGACAGCAGCCGCCCGGAGATATCCGACTGGTTCAGCGTGTAGAGATGGATGCCGGGTGCGCCGTTTTTGATCAGACTACGGCACTGCTCCAGCGCGAAGCGGAACCCGGCCGTCGCCACATCGCCGGAAGCGGCCGCCTGCCGCAGCGGCTCTGGGATCGTGCAGCCCGCCAACGCGACGAAACGCTCGATCTGACGCGCTGAATTCAGCGGCATAACGCCCGGCAACAACGGCATGGAGACCCCCGCCTCCCGCGCCTGCGTTACAAACCGACCGTAGACCGCGTTGTCAAAAAACATCTGCGTCACCGCGAAATCCGCCCCCTGATCCTGCTTGATTTTCAGAAAGGCGATATCGCGCTCCGGCGTGAGCGTGCCATCCGCCGCGCGAGACTCAGGATGGCTCTCGGGATATGCCGCGCAGCCGATACGGAATTGCGGCCAGCCGTTCTTGATAAAACCGATCAGTTCGGAGGCGTGAGCGAACCCGTAAGAATGCGGACGGAAAGTGGTCTCGCCCTGAGGCGGGTCACCACGCAGCGCCATGATCACCGGAACGTTTTTCTCGGCCAGCTTGTCTAGCAGCCGCGAAAGCTCAACCTGAGAGTGCCCCAGACAGGTCAAGTGCGCCATGGCGCTGATGCCGAGATTGTTTTGCAACGAGGATACCAGATCGACCGTGTTCTCGCGGGTGCTGCCGCCCGCGCCGTAGGTCACCGACACCAGATCCACATTAAGCCGCGCGGTTTCGGCGATCGTGGCGTACAGTTTGGCCCAGCCCTCCGGGGTCTTGGGCGGGAAGAATTCAAATGAGATTGTAGGCCTGCCTGCCCTAAGTTTTTCCAGAAAAACCATTTTCCGCTTCCGTACTGACAATTATCTTTTTATCCTGAACCCCCACTGGCGAAGCCGCTCTTCCCTCCATTCGGTGCAAGCAGGTCGGTATCGGCGGGCGGTTCGGCCTGTCTCTTTTACCCTCTCCATTGCGTCCACTTGGTGGTCGCAATAACCCAATATGGTTTTGTAGGAGGTTCAGTATACTTTTTCGCCTTGCGCTTCACAAGCGCCCGTTGCCGGCGCGCCGCGACAGAGTCAGGCCAGCGCTTTCAACATCATGGAGGTCCAAGCCATCACCCGCAC
>CAZKZI010000167.1:0-5962 GCA_964557205.1 uncultured Lentisphaeraceae bacterium
GGATCGCGCTGCTCACTGACTGCACCCGTCGCGGATGGAATCCACTCGCCGTTGATATAGTTGAGAAGCATTTTGATATCCATGTTTTCCTCACAGTAGCGTTTAAACGCCGTTACTCACCTTTATTGAGCGGCGAGCGGCTCCGGCAGCGGCACAGCCGTCTCATGGCTGATCAGTTCCAGCGACACCACAGTTTCTTGGAACAGCGAAACGCCGTGCCGCCTCACTTTGGCTTCATGCTCGAACTCCTTCTGGCCGGCGAAGTACACCCGCTCGGCACCGGCTGCGGGCGGACAAAGCCGCAAGTCGCGGAGCATCCTGTCCATGTCCTTCCGAAACTCCGCCGGATCCCGGAAGGCGCCGATCTTGATGGCGCCGAAGAAATGGCTCACGCGAGCCGAACTCGTGGCCGTGTCGCTGACTTGCGGCCCGAAAGTCGCGCCGCACAGCACGCTGCACAGGATATCGACCATAACCGCCAATCCATACCCCTTGTATCCGCCGAAATCCTCGCCCTCGCCGCCCAGCGGAAAGATGCCTCCGCCCAACCGGTTCAGCAGATTGTCAATAATCGTATGCGCATCCGAAATGGGCCGCCCGTCGCTCCCCGCGGCCCAACCCTGGGGCAGCGGCTTGTGCAAACGGTCGCAAACCTCGATCTTTCCGCGTGTCACCACCGTAGTGGACATATCGAGCACAAACGCCTTTTCCGCCGCTGCGGGTGCGGCAAAGGCCAGCGGATTGGTGCCGTACATCACCTGTCGCCCGAACGTCGGCAACCCCAGCGCCGCAGTGTTGGTCGAGGCGATCCCGATCATGTCATGATCGAGCGCCATCATCGCGTAGAAGCCCGCAATACCGAAGTGATTGGAATCCTTCACGCAGCCGAATGCCGACCCGTTGGACGCCGCCTTTTCCAAAATCCGGTTCATCGCCCGCACACTGACCGGAAAGCCCATGCCGCCGTGCGCGTCAATGACCAGCGCTCCGGGCGTGTCGACGACGATCTCGGGCTTCGCGTCCACCCGCATCAGCCCCGACTTCAGCCCGTTGACATAGCGCCACAACCTACCGATGCCATGCGAAGGAATGCCGCGTACATCGGCCGCCACCATCACCTCGGCAGATTGCGTGGCGGCCTCCCGCCCCAAACCACAGGCCATGAAAACGTCCCTGCAAAAGTCTTCCAGAACGTGCGTCTCGAAATGTAGCAGGCCGCTTTGCGCCTTCTTCTTTGGTTCGTCTTTAACAGTCATAGCAGATTCATCCTGTCAGGTTGTTGTGCCGGGCGCGGCAGGCTCACGCTTCACGAGCGCACGGGTGGCACCGGTGGACATGCCGCCATCCACCAGCAACGTCTGCCCCGTGACGTAGGAACTGGCGTCAGAGGCCAGAAACAGCAGCGCACCGTCGAGTTCCTCGACCTGCCCGGGGCGCTTCAGCGGTAATCGGTCACAGAGGTAGGAGAGCCATTCGCGGTCTTGGTAGAGCGCCGCCGTTTGGTCGGTCCGAAACCAGCCGGGCGCAAAGCAGTTGACGGTGATGCCGTGCGGCCCCCAGTCATCGGCAAGACTCATGGTAAGTTGCTTCATGCCGCCACGGCTGGCGCAGTACGGCGCAATACCGGCGTAACCGAACACGCAGGTCAGCGAACCGACGTTGATGATGCGGCCGTACTGCCGAGAGATCATGTCCGGAGCCACCGCCTGCGCGACGAAAAAAGCGCCGCGCAAGTTGGTGTCCAGCACCTGGTTCCAGTCGTCCCACGTAATGTTCAGCGCTGGCTTGCGGACATTGCAGCCGGCGTTATTGACGAGGATATCGATTTTTGCGCCGGCGGCACAGGCTGCCGCAGCCATCTGTCGGATGCTGGCGTGATCCGTCACATCCAATGCAAGGGGCAGGGCCTTGCGTCCGAGCGCCTCGATCTCCTGCGTCACCGAAGCCAACGCATCCGGCCGGCGCGCGGTGACCACCACATCCGCACCGGCACGCGCCAGAGTCAGCGCAAAGCGCCGGCCGAGCCCGCGGCTAGCCCCGGTAATAAGGGCTGTGCGGCTCTTCAGGTCGAATGGTTGATTCATACGTTACTCTCCATACTGGCATTCCCCTGCTTGACAACGCCCGGTGTCCGGCCGTCGCTGCCGGAAGCGGGCTGCAGAATCTCAACAACGAAACCGATCAGCCTCTCCGTATCGTAGTTCGCCCAGTAGGAGCCCTCGCGGATCCCCGCACCCTCCTGCGTCTTCCCTATGCCCTTCGTGTGCAGGTAGGCGGTCAGCGCCTTCTCGTCCGGCACATTGAAGCGGATATGATGAATGCCAGGGCCTCGCTCCGCCAGGAAGTCGGACCAAAGGGTTTGTCCTTTCAGGGGCTGAATCAACTCCAGTTCGACCGACCCCAGATCCGCAAACGCCTGCCTCGTCCGAAACCTGACGAGTTCGCCATGATAGAACTGCTGCTCCTCGCACCCCGGTGGCGGGCACGCCACTACGCGAAACGGCCCAATGCCGAACACCGCGGTCAACGCCGCCATGCTCTGGTCCAGATCGCGCACGACCACGCCTATCTGGATGGCCCTACTGAAAAGCTCAGCGATCGATGCAGGAATGCCGGTAGCCGTCATGCTTTCACTCCGTTCACAATGTTCGGTTGTCGGTTGTCGCCAATCAGTCATGCGCGATCACCTTCTCGATCCTCCCCTTCACCGCCTCCAAAAACCGCGCTGCCGGCGTGCCGTCCACGATGCGGTGATCGAAGGTCAGGCTCAGCCACAGACGGTTGCCAACGACCACCTTCGCCCCTTTCACCACCGGCTCACGCATGATCCGCCCGACACCCAGCACGGCGCACTCGGGCCAGTTGATGATCGGCGTGAAGGCGTCTATTCCCGCCATTCCCAAATTCGTTACGGTAAAAGTCCCGCCGCTCATTTCTTCCGTCGACAGACGGCGCAGGCGCGCCCGTTCCGTCAGGTCGCGCGTCATGCCCGCCAGTTCCATCAGGGAACGTTGCGGCGCGTCGCGCACCACCGGCACCACCAGCCCCGCCTCTGTATCTACAGCAAACCCAATGTTCACGGCATCCGGGAAGCGAAGGTGGTCATCTTCCCACCGGGCGTTGAGCGCGGGGTGATCCACGAGCGTCAAAGCCACCTGCCGCATGATAATGTCGCCGTAGGAAGGCACGGCCCCGCCTTTCACCTTCAGCCCTTCGCGCAAACAGACCAGCGCGTCGGCGTCAACCCGTGTGGTCAGCGTGACAGGCGCGGTGAGTGTCTTGCTGCAATGCATGCGTTCGGCAATGGTCTGGCGCAACGTCGTGACCGGCACCTCACGGCCGGAGATCGTCGGCATGGCCGGTGCCGAAGCGACCGCAGCCAAACCGGGCTTCCCCTTCCGGGCGGCCAGAACATCAGACTCCCGGATGCGACCACCCCGGCCCGTACCCTGCACGTACCGCAAGTCCACACCCTCCTGTATGGAACGGCGCGCGGCACGCGGGGACACCGGTCGACCGGACCGGTCCGCCGCAGGGGTGGAAACCGCAGCGGCATCCGCCTTTGGCCGCAGTGATTCCTCCGCGCGATCCGGGATTGCGGCAACTTTTTTCTCGGGCGCCGGCACAACTTTGCCGGATGGCATCGCCTCACCAGCAGCCACGATATACCCCAGCACGTCGCCCACTTTGATCATGTCGCCTTCTTTGAGCCCCATGGGCAGAATACGCAGAATGCCCGCGTCCAGCGATTCGATCTCCTGCACGGTCTTGTCGGTTTCAACCGCAAACAGCGGGTCTCCGGCCTTCACGCACTCCCCATCATTCTTGAACCACTCGACAAAGGCGGCCTCTTCCATAGACCATCCTTGACGCGGTAATGTTACTTCGATTGCCATTCTTAATCCTCCATTAACTCGCGCACAGCTTGGGCGATGCGGTCGATATCCGGCACCAAAACGGCTTCTAGCGGCGGACTGTACGGAACCGGTGCAAACGCGCCGTGAAGCCGCCGGACCGGTGCATCAAGATCGTCAACCCCCATCTCCGCAACAGCGGCAGCCACCTCGCTGGCCACGCTGCACGGCGCGAAATCCTCGTCTACGATCAACAGCCGCCCGGTCTTCCGCACGGAAGTCAGGATGGTCGCCGTGTCCAGCGGTGCCACGGTGCGCGGATCAATCAGTTCCACCTCAATCCCCTCCGCCGCCAACGCCTCGCTCGCCTTGCACGCATGGTGTACCATCATGGCCAGCGCCACCACGGTCACATCCCGGCCTTCGCGCACGACCGCCGCCTTGCCGAATTCGATCTCGTAGTCTCCCTCCGGCACCGGTCCCTTGAAGCCGATCAACTCGCGGTGCTCAAGAAACAAAACCGGATCATTACACCGCAGGGCACGCAGGAAGAGCCCCTTGGCATCGTACGGCGTGGAGGGCATAACGACCCGCAGGCCGGGGAAGTGCGCGTACATCGCGGCATACATGCCGGAATGGTGCGTGGCCGCCGAATGGCCGATGCCGACGCAGCCGCGCAGGAGCACCGGCATCTTCAGCCGCCCGCCGCTCATGTAGTGCATCTTAGCGATCTGGTTGACGATCTCGCCGACGCCGTCGAGGATAAAATCGGCAAACATGAAATCCACGACCGGCCGCGCCCCGGCCATGGCGGCGCCGCACGCAAGGCCGATGAAACCGCGCTCGCAGATGGGCGTGTCGCACAGCCGCACCTGGCCATGCTTTTCGTAGAGTCCAGCCGTCGTGGCAAAGTTGCCCCCGCGCTCTCCGATGCCTTCGCCCATCACAAAAATCGCCGGATTACGGTCCATCTCGCTGGCCAAGGCTTCGAGCGTCGCACGGATGAAATTGATCTCCCGCGAGCCTGGCGGCACTTCCGGATCCGGGGTCGGAGGCGTTTCGTCATAGACATGGCGCACGGCCTCGGACGGTTCGGGATACGGATCCGCCTCGGCTGACTTCAGCGCGGCGGCGGCGGCATCCTTGAGTTCGTTCTCGATGGCCGCGAGTTCCGCCTCCGTGGCAATACCCGCCTCGATCAGGCGGCTGCGCAGGCTCTTGATCGGACACCGGGACCTCCACGCCTCGACTTCCTCCCGCGTGCGGTAGGTATAGTCGCCCATCCCCTCGGCATGCGGCCGCGTGCGGTAAGTGCGGCACTCAATCAGCGTGGGGCCTTCGCCGGCGCGCGCACGGCGTACGGCCTCCTCCGCGGCCGCTGCGACCGCCAGAACATCGTTGCCGTCCACCGATACCCCCGGGATGTTATAGGCGGCGGCCCTGGCGGCGATGTCGGGGTTGGCGCCGGAGTAGCGGATCGATATTTCGGTGGCGTACTGGTTGTTCTCGCAGACGAACAGCACCGGCAGCTTCCAGATGCCGGCCATGTTCAGCCCTTCGTGGAAGGCACCGTTGTTGGAGGCACCGTCGCCGAAAAAGGCGGCGGCCACGCAGCCGTTGCCGGCCAGCTTGGCCGCATACGCCGCGCCGACGGCCTGAAGGATGCAGGGGGCGACAATGCCGCTGGTACCCATGAGCCCAATCTCTGGGGCGAAGAGGTGCATACTCCCGCCGCGCCCGCCGGAACACCCGGTCACGCGGCCAAGCAATTCGGCGATCAGCCTGTGCGGATCGAGACCCTTGGCTAACGCGTGCCCATGTCCGCGGTGGGTGCTGAATATGGCGTCTTCTGGCCGCAAATGCGCGCAGACCCCCGTCGCGACCGCCTCCTCGCCGATATAGGTGTGGCAGGCCCCGTGAATCAAGCCGCGCTGGTGGGCTCGCAACAGTTGCTCTTCCGTCAAGCGGATCGTCAGCATGGTCCGGTACAGGGCAAGCGCCTGCTTGCGTTTCATGGGTGACGTGGCTTTAGCTTTACTCTTTTTCATTGCCATTAGAAATCCCTCGAATATCCCGCTGTCCAGCCGCCGTCCACGGTCAGAACCGAA
>CAZKZI010000168.1:0-5942 GCA_964557205.1 uncultured Lentisphaeraceae bacterium
AACAAAACGGTCACAAAAATAGAATTCTATTTTTATACTATTCCTGATGCGCCGCACCGCGCAGATATGGTATCTTTTTATACGTGAAATGACGGCGTTATGTTTGTAATAAACTCGAAAGCAAGGTATTCCGACTCACCGGACTGCCGGGTGCTTGATCTGGTTAAGGTCGGCATACCGGATGTGCCCGTGCTCTCTTTTATACGGTACAAGCGACGCCTGGCGCCGGTCCCCCCCCACTGCCACAAAGGCTGCTTCGAGATCGGCCTCTGTCTGCGTGGTTCTTTTATCCTCGAAAATAATAACACACAACATACGATCCTGGCGGGCGACGTATTCCTCAACAATCCGGAGGATGCCCACCGGATGTTGGATTATCCGAAAGGCACCGTCCTGTACGTCATGATATTGCGGACCGAAAAACCGCAAGGCCGTTTTCTCCGTTTCACCAAGGCGGAAAGCGCCGATATCCGCGCCCGGCTCCACCAGCTTCCAACGCATTTAACGACCAATACCGACCCGATCAAACGCGACTTCATCGAGCTGTTCCGTGCCTACGAGGCCTTGCAGGGAAGCTACCGCACACTCTGCATGACCACGACCTGCATGAGCCTTGTCACCGGCCTGCTGGAGACTTTCCGGCAGAAGTCCGTGCCCTCCCACGCGGACCGCATCGGCGAGATCGTCGCAACCATGCGGCAGTCCCCCGAAAACCTGTACGCCATCGACACTCTCGCGCATCAGGTCGCGCTCTCGCCCTCGCAATTCATCAACCAGTTCAAGCTCCTCACCGGCCTGCCGCCCCATCACTTCCTGATTACGTGCCGCCTCGACGAGGCTAAACTCCGTCTGCGAAAAACCCGACACCCCATCACCCGCATCGCGCATGCCCTGAGCTTCTGCTCCTCCCAACACTTCGCGTCCCACTTCAAACGCGCCACCGGCATGACCCCGTCCGCCTGGCGTAAGCAGAACTAGGCGGGATAGGCGCGTTAGGCTGGGTAATTAGACCCTGTCCGAAGTAACGATTTTGATGCGCAAAACAAGCAAATGCGCCTTTTTACACAAAATACCGTTTGCTTATTGAAACATACGCGCCAGTTGCATTTAACCTAATAGCCTACAGCCTAAAAAGCTAACAGCCTGTGCGTCCTACATGTCCGGGCCTAGCCTTGGCGAAGACTGATGGGACGCTACTGTTTCAAGAACGTTCATAAAAAAATGTCATTTCGTGGTGTTATCGCCGATCTCCACTTCCACCCTCCGGACTGTGACGGGTTCCGTCGCGGCTGCCATAACGGTGATAACGTCGCGGTTTTTACCGGACAGAACCGTCAGGGGGAAGGCATGAATCGCGAGACGGTTTCCGCTCTTCAAGGTGTCACAGCCAAGAAGTTTGCCGGCGACCGAGTTGATGGAAACACGTGGAGGCTTATCCTCCGCAACCGAAGCGACAAACTCGATGGCCGTCTCGATTCGCCAGCCTGCCACTGGCGCAGGACCCAGCGGCAAGCTGAACGAAAGGCTTGTTCCGCTGGCTGGTAGCGGAGCGTGGTAGTCCTCATCTGGAAAGGTGACATCGCGGTAGGTCACAGCGTGACGGCGCGAATGCTTCAGGAGTTCCTTAAGGGACGAGAACGATTTGAGCGTGCGTTGATATTCAGGAATAGGCCAACCTGGATGGGAGGTCTGAAAAAAGTTGAACAGGTAAACCGCATCCGCTCCGCTCCAAAGGACAGCAAGTGCGGCACCGCGGGCCTCATCTGGAGTCACCACCCGCGGCGATGAGGCGGGATCAGGGCGATAAAGCACCTCCAAGCCGCCAGCCAGCGTCACCCGGTCACCCAAAAGCCCACGCCACTTCTCAAGCGGCATAGCGAAATCCAATGTGGCCCAGCGAGGCGTGACAACCACAAGATCAACCAGCCCCTCCCGGGCCCACGCCGGAGCGTCGAGTCCCAGTCCAAGCGCGGTGTCAGGCGAGGAGGGAACGCGCACGCCCAGCATCACTGCATGGCCGCGTCGTTTAGCAGCGGCCTTGGCCAGTGTGCGAATCTCCCGCAGCCACCCAGTCAGGATTTGCCGCCCCTCCTGTTCCCTGCCTTTGCTGAACAGATAAGGCTCGCGCATAAAGTCCAGTTCCAAGCCTGCGATATCGTAGCGTTCGAGCGTCTCTTTGATCAGCGCCAGATAGTGATCCCGCACCTCCGCATGGGCGTAGTCCAGCGCGCGGGCGAAGTAACCAGGATGCCCCTGGCGGAAGAATTCAGGTTTGCGCCACAGCGCACTGTGAAACGGATGATCGAGGTTGTCGTTGTTGTGGACGTCGTTCATGCGTATGGATATCCAAGGCACGATACCGCGATGACGGCAACGCTCAATAACACGCGCTGGATAGTCCACGCCTTCATTGTGGACGGCGAGCATATTCCCCACCCATTTACGATAGCTCTTACGCTGCTCTGGCGACACCGCCGCAAAAAAAGGCTGTTCGTCGGAACCGTTTGGATCGTACCCGTCCCAGTAGGCCTCCCAGACTTTGCTGCGGTAGTTCGTTCGCCGCGAATTCGTGTTGCACATCAGCACGCTCACACCGGCGTCAGCCAGCACGTCAACATAACGGTCCACAACCTCGCCGGCCTTCCCCGCCGGAAAATCCTGATAGGCGAAAAAGTTAGTGCAATCTTCGTTGTGCAACAACCCGGTTATCTTCGTGTGTCGCAACGAGTCAGCTCGCACCGCCGTCTTTCCCTGTCCTAACGAGTGGCACAAGGGCGAGACACAGACCAATCCGGCACCCCCCAACTTCAACACAGTGCGTCGAGAAACGGCTGTTTTCATCATGTATTGTTTCCTCTGACCTCTTGACGTCGCGTTCGGTTACCCATTGTGCCTCCTTGTATATCGCCCAATGTGGCTAATATACGAGAATCAGCGTCCCTTTCGGCGGCGGTGGCGGCGGGGCTAAAAACTGCTGGGCACCTTTCTCCATCAGGAGGACCATCTCGCTGGGGCTCAACGCCGTACGCAGGAAAACAATATCGTCCACATCGCCTGTCAGTTGCTCGTTAGAGGGTCCACCCGTGTCTTCGCCAACCCGCAGGTCTACGCTCATTGATATGACACCAGAGCCGTTTGTCCCAATGCCGACCTGCGTGCCGTCCAGATAGAGTCTCAGCTCACCGTCGTCATAGGTCGTTGCCAGGTGGTGATAGTCTCCGTCCGCGAAAGTGGCCGTGGCCGTGACCGTTGTGCTATCGTGATTAATACGCATGGAAAAACCAGAAGTACCGTCGGGATCAAATTCAAAAATCAGTATGCTCTCAGTGACAAGACCACCACCCGAGTAGCTGCTGAAGAGCCGCTGCTTGGCAAAAGAGGTGGAATCCACATAGGCGGCCAGCGTAAACCGCGCTCCGAGGGATTTAGAACCAGGCAACGCAATCGTTTGAAGATCATCTTCAGTGCTGGCAGGAGGCTTGAAGTTGAATGCACAGTCGCCGAACTTAGGATTGCCGGCACTGACAGTCACGTTGGTGCAAGAAAACAGGCCGTCCTGCGAATTGTCACTGATCAATTTATCCGTCGCGTTGGTGGTGTCGCCCTCGGCCGTGTATAAAATCCCGGGATGAATCAGGTGCCCTGAGAAGTAGACACTCGCGCCATAATAGGCCACTTCCGCGATCTCGTTCGAAGATAACGCGCGGTCATAGATCAGGATATCGTCCATGTAACCGATCGTCTGATCGATATTACCAGAGCCCCACAGCCAATCTTCACCCACCTGAATACGCCAGTTGGCATAGTTATCGATAATCGGAGTGCCCGATCCAGCCGTGCCACTTCCCACTTCTTTTCCATTTAAGTACAATTTAACCGCACCGTTGTCATAGGTCGCTGCCAGATGGCTATAAACGGATGGTGGAATGGTAACAGCAGGTGATGGCTTGACGTTTAAACCATTGATGGCCAGCCGCATGCCGTCAAGCTCGCTGCCGTAGTCGAAAATAAGCCGGTTGTCAGTAAGCCCAGCCGAAGGATAAGTACTGAAAATGCGCTTCCTGACCGAAACACTGTCGGGTCACACAAAAGCCGCCAACGTGAAGGCCGAACCCAAAGTAGTGGAATTCGGGATATCGATCGTGTTCAGATAATTAATTGTTTGGTTGAACCTGAATACATTGGTACCGAATAATGATATATTATTGCTGACATAGACATTGGCCGAGGCGGTCTTGGTGTTGTTCGACCAGGTCTGCGTGAAGGCGCCATCCTGTGCCCCGTCATCAGTTAGCTGGTCCATCGCCATCGTGCTGTCGCCCTCCGCCGTATACAGAACCTGCAGCGCCAATGCCGGCAACGCGCCTGTCAGCGCGATCATTACCCAGAAACATGCTGTCTTTCTCATAACACAATCTCCACACCGCCTTGATCTCTGCTCTCGATACCGCCGATCACCAGCCGCATCAGCTCCACCGTATCGCTGAACGGATACGGCCTCACCCCACTCTTCAGGTACCCTGAAAATTCAACCAGTTGCGCCTTGAAGCTCGCGAACGTGTCTTTCGTGACCACCGTGGTGTTTCCTGTGGCTCCGCACAGCGCCATCGCGCCGCCATAGACAATTCCTTTGCCGCACGCGATGACCACATCCGCCCCGCAACGATGCTTCAAGTGCACCAGATTCCGCTCGGCCGTACCTGAGTTACGCACCGACACATAGCCCGGCCCCGTGATGCTGTACACCGCCTCCAGCGCGTGAATGCCATAGGTCTCCCATTTTTTCGCCATGGGCATGGCGATGAACCGCCACTCGCCGAGCGGCGCGTTCGGGTTCTGGTAAAGCGCATACTCCACGGCAAAACGGGTGGAACTCGATGAGAGAATCGCCGCGCCCCCGGCCACCCAGTTTTCAAACACCGCCAGATCCGCCGCGTTGTCGCACAGCGGCTTATCGATAAAGACCGGCACCCCCGCCTCAACAAACGGCCGCGCCCGTTCCACATGTTCACCGCCGATGTCGGTCGCAATCAGCACCGCATCCACTTCTCCGATCATCGCCTCCGGTGTATCGACCAAGTGCGGGATCAGCGAACACTGCGCCACATGTTCCGCATCTTTGCGGTCATCGCACCAGATGTGCGTCACGGCTACGCCTTCAATGCCGAAGGCCTCTGCCGGTTTCGCATTCAGATAAACCGGTATTCCCGCAAACGGACACTCCTTCGTCATCCGTTCACGATCATACCCGTTGATGATCGCACTCCATGAATACGGATGCCCGTTGCCCTCGGTCATCCCGATCACTCCCAGACGAATAGCCTGCGGATTTTTCACCAATGTCTTTGTCATTTTTCACCTCTTGGGTAGGGCGCGTTCCCCGAACGCGCCGCGTGCGGCTCGGGGAGCCGCCCCTACCAAACGCCCACGTTCAACGTAACCCTGAAACCCGGCCGTCAGGCCGATCAAACCTTTTCTCCCCGCTTCCAAACCAGCTCGTCGATACCCGTCTTGCGGTTCGGGAAAAACACGCTCACTGCCAGTGCTGTCACAAGGCAGGTCAGAATCCCGATCGCGCCGTAGAGCAACAGGTGCGGCTTCCAAGACAGTTCCGCCTGATCCAGGCCGATGCACACCACGTAGTTCGCCACGAGTCCCGCCAGCGCCGCCGCCGCGCCCACGCGCCGCGCGAAGATGCCGAGCATGAACAGGCACGCGAGCCCGCTCGTCAGAATCCCGATGAACTTCAGGAACTGGTCATACACCGCGCGGATGTCCACATTCGCCAGAATCAACGCGCCGACCATGCCCGCCAACCCCACCGCAAACGTGAGAACCTGGGCGATCATGATTTGCTGCCGATCCGTCGTGGCCTTCCTCAGACGTACAAACCAGTCGCTCGTAATCGACGTGGCCGACGAGTTGAGATTGGCCGCGAGCGT
>CAZKZI010000169.1:0-1780 GCA_964557205.1 uncultured Lentisphaeraceae bacterium
CGGCGCCATCTCGCTTTGCGAGAAAACGAGCTCGTGCGCATCGACCCATACCCCGTAGCGTCCCCTCGTGCGCATCGACCCATACCCCGTAGCGTCCCCTCGTGCGCATCGACCCATACCCCGTAGCGTCATGCTCTCTCCTCGGTCCCCGCCATCCCCTAAAAGCGAAGCGGGTGTGGGTCAGGGCGCACTTTGATCGTTTAGCCGGTATTCCGGCGCCATCTCGCTTTGCGAGAAAACGAGCTCGTGCGCATCGACCCATACCCCGTAGCGTCCCCTCGTGCGCATCGACCCATACCCCGTAGCGCCGTCATGCTCTCTCCTCGATCCACGCGATCAGGGCGCGGCCGACATCGAGCTTGCTCTGCAACGGCAGCGTAACCGGCTCTCCTTCCTTGCTGAACAACGTCACGCGGTTTGTCTCCACCGCGAACCCCGCATCCGGCATGGCGACATCATTGGCGACTATCAGATCCACGCCCTTTTCTTCCAGCTTGCGCCTGGCTTCAGCCTCCGTATCACCGGTCTCGGCGGCGAACCCCACAAAAATGCGTTTGCCTTTTAGCGGCCGCAACGTCTGGAGTATGTCCGGGTTCGGTTCAAGTTCGATCACATCATTCATGACGGACTTTTTAATTTTAACTTCGCTGCATGTCTTCGGACGCCAGTCTGCCACTGCGGCGGTCATGACGAGCGCGTCATGTTCAAGCAGATATTGCTCAACCGCCTCCAGCATCTCCCGGGCGCTAACCACATCCACACGCTTCACTCCGGCAGGCGCGCTCAACTCGACCGGCCCTGCCACCAGCGTCACCGCATGGCCGCGTTCGACAGCGGCCGCCGCCACGGCAAAGCCCATGCGCCCGGTCGAACGGTTGCTTAAAAACCTCACCGGATCAAGATGTTCGCGCGTCGGTCCTGCGGTCACAAGTAATTTCATGCCCTTATCATACACGCTCCGCACGCACAGAGGCAAAACGAAACCGCGGCTTGGCCCGAGGTGCGCTTTTATTATTCTGAATCATGAATCCTGAATCCTGGGTATGTTTCAACTATTGTGAAACACACATCTGGCCAGCCCCCTATTGTTTTTTCCCTTTTATCACTGCCTCAAATAATCTATCCTTGTGCACATGAGTGAGATACCTCCAAAACACGACCCAGATAATCCCAACTATGAGGTCGGCAAGGGCGGCGGCCAGCTTGTCGCCATGTATAACGCGGCTTCCCACGCCAATGCGGAGTCTTTCCCGGTTCTGAAAGCCTTTCAGGATTATATCGAAGCCGAACGAGCCGCTGCCCGCAAACGCGTGATACAGCTTTCGGTTTTTTTCGCTGTCCTTATGGGCGTGGTGGTGACCGGTTTCCTGACGGCAGGCATTTTCATGCTGCGCAATATGTCGGAAGTTCAGAACAAGCTGCTGGACGTGGCCTTGTCTCAGCGTGTTGCGCCTGCCCCGGCACCGGCACCAGTAATACAGACATCGCCGATCATCGAAGAATCGGTGCGCCAGATCTCCCGCGCCACTTCAGACCTGCAGGCCAGCATGGATAAAAAACTCGAAGGCGTCAGCGAGATCGCCGCCAAAGTCCATGACCGTGTCGCCTCACAAGATAATGAGATGGGAAAGTTGCGTGAAGCGTTCAAGCAGATGCAGGAGCATAGCGCAATGTTGCAAAAAGAACTCGTAACCGTCAAGGAAGAGCATAAGAAGGCGGCCGAAACAGCCGCAAAGACCCCGCCCGCAGCAGTGACCGTGAAGCCAGCGCCAGCGCCGGC
>CAZKZI010000169.1:1880-5829 GCA_964557205.1 uncultured Lentisphaeraceae bacterium
CGCAGTGCCGCCCGCAGCGGTGACCGTGAAGCCAGCGCCAGCGCCGGCCGCAGTGTTACCCGCAGCGGTGACCGTTAAGCCCGCGCCAGCACCGGCCGCAGTGCCGCCCGCAGCGGTGACCGTGAAGCCAGCGCCAGCGCCGGCCGCAGTGCCGCCCGCACCTGTGGCCGAGCCTCCGGCTACTGCGGTTGCCACCTTCGCGGCAACAAAAGCCGACACGCTGCTCCCGCCGACTGACAAGCCGGCAGCGGCCGTCGCCCGTGCCGAAACGCCAAACCCGGACCTGCATTTTCCGCCTGCTTTAAAAGACCCGCCAACCAGACCGGATGACATCACGCCGCCGGACGCGCCCCTTGGCATGATTGCCACGACCATATCTATTAAAACTAAGAAAACCGGAACCATACCGTGGCGTGTGCTGATGCCGGAATAAGCGCACATGAGTGATATTGTCCTATTCGTTTGCACCGGCAATGTCTGCCGCAGCCCCATGGCTGAGGCGTTGTTGCGCAAAGCCCTGCCACTTGAATCGCCGTGGCGCATAGCTTCGGCCGGGTTATTCGCAGTTGAAGGTTGCCCGGCATCGGCTAACGCCGTAAAGGCCGCGGCCGAGGTAGGCTGTGACCTGAGCGCACATCTCAGCCGTCCGCTTTCCGCACAGCTTGTCCGGCAATCAACCGTGATTCTAACTATGACCGACGCCCACATGCAGCAGATAGCCGCACGTTTTCCTGAGTCCGACGGCAAGCTCCACCTTTTGATCGCATTCGATTCGGAAGCTCTCCCAAAAAGCAGCCATGTCGACGACCCTTATAGCGGATCTTTGGAAGACTACCGGCGGTGCCGGGACACCATGCTAAAAACCATACCCGGAATCGTGCGCTTTCTGGCTAAGACAAGAAATTATCAAACGCACACTTCAAACAAGGAAAACACTCATGATCGTTGATGTAATCGAAAACAGTGCGGCTTACGAAAGCCTCCACCCGCTCTTCAAGTCCGCTTTCGCTTTTCTCAAGGATAGCCGCAACCATACAGCCGCTGACGGCCGCACGGAATTGTCAGGAGACAGCCTTTTCGCGCTGACTCAGTCGTATAAAACCAAGCCGGTGCAGGAAGGCCGACATGAAGCGCACCGCAAATATATCGATATCCAGTTTATTGCCGACGGCGAAGAGTCGATCGGTTACGCGCCGCTGTCTGATTTGAAGAATGTCACGCAGTTCGACCCTGAAATCGATGCCGGTTTTTATGAGGGCGCCTGCTCTCTGATCAAAATGCGCAAGGGCATGTTCGCAGTGTTCTTCCCCGAAGATGCCCATATGCCTTGCAGACAGACCGACAAAAGCGCATCAGTCAAAAAGATCGTCCTGAAAGTCGCGGTTTCATACTAGACAAGTGCGCTAGGTTTTGAGATAGTTGGTGGTTCTTCAAGAGCTTGGGGATACCGCGCTATTGCGCGGAAATACTGAAAATAAACTTAGAGAGAAAAGGTAATAGTTATGTCGGTTAAAACAATGATTTTTGTAGACGGCAGCTGGCTGTATCATAGCCGTCAGGTACTCTTCGAGTCCTTGGGTGAAGAGAGCGGTTTCGAAATTGATTATAAGCGTATTCCCGATATCATCGCCCATTCCATAGCGGATGTGCTTGATACCGAAGTAGATGTCGTGCGCACCAATTACTTCGGCACGATCCCTGTCAATAAGCAGGGCTACAACCCGGCAAAGCAGAAGGCTTTCTATGAATTTCTCGCGCTGCAATGCGCCTACGACACTGAAATCCTCGATATCGATTTCCGACGTGAACCGCACGCGCGTCCCGATGACAAATGGGTCAACGTGGCGCTTGCCGCTTCGATGCTCTACTATGCTGCCATCCCCGGCGTTTATGACGTTGCCACCATCATCGGCGGCGACGCAGACTATATCCCTCTGTTAAAACGCGTGCGTTCTATGGGCAAACGCGTTCAAATAGTCGGCATGAACAACCTGGACGGGAAATTCCTGACCAGTGCCATGCTCCTGACAACCCCGGGCATACAGGACTTGCCGCCGATTTTCCTCGATGAGCATGCCCCGAACATACGCCTTATCCGCGAAGAGCAGATGCGTGCCTGCAAAAATTGCGGCGCCGAGGAAAGCACGACTTGGGCGGGGCCGGACTTTTTCTGTTCGAACTGCCGGGACGAGCACCGCAAGCAGGTGCGTGTCTGTGACACCTGCGGATGTGAAGAGGAAACCACATGGGATAAGCCCTACTTCTACTGCTCGGCATGCCGCGACAAGCACCGTGAAGACAGCGAAAACGTTTGAGTCTAAAACGCGGCGTATGGCTGCATAAAGCAGCCCCCTGTAAATATTTTCCGTTACTATCTTTTGAACATGCGTCCCGTGATCCGCCTCAAAAGACGGTTGAGCCCGACATGTTGAACACACGCCAGAACCCGTTCAGTCTCGTTGCGGTAGTGCGCGTACAGTAGCTCGACACGGCGATGCAGACCGGCCTCGCTGACGGCCTCTATCAGTTTGTGCCGGGCGTCCGGATCTACACCGCCCCAAACCGCGTCCAATGTCGTGCCGACCCCCGGGTGGTCACAGACACAAGCGGCTGCCAGAAACACCGTGGGGCGCATCGAAAGCATGTCTGCGGCGCGTCCCTGCACCGAACGGAAATCCTCTATGTCATCCCGTATCTGATAAGCGATCCCCGCCGCACGGCTGAATGCGGAAAGCTGCTCGCGGGTTTCGGAGTCTACTCCAGCGGCCACTGCCCCCAGCAAGACCGCGACTTCAAAGGCCGCCGCGGTCTTGCGCTCATAGATGCGAAGCACCGCCGTTTCGGATACCGATGATGGTTTGCGGCAAAAAGCCAGCTCCTCGCCCTGTCCCAAACACAACTCTCGGTGGCCGTGTGCTGCCACGCGCACCATTTCCGCACGTACCGCGTCAGAGAAATCCGACTCGGCCAACAGACGGTATCCCTCGCCTATCAGATAATCGCCCGCGTTGATGGCGGCCGGAACTCCGTACTCGTTGTGGACTGTCGGCAAACCATAGCGTTCGTCGTCATTGTCCTCGATATCATCATGCACCAAAGAAGCCTTGTGGAAACACTCGACCGCAACCGCAGCTTCCCTGATCCGCGCGATCTCTCCACCGCACACCTCGAAGACCGAGGCCGTCAGCAGCGGACGCCAACGTTTGCCTCCCGTCAACAGCCACGCACGTCCGATCCGTTCCGTGTCTGTCCCTGTCCTCCCCATAATCTTGTCGAGCGTATCCTTTCTGAACCAGTCACGTATCAGCCCGGAGACAGTCTCAACCTCAGCCGCGCGCGCGGCCAACCCCGGTGTCCCAGCATCGATCACCCCCAGCGCCCACTCTAAATCCACGTTAGTATTGCTGTCACCGTCCGCCAGTAGCGGAATGCCCTGTCCGGGAATCGCATGCTCCGTCAGTTCATCCGTCGCCAACGTAGGTGCCAGCAACCCGACATCCCCCAATCCGATTATTTCTTGTTCATCCCGCATGGTTGAGAAACATTATACCCGACCCGCCGATCCTTACAAAGCTAACTTTTGCCGCCGAGTCATGAAAGGGTGCGATACAACTTTGTAGAATCGCAAAGAATCCAGGAGACAGGAGTCAGAATGAGTCGTCCAGTCCGGAGCCCTGCATCCTGAGTCCCCCGGTCCCTGCCTCCCCTCCAAAAAAAGCGAAAAGCATACGGGCAGAGCGCACTTCGTCCACTCACCCGGTCCCCGCCATCCCCTAAAAGCGAAGCGCATACGGGCAGGGCGCACTTTGATCGTTTAGCCGGTATTCCGGCGCCATCTCGCTTTAGCGAGAAAACGAGCTCGTGCGCATCGCCCGTATGTCGAAGCGTCATGCCCGTGCGCATCGACCCATACCCCGTAGCGTCATGCTCTCTCCTCGGTCCCCGCCAT
>CAZKZI010000170.1:0-5630 GCA_964557205.1 uncultured Lentisphaeraceae bacterium
CCGCCAGCGCGGAGGCCCCGCCCCCGAAGCGCAGCTTCCCGCGGGCGCGCAGGCTTTCGAGGCGCTTGATGAACCGGGCCTTGAAGCACGCGGCGAGCACGTCCTTGCCGAAGAGGTAACGGCTGTGCGAAGATCGCCAGACACCCTCTTTTGCGTTCCAGGCGCCGCCGGCCACCAGGCAGTGCAGGTGGTAATGGGCCGTCAGCCGCTGCGTCCAGGTGTGCAGGACGGCGACGAAGCCGAGTTGCCCGTGCAGCTTCCATTGCGGATCAACGGCAAAGCGCTGCAGCACCCAGTTGACAGCGCCGAACAACTCGCCGAGCAGCAGCGCGCGGTTGGCGGCGATCAGCGGGTTCAGGGCATGCGGCAGCGTGAACACCACGTGGAAGTACGGCGCGGGCAGCACTTCCATGCGGCGCTGCTCCAGCCAGCGCTGCTTGCGCAGGGTCTGGCAGGTGGGGCAGTGCCGGTCGCGGCAGGAGTTGTACACTGGCACCTCGGCGCCGCACGTATCGCAGCGATGCACGTGACCGCCCAGCGCGGACGTGCGGCACTCCATAATGTGCCGCGCGCTGCCGATGTAAGGTGCCGATAGACTACATAAAGCCTACTTCGTAGGATTGTCATGAACCTTGAACCGTTTTGTTTCGAGGTAGTCAACGACAATTAGAATTCCCTACTTTTATGTGTTTTTATTGGGTGTGTTTTTCAGCCATCAGGCTGCCTGACATTGGGTTAATGGGCGGGGAGAAAACGAACAGATGCATGATTCAGCGGCAGGCAATCAGTAAAAGGTAAATGGTAAGAGGTGAACGGTAAACTAGAAGCCAATACCCAGCCGCGCACCGCTCTTCCCGCCTAACTCCTGACTCCTAACTTCCCTCTCTTCACTCTTTCACTCTTCACTATCATTGCTGCGCGCCACTTGTCGGTTTGAGGCGCAGCTTCGCTAAACCTTGGCGATTCTCATAGCGATATCGTCGATCTGCCCGGAATTCATAAACGCGATGTCAAGCATATCCACACATCCGCTTTTCAGGGCGAACGCCAAAGATTCGTTGACCTTGTCGCTATCTTGCGCAAAAGTGCCTTCACCCAAAATTTTAATGCCTATCACCCCTTTGCCCTGCTTGTGCAATTCCGCGATGACACGCATGTTCTCTTCAACCGGTCCGTTCATCTTGGCACCGAAAGGATTAATACGCACATGCGCCACATCAAGCCAAGAAACGCCAGAGCTGGCCTGCAAGGCCGCCAGACCGTGTATAGATACCCCATGCGCCCTGATCTTACCGGCCTGCTTACAGGTGTCCAGCGCAGCCATCATTTCCGCCATTTCAGTGGCCCAAGCCCCGCTGTCAAGACAGTGCAGTTGCACAATGTCGATATGATCAGTTGTCAGTTCCTTCAGATAACGCTCCACCTGACTCGTCACGTTTGTCTTGTCCTCCTCCGGCACACCACCCTTACGCCACCATATTTTCGAGATCAAGGTGTAGCTGTCACGGGGAAAAGGCTTTAAGGCTTCAGAAAGGTGACCATGCGTTCCGTAGAGATCGGCCGAATCGAAACACCGTATGCCGCGCTCGTATCCGGCGCGCAGCAACGCCACAAGATTCGCACGCCCCAGTCTGGTCTGCTCCGAGACACGGTTGAAAGCCTTGTATCCTGTGCCGAAACACAATCTTGACGTCGCAATACCGGTGCCGCCCAACCTGACCCGGTCGTAAGCGCCAAAAACCGGTCGCTTATTCCTTGCGGGAATGTCTCTGTCATCTGCCGCCGCCGGAAAAGCAGAAACCAGCCCGGCAGTCATTTTTAAAAAACCCCTGCGCTTGATCGTATTCATACTCGCCTCCCTTGAAAACCGTTTTAAACAACATCAGGTATATGGACAACGCACCAGCCTTTGCCCAACCTCAATCAGCGCGGGCGGCAAGCGTGAGCATTCCTCCCGCGCCACAGGGCAACGGTCGTGGAACCGGCATCCGGGCGGAAAATTACCCATGGACGGAACCTGGCCGGGAATGGCCTTGAGTCGCTGTCCGCGCGTGGCTATCGATGGCATGGCATTCAGCAAAGCCACCGAATATGGATGCAGTGGTCTCTTGAAGAAGACACCGGCTTCGGCCTGCTCGACGATCTGCCCGGCATACATCACAGCGACATGCGTGGCCATCTGCGACACGACGCCCATATCATGGGTGATCAGCAAAAGTCCGGCGCGTTCATGCAGAAGTTTACGCATGACAGACAGAATCTGTGCCTGTATCGTGACATCCAAAGCTGTCGTCGGTTCGTCCGCGATGATCAGGTCCGGCTCCAAAATCAGAGCCATGGCGATCATCACGCGCTGCTGCATGCCGCCGGAAAGCTCGTGCGGGTAGGCATCCACTCTTGAGGACGGATCCGGTATGCCTACGCGGTCCAGCCATTCGACGGCAAATGCCCGGGCAGCACCGCGCGACACTTCCCTGTGCAGCCTTATGACCTCCGCGAGCTGGCTCCCGATACGGTGCAGCGGCGAGAGCGATGTCATAGGATCCTGAAAGATCACGCCTATGCGCGCGCCGCGCAACCGGCGCAGATCGCCGACCGGCATGCAGAGCAGTTCCTTTCCGTCAAAACGTATGCTGCCGCGCGTGATGCGCGCAGGCGGCATCGGCAAAAGTCGCGGCACGCTCATGGCGGTAGCCGATTTTCCGCAGCCGGACTCGCCGACAAGCCCCAGCACCTGACCGCGTTCAAGGCTCAAAGAAACCCCTTCCACAGCCCGCGTTACAACCCCGTCCGTCTCGAACTCCACATGCAAGTCTCTGATTTCAAGCAACATCGGCGTAATCACTCCATTCGACTCTGCTGGCGCGGATCAAAAGCGTCGCGCAAACCCTCTCCGACAAGCACGGCTAAAAGCATCACAATAAACAGCGCTGCCGATGGAAACAGGATCAGCCACCACGCCCAACGGAACAGCCGCGCCTGCTGCAGCAACTCGCCCCAGCTCGGCGAGAGCGGCGGCAGGCCGAAACCAAGAAAGTCAAGAGCCGCCAACGAACCGATAGCGCCGATCAGGCTGAAAGGAAAAAGCGTGATCAATGGCGTCAAGCCGTTAGGCAGGATGTGGAACAATATGATTCGCGGCGCGGATAATCCCTGACAACGCGCCGCCTCTACAAAAGAACGTGATCGCAAACGCAAGAATTCCGCCCGCATGTAATAGGAGACTCCGATCCAATTAAAAAGGCTGTAGCATATCAAAAGCAGCATAAAACTGCGTCCCAAAGCGGCACCAATAAAAATCATCACGTACAGGAATGGCAAAGCGCTCCAAATCTCAGTCAGTCTTTGCCCGGCCATGTCAACCCAACCTCCGAAATAGCCTTGCAGTGAGCCGATCAATAGACCGAAAACCATCGCCCACACAGCCAGGATCAAGCCGAACGCTATGGCGGTACGCATGCCGTATAGGACACGGGCGAATACATCACGTCCGGCAGAGTCTATGCCCATCCAATGCCCTCTGACAGGAGGGAAAGGCCAGGCTATCTCGTGCAGAGCGCAGGATATCTCAGCGCTGCGGCCCTTCCATTCGATAACTTTTTGCGGGGCCGTGCCGGCAAAGGCATCCTTTGCCAGCTGCTGTACCTCGTTCCTGGCCTCAACAGGGATTTTATCCCACATTTTACGCGATTCAGGATAGACAGCTCCGGCTGAGTTCTGGCGGAAACGAAGCTGGAAAGGCAAATCCGGCGGATCAGGCTGACGGAACGTCAAGCGTACGGAAACAGGCGGATTCGGACGCGCCGCGACAGACGGCAATGTTATCCGCGCCTGCAGCCCTGCCTGCGACACATGGTAGATCACAAATTCACGGGGCGAGTCTTCGTTGCCTGCGAAACGCTTCCCCAAAGTGGCCTTAAGCTCTTGAGGCACAACCCAATGTTCTTCCAGCCGCTGACCTTCAACCGCCTGCACCCCCGGGAAAAAAGCCTCGCAATTCACTGGCATCACCGCATCGAGATCTGGCAACAGGTTCAGCCGACCGACATGATATTCGGGGACCACCGACATCCGTACCGTGCGATAAGCTCGCAGACTGGCAGCATCTACCACATCGCCGGGACCGAACGGCACCGGAGACCAGATCACACGGGTACTTTTGTCAGCCTTGTATTCTTCAGAGGCTAACAGCGCCTTGAAATTGACGCGGCCGGCTTCGCCCCCTTTTCCGAAAAGTTCGGTTTGCGTCAGCTTCTGCACAAAGGGAAAATGGGTCTTGCCGTTGACGCGCAGATATATCGGCCTTGAATTACAGATCAGCTCCGAGCACAAGCTGACTACAAACAACGCCGCCAGTGACGCCAATGCCCAGCGCGCACGGCGGATACGCAGAAAGTTCTGCAAACGTTTCCGCGTCAAAGGCGACAATTTGTATTTCCAATGAATGCTCATCATTTACCGAAATGTATCCGTGGGTCTATCAGCATGTAGCAGAAATCAGAAAGCAGGTTGCCTGCCAGTTGCATCACTGACGTCAGTGCCAACAGCGCCATGAAAACCGCGTAATCGCGCCCTATCAGCGCATCCCAGCTCAGACGGCCCATGCCTGGTATCTCGAAAATACTCTCGATGATTATCGATCCGGCAAACAGAATGCTTAAGATCGATCCGAAACCCGTGGCTACCGGAATCAGAGCATTGCGAAAAGCGTGCCCCCAGATGGCGTGCCTACGCGTGGCGCCCTTAGCCAAGACAGTGCGGACATAATCGCTGGCGATCTGATCCAACAGCGAGTTTTTCATGATCAGTGTCAGAATGGCGAAATTGCCGGCAACGTAGCAGGTTACCGGCAACGCCATATGCCAGGCGCGGTCGGCTATCCGTTCCCAGAATGAAGGGGCAAAAGCGAAATCGGACTCAAACCCGCCCAAAGGGAAGATATCGCCAAACCCCTCCACCGTGCCGCAGAACAACATTTTTAAGACCATTCCGAGTGCAAAGGCAGGTATAGCGTAACCGACAAACACAACCAGGCTGGAAACAGCGTCAAAGGTCTGCCGGTGACGCAGGGCTTTGGCGATCCCCAGCGGGATGCAAATCAGATAACTGAGCACAAAACTGGTTATGCCGAACCACAGAGAGACCGGTATACGCGACGAGATCAACTGCCAGGCCGTACGGTTGGGATAGTCATAAGAGCTTATGAGCATACCCATACGTTTGTGTACCAGCCAGTCCCAATATTGCGCATAGACCGGCCGGTCGAACCCGAACTGCTTGCTCAGCGCTTCCCGGTACTCTTTTGTAACCTGCGATACGCCGCTTTCACCGTGGCTCTCAGACCCACCGATATTGCGCATCTTCATTAACTGGATTTCGACGGGGCCGCCGGGCAAGAGACGCGTGAGTGTGAAACAAACCACCGTAATTCCCAAAAAGGTGGGCACCACTAGCAGAACGCGCCTTATTAGGTATGCGAGTCGATCCATAACAGGTGTGCAGTTTAATATAAAACCGGCGGACGGACAATCCGCCAATTTTAATTATGACTACAACGCAGTTTGTCATAACAATGTGCACCCATTCCGTAGAAGAGCGGTTTTTCGGAGTGGCCCGTTCGTCAAATACTC
>CAZKZI010000171.1:0-5591 GCA_964557205.1 uncultured Lentisphaeraceae bacterium
CGAGGATGAAAATCCCGTCGATGCCGTGGCGGATATTGCGGTCGAAGATTTTGTTTAGACCCCTGATGTCCAGACTCCCGTCCGCCGTGAGTGGCGTGATGGAAGCCGAATACACTCTTTTTCGCATGTTGTTCCTTTTAGTCATTGAAATAACCGTGAAGACAAATATCCGGCTTGTCCGCATAGAGCCACGCGACCGGCACGCGCGTGACGCGCGAGTGAGCGAGATTGGACATCGCGCAGTAGCCGAGCAGCACAGCGTCGTTCACGGGGTGGATCGCGATGTAGCAATAGTGGCCTAGGGGGTTGCCCTCCAGCACCTTGACGCACTGCCACGTCTTGCCGTCGTCTTTCGAAATCGCGGTGCTCAGCGGCACGCGCCGTCCGCGCAAGCTCGAAGGAATGTCGGCGTGATCGTTCCAGACCAGCAGCAGGTCGCCCGTCGAGGGCAGGCGCTTGATCGAGGCGGGCGAGACCGGAGATTTGATTCCCGACGCCACGGGCGCGCTCCACGTGTCGCCGCCGTCTGACGAATACGCCAGATACTGGCACCCGCCGCTCGCGCGGATGAACATCATCACGCGCCCGTCTTTCAGCTCGACCACGCCGGGCTCCTGCGTGGTGATGCGCTTGCCCGCCGCGTCATAGCCCTTCTGCGCGGTCTTGCTGCGCCGCCACGTCTTGCCGCTGTCGTCCGACAGGTAGCACATCAATGTTCCCTGCCAGTCCGCTTTGGGCGCGCCCTGCGGCCAATGCTCGCAGATCGGCAGAAGCAACCGTCCGTTTTTGAGCTGGATCGCACGGTCGTTGTTCAGCACATAGTACCCGACTTCATCCGTGATGCACATGACCGGCTCGCCCCACGTCGCGCCCTCGTCGGCCGAAAGCCGCATGACAGGGCGGCAGTCCTGCTCGCTGTTCTTGAGCAGGTAGAAGAGCGTGATCGCCCCGCTCTGCAGGCGGAGCAGGCTCACGGACATGACGTTCATGCCGCCCTCGTTCCTCACGATGACCTGGTCCTCCTGAGTCCACGTCTTGCCGCCGTCGGACGAGAAGCGCCCGGCCAGATGAGCGGCAGAGTGATCGCCCCCTCCGCCCGTGAAGTGCGAATAGACGAAAAAGATGCGCCCATCCTTCAGCGTGACGAATGCGCCCTCGCTGTTGCGCGGATTCGTTTTACTCGGCGGCAACTCAAGCGCCCGCATCGGCACCCCCTGCGCAAAGGCGGACCATGAACAACCCGCCGCCAATGCCGCGGCTAAACACATCAGCCGCACGCGGACATGTTTTATTCCTTCGTTCTTCAACCCCAGATCCGACATCATCTCCCTCCCCCTTTAAGGATTTCTCTCATTCCTATTGAGGATTGCACAAATAAGTAACACGTTGTTGTGGTAGGGACGGTTCCCCGAACGGTCCGCTACTTACTATCACCGTCCCCCCCCCCCCGACAGACTGAACAAACCGGTTTTTTCTCTCTTTATTCTTTACCAAAAAACCGTATGCCCAACTGACTTCAATTCAGAGTACATTACCTTTCCTAATTCAATAAAATTATACCAGCTCTAAAAAATAAAACGTTCACAAAAACAGAATTCTTTTTTCGTGTTATTTTCTGTTTCGGAAACGCCGTCTCGCTTTAAAAAATAGATCCCGTCCCTGGGGTCGATATAACCCCACTGGTCTGGCGCAAACAGAATAGTTAGTGCGCTAGTTTTTTAATTTGGTTGTGGCTTCGTCGCGCTCAGTTCATTGTGGTTAGATCATCACTGTTTTCCGGATCAAAGCTTACTTAACAACAATACAGGTTCCGCTGGAAAGATAAACGACATATCCTAGATCATCCAGTTTTATTTTGGCGCCATTGATCGACATCTGTTCCAACTGATCCGAGGTCAATCCGTTAGCGTCCGAGCCAAAGCGGAGTTGGTCGCCGGACGACCTGAAGTTCACAATACTCAGTGTACCACTCCAGTCGGATCCGCTACTGTCGGCAAAAGCGATATCACTTGATACAAGATTAGAGAAATCAATTGTGCCCCCGCCGGTAATAATGAGCCTATCCATGACTTCGTCATAGCCGCCTGTAGCCAGCGTTGCTCCAACCAGTTCGACATCTGTAGAATCAGCAATGTTGTCGTCATCATTCCCTATCTGCAATATTCCGCCCTGAATTTTGATATGTCCAAAGTTAATCTTGCCAGTCACTTCAAGTGTTCCAGCCAGTTTCTTTTCAAAGGTAGTATTGGCATAGTCCTTGGTCGTACCTGATAATCTCACATCCACATCTGTCGCCGGGCTGTCACTGATGGCCCACTCCTGTTGAACGATAGCGCTGCTGGCTGTTGAGCGGATAGCCTTGAGGGCGATTACGGCCATGCCTGGATCGCCCGTCGCATCATAATAAACCGCATTAGCGCCGTTGCCAGTACCGATAAAGCCTATATTGGCATCGGCATTGGAGTTTGTAACCAGAGATGTACCCGCCATACCCCCCAGATAAAGTTGACCTATATAGCGGTAGGTGCTCGCAAAGTTGAAATCAATGGTACCGCACTTGGCCGCAACATGCGTCCCGATCAAAAACGCATCTTTTGAGATATATTCCAAGGTCCCTCCTCCATCCACGCCCGTCCAGCTAGTATGTGTATTGACGCCAGAGAGAGTTAATGTCCCTATTCCACGTTGCCAGACATCCCCGGAACCACTGATCGCATGGGAAAGCGTGATCGGATCGGAACGATTGAGAATCAGCTCGCCATTATTGACAACCGCCGTTCCCGGGAGCAATCCCGTCGTTCCACCATCACCAAACTGAAGGGATCCCGCCGTGATCGTTGTTCCCCGTGTGTAGGTGTTGGTTCCCAACAAGGTGAGTTTGCCGAATCCACGCTTCTCAATGCTGGTCTTGCGGTTGACATTGGTGTCTTTGATCTCCCCTGCGAAGGTTGAATCGCTATCTTGCTCAATAATCCAGTTACAGTTGCCGTCTGGATATGAAAGAAGCTGACTCCCGATGCTGCCCGATAACGAGCCGATATGATTAACCCCTGGGCAGCCCAAAAGCGTGCCGCTGTTAATGATAAAAGAAGAGTTGGTCTGTGTGATTCCGTTCTCGGTAAGGACAAGGTACTCGGCCATTGTCATGCTGTAATTGACAGGGTAAATCGAATTCTCGAAAACATAGAGTCGTGATCCGGTGTTTCCGACCACCTCAACCGATCCTTCCACTCCACCGGTATGACGAAAATTAAGCCGCTGCCCGCCTGCCGAATCGATCAGGAAGTCACCTGTCAGCTTGCCCATGCCAAGGATATCACAGGTGGCGTTCAGATCAATTGTCAGCGTGCCGGCATCAACCGTAATCCCTCCCTGCGTCAGGTTGTCCGTCACCACCACCGTGGCGTTGGTTTCAAACCTTGCATTAGCGCCGTCAACCCATGTCTGGTTTCCTATCTCCCCATAGCCGACATCCGACCACTTGTTCTCGGCGGTCCAGTTGTCCCCATCAGCACCAACCCAGTATAGCACGGGAGTATCGCCATCAGTCGTGAATGTCCACACTAACCCGGTCACGGTTCCACTGGCGGTAACCTCATCAATGCGCCAAGAGTAGGAAGTTCCTTCTGTCAGCACCCCAGGGGCATATGAAGTACCAACCTGGTTTCCAATAAATGCCGGTGTCGAACCTATGCTGAAATAGACATCGTGTGACAAAAAACCAGCCCCGGGGGTCCATGACAGCCCTGTCGTCGTGGGGACATCAACCATCCAGTCGCGTGGACCAATTGCCCGCGCCGGCTTCAGGTCGGTCAGCTCCTGAATAGCGGGAATGAGCATTCGCGACACAAGTGCCTGCCCCAAGCCGTTCGGATGCACCCCATCCAACGTCAGCGTGGATTTCGCTGCCGTGTCGGCAATGTACTGCGTATAGCGCGTCCAGACATCAACCAGCGGCACGCCTTGAGCTGCGGCGATATCTCGTACAACCTGGGCATATTGCGTCAGACGATCCTCAGATACGGTTGCATAGGAGGTAATTCGATTGGGGGTCATCAGAATAACATCAACCCCATCTTCCTGCAACGTCGTGACGATCTCGGTCAGATTGCTCGTATAGTTACCGCGACTGACGTAGGGGTGATCATCTCCCCCGCTAGGTACGCCGTCGGCCCCGTACTGCTCCGCGAAGTCAAGTGCCACGCGTGAGGGAGTGCCTGGACCGCTGTCATGCGCGGAGTCGTTGATCCCGAATTGAATGATAACCAGATCAGGATTTTTGGATTGCACATCACTGCCCAGCCGGGCAAGGCCCTCGTCTGTGCGATTGCCGCCAATTCCCTCATTATAGACATTGATGGTGTCGTTGGTCAGATAGATTGGGAGGGCATCTCGAATCTGATCGGAATAAACATAAAGATAGGGCGAAGTCTCATCTACAATGCTGACGGTGTTCCCGGAATCATTGGCTCCGTATGATGAATCTCCGACCGGTCGACCGTTCACGGCTGCCCCTACATAGCGCGGAGCCGTTGTGGAATCGCCGATAGCCACAATCTCGTAGGGCAAAGCCAACCCACAACTCGCAGTCATCGCCAAAATCACAACAATATTAGTCATCACTCTACATATCATCAGTCCAGCTCTTCCCTGAACTCCTCAACACACGCCTCGATCTCGCGCTTGCGCGTTTCGGTCAGAGTGTCCATCCCCTGCGTGAGTGTCAGCTCCGACGCGCACAGCCCGAGACATTTCAGCGCGTATTTCTGGCCCACCCAGATCGTTTCCAGATTTGGGCCGTACACGCCGTGGAAGAGCCGGATGAAGCGGTTCTGAAGCCGGGTCGCCTCCGCGACATCGCCCGCGTCCACAGCCTGGGCGATCCCCACCATGAACTTCGAACCCAGCGCGCCCATGCCGCAGAGCATGCCGTCGTAACCCACGATCAGCGCCTCATCGACCGCCCACTCGTGACCCTCCAGCAATACAGGCTTGAGCCCTTTATCTTGTTTCAGCAGGATCAACTCGCGGCGCAGCCACATGTTGCCGGCCGAGTTCTTGATACCTTTCAGGTTCGGGTGCGCCATGATCGCATCAAACTGCGCAAGCGAAAGGGTGACCCCGTTGTTCGGCGGGCAGTGGTAATAGTAGACAGGCCGGTCGGCTGCGTCCAGCACCGCACACACATCCCGCACCGGATCAGCCACCTCCTCCGCTTTCGGCAGCATGAACACGTAGCTGTCGACCGCAACTGCTGAAGCACGTTTCATGTTTTCCAGCGCGTGCGCCGTACTCGTCGCCGTAATGCCGACCAGCAGCTCAGTCCGCCCCGCGACCGCCTTGACGCTTTCGGCGACCAGCTGGTCGCGGAAAGCGTCTGTGAACTGGTTCCACTCGCCCATCGACCCGAGGATGAAGATCCCGTCGATGCCGTGGCGGATATTGCGGTCGAAGATTTTGTTTAGACCCCTGATGTCCAGACTCCCGTCCGCCGTGAGTGGCGTGATGGAGGCCGAATACACTTTTTTTCGCATGTTGTCCCTGTTGCGTCAAATGAAAACGACACCGAAACTCAGGAAACTTTCCTGGGA
>CAZKZI010000172.1:0-5524 GCA_964557205.1 uncultured Lentisphaeraceae bacterium
ACAATAATCGATCCAAAAATCAACTATGCAATGCAGCCAAAATTAGAATTGCTGGTGAAAGAGCGCTGAGGCACCTGGAAAGAGACGCGCGGCCACGCTTGCGGCGTGACTTCGAGGTTCTCTCCGGCCTTGCTCTTGAGGTAGAGTGCCGTCACATCGGCAGCCGTCAGAGTGCGGTCCCAAAGTGACACTTCGTCGATCATGCCGTTGAAATATCGTCCGCCCAATCTGAAAGAGCCGACGTAAATTGACCTGATTTGCCTTTTTTCGAACACTTCAGCCTCGTCCACAGTTCTGTTCACAGAAGCCAGCAGCACACCGTTGGTGTAGACTTTCAGCGTGGACTTGCCAGCGGAAGTCGAGATCGTGTGAACCAGATGTATCCATTCTTTAAGCTCGGTTCTGAACTTTCCGGCGGAAGTTTCACCGATCCAGTTATCAAACGTGTTGTTGGTGTAGTCGTTGTAATGGGCCTCGCAAGAGATGTTGAAATAATCCTTGGATTGGAAAATTGCCTGACGCGTGTCATTGGTGAGTTGCCAGTACCATAGCGAAATCGTGAAGTTACGTCCCAGATTGTCCTGATGGTAGGGAAGTTCAATGGCGCTGTTGCAGTCAAGCACCATTGAGTTGCCTGCCAAGCCTTCAAAACCCGGCACCGTGCCGAAGGTCGGCGTACCCCTATAGGCGGTCGCGTCATGGTAGGGCCCGGGGCTGACGACATTGGACAGCGGGATTTCGGAGTTTTCAAAACTCCAGTAGGCGATCGGATCGTCAATGACCTGCGCCATTGAGAAAGCAGCCGTGCTTAAGACGGCTGTGAGAGCCAGTGGACGAGCTTTGCTCGCGACACGACGCAGGCTCGGGAAAGTTGACAGACTGAAAACCCCAGCCACGCCACATTTACATCCAACCTTCATTTCGTACTCCTGTTTTTATCGTTCCAAACACAGCAACCATTACATTTAATGGTAAATTGTAGGCTTTGACTGAAATATGTCAACGGTATTTTATTGACCTCCCCCCCCCAAATTGGACGGTACAATAACATGAAAAATTTCAGATGTGCTGCAAGATGCCCTTCACCGCGGCGGCGGTGACATCTTTAACGCGCACGCGTTTGAGACGCGTGGTGCTGCCGGCAATCACGGTAACCGCGCGCTTGGGAACGTCGAACAGTTCGGCGAAAAGGGCGATCAGCGCGGCGTTAGCCTTACCGTCTACCGGCGGCGCCTTGACGCGCACGCGCAACCATTCAGCTTCCAGTCCCGCAATTTCCGACTTTGCGGCACGGGGCGTGACTTTGACTGTGATGGTGCAACCGTCTTTTGCGGATATCAGCCAGCTCATGTTCGGAAACTCCTGAAGCAACGCTCAGCAATGATAGAGAAGAGTTAAGAGTGAAAGCGAGAAGAGTGAATGGTGAGTAGTGAATGGTGAGTAGTGAAGAGGGAAGAGGGGGGGGGGAAGGCACCGTATGCTTGCTCCATGCCAATGCAAACCTGCCAGCATGATGGTTTAGCGATTAGCGACGGGCCATTGGCCCGGGAAAAATCATGATGGGTTTCGCGGAGATTAGCGGGCAAAAACTGCTTTACAAACTCCATTGATTCTAACGATCTCGTTACCTTTGTTACAAAACTTGACTCATTGGTTGTCAATTGAACATCGGCGAATGAATGAGTTTGAATAAGACTTGGCAGACACTGTTGTACATCAGGTCAACCACAAAGAAAAAGATCAGCGGGGTGAAATCAAAGCCCATGCCTGCCGCGCCGCGCCGCGCGAAACGGCCTAGCAGCATCTCCACGCCCTCACCGCAGATGAGGCTCAAGCCCTGTGCCCGCGTGATCGCTGTCAGCAGGTTGCCGATGATCAAGGCGAACAAGCAGCGGGTCAGCAGCATCAGACCGTCCGCCAAGGAGAGTGCTGCAAGCCAGCCGGTCTTCAGCATCTGCAAAACCAGAGTACCGTGTAGGAAGGGTGAGGCAGCCGACAGTTTCGGTTCGCCCAAAGGGTGAGGTGCTATGCCGAGAGCACCAATACGCGTAAGGATCAGCGCCATGGCACCGTGCAACGCCAGTAGCACTAGCGGCTGCAGCGGGAAAGGTATCCAAGAGAAGGGGCGACAGAAAAAATCCAACGCCTCGAGGGCTCGCGATGAACGGAAAGCCGGGGTTATCAGTCTTATCAGCAGATATACTGTCCACAGCCGCATTAAGAACAGGGCGGTTTGCAGGAAGCTGAAAAGCAGAATGGGAAGGGCAGGCTTTGCGGCTGCGGGAGGCGCGAAACTGAAATAGGTGCCGAGGGTGATGTTCCATCCCAAATTCAGACGGTAAAAGAGCACGGTCTTGAAGATAATGATAAAAAGAACCACGGCAAAGGCAGCCGCCTTTGGTGGCATTAACAGCACAGGCCGTAGAAAGGCAATGATCGAATCGGTAAGTTTTACGGTGCCGGAAAGAAACGGGTTGAAATAAAACTCCCTGGCCGGCTCCGACCAGAGCCGGACCCAGAAAAGCAGCACCAGGATATTGAAAAAAAGTATAAAGTAGCTCATGAGATAACCGGTTGTGAATATAGCTTTTATTGCTGGCAGCGGCAAGCACCTGTTCGCATGCGTAACAAGCCCCAACAATCAAATCCGGAATATTGGCTCTAACGCGCCACCCCTGATCACTGGGGGGCGCAGTTACTTTGACATGCAATGATGGCTCGCCAATCGTCACCGGAAATGGGATACTCTTGACCATGAAGACACTCTTCACATACTGGAAGGAATCCGATGGTCGCTATCTCGGCTTCCTGAACGATTATCCTGACCACTGGACACAGGGCGACGACCTGACCGATCTAAATATGATTCATGAGGTTCGATAGATTAGACTGAAGAAATTTGTGTGAACGTACATGGCGGTAGCCAAACAATTCTATGCGCATATTGTGTTAATTCTTGCTAAAGAAGGGGAAAATTATGGATATTTTTTTGAAGCAGTTCCAGGAGATAAACTGGGAACAGATCATATTCACAAGCACCCGAATCTTGCTTGTTCTGGTTTTGGCATGGTTGGGCATGGTTATTTTGCGGAAGATATTAAGCCAATTTGAACAACGTCTGCTCAAACAAAGTAAAATAAAAGGAGAACCGCCTTCGGAGTCCGAAAAAAGGGTGGAAACCGTAATTCGCCTAATAAGACAGGCTGTCCTTATTGTCCTTTGGGTAACCACAATTCTTATTATACTAAAAGAGATAGGTATTGATGTCGGGCCGATCCTCGCAAGTGCCGGTATTGTTGGATTAGCGGTCGGTTTTGGGGCACAGAATCTGGTTCGGGATGTTATTTCAGGGTTTTTCATTATTCTTGAAAATCAAGTTCGTGTTGGTGATGTCGCCATAGTCAACGGTACCGGTGGTCTGGTCGAAAGAGTTAATTTCCGAACCATTATATTGCGCGATTTGGGGGGAGTTGTTCATATTTTCCCGAACGGCACGATAACGACGCTCAGCAATTTAACCAATGATTGGTCTGCTTATGTCTTTAATATCGGTATTGCATATAAAGAAAATACCGACAAGGTCATTGAGATCATGAAGAGTGTTGGTTCTGAAATGAAACAAGATGAAAACGTTGGATCGTTTATGCTTGATGAACCAGAAATTTTCGGAGTAGATAAATTTGATGACTCTGCTGTTGTTATTAAAGGCAGGATCAAGACAAAACCCATCCGCCAATGGCAGGTGGGCAGAGAATATTTACGCAGAATCAAGTTGGCTTTTGATGATGTTGGGATCGAGATCCCATTTCCTCACCAAACCCTCTATTTTGGAGAAGCGAGTAAACCAATCGAAGTAACTCTTTTAGAAAAACTGAAAGGAGAAAAAGTAGTCACATAATTTCAAGCTTTTTAAAGGCTTCAGCAGATCAGAATGTGAAAAATTGGAATACTATAGGTTCTCCATAACAATAAGGGGTCGCCGAACCAGGCGCTAAAGCGGACCGGGAGCCTGCGCCGCTTAAAGGAACGCGTCAATAATCAAAGATCCAGGCTTCAATTGAGGCCGTGCTTTATCTCCCGGCCGCTTAGCTTTGTCGTTCGTTTTACAAGAGAGAAAACATCTGTTATAAAAACTGAGGCAAGTCCTGAAACCCAAAGGTCGTATCCCGTCCGATTTCAGTTATAGGAAAGGGTTTCTTCCATCTTGTCCCTTAAAGGAAAGAGCATCGGCTATGACGCATGATTATACGCACTCCCAACGAATTTATCCCGACCAAAACGGCTATTTCGGTGAGTATGGCGGTTCGTTCATTCCCCCCGAACTGCAGCAGCAGATGGACTTGATCACTGAGGCCTACCTCACCGTAAGCCATTCTCACCGATTTATCAGTGAGCTGCGCTCAATCCGTAAACATTACCAGGGCCGCCCGACTCCTGTGTACCATGCCGAAAGGCTCTCAAGCCTCTGCGGCGGAGCCCAGATATACATGAAACGGGAAGACCTCAACCATAGCGGTGCCCATAAACTCAATCATTGTATGGGTGAAGGCCTATTGGCTAAGTACATGGGCAAAAAGAAACTGATTGCAGAAACGGGTGCCGGGCAGCATGGCGTGGCTCTGGCAACGGCCGCGGCATACTTCGGGCTGGAATGCGAAATTCATATGGGCGAAGTGGATATCGAAAAAGAAGCACCCAATGTAATCAGAATGAAACTTCTTGGTGCCAAGGTCGTCCCGGTCTCATTCGGCCTTAAGACACTCAAGGAAGCCGTTGACTCCGCATTCCAAGCCTACATGAAGGACCCCATAAACTCAATATACTGCATTGGATCCGTTGTAGGCCCGCACCCCTTCCCCATGCTGGTACGCGATTTCCAGAGCGTCGTAGGTGTTGAGTCGCGGGCACAGTTTATGGATATGACAGGAAATCTGCCCGATGTAGTCGCCGCGTGCGTCGGCGGCGGAAGTAACTCCATAGGGATATTCTCCGGCTTTATCAAAGATCCCGTTAAGCTGATCGGCGTTGAACCGGGCGGACGCTCACTTAATCTCGGCGACCATGCAGCCACAGCCGCTTTCGGCAAACCGGGAATAATTCACGGATTCAAATGCTATCTGCTTCAGGACGAAAAGGGAGAACCGGCCCCCGTTTATTCAATAGCAAGCGGACTCGACTACCCGGGTGTCGGCCCTGAACACTGCTATCTGAAGGACGAAGGACGCATCACATACGAAATCATAGATGACAAAGAAACACTCGATGCCTTTTACGCCCTGAGCCGGATCGAGGGAATTATCCCCGCACTGGAAAGCGCCCATGTAGTCGCCTACGCCATGAAACTGGCACGCGAGATGAAACATGGAAGCATTCTGCTCAACCTGAGCGGACGCGGAGATAAAGATATTGACTTTGTCACTGAAACCTACGGGTTCGGCGAAGAGCGGGAGAATGGAAACAGGTCATCCATGGACAGCCAGGATTAGACCTAGAAAATAGAAAACCGCAACCGTGCACACATCGA
>CAZKZI010000173.1:0-5493 GCA_964557205.1 uncultured Lentisphaeraceae bacterium
TCAAGCTGTCAGTGCCCGAGGAGGGCATTTTAGAGGGATAGTTAAGAGAGAAAGAGAGAAAGAGTTAAGAGTTAGGAATTCAGTAGCGTCCCATCAGTCTTCGCCAAGGCTACGCCCGGACATGTAGGACGCCAGGTTGTTAGCATTTTAGGCTGTAGGCTATTAGGTTAAATGCAGCTGGCGCGTATGTTTCAATAAGCAAACGGTATTTTGTGTAAAAAGTCGCAATTGCTTGTTTTGCGCATCAAAATTGTTACTTTTGTACAAACCTAAACTCCTGCATACTATGGGATGCTAATGAAATGAATTTATGAAATGTGTAGTAATAGATGTCGGCAACACCTCGACCGGTGTGGGTTTGTGGGACAGCGGCAAAGTATCGCGTGTTTCCCACATCCAGGGTGGTATACGCAAACATCCCGAAGAGTGCGCCGCGGCGCTGCTCAAAACCGCCCGCGGCCTAATCGAAGGCGTGGCGCTGGGTTCGGTCGTGCCGGATGTCAACGGTCGCTGGCGCGGACTTGTCCGCCGTGCGCTCGGCTGCGGCACCTTGACGGTCGAAGTCGGCCTGCCTATGGAAGTTAAGATCGATTATCCTGACCCCGCGAGTATTGGCGCCGACCGTCTGGCCGATGCCTGCGGAGGCGTGCGGCGCTATGGAGCGCCGTTGCTGGTGGCGGATTTCGGCACGGCCCTGACCTTCGACATTGTCATGCCAGACCGGCGGTATGTCGGCGGCGTGATCGCGCCGGGCCTGCCGCTGATGACCGATTACCTCTACGAGCGCACGGCTCTCCTGCCGCGCGTGGAGCTGAACGGGCCGTGTCCGAAGATCGGCCGCAGCACACTACAGGCCATGCGCATCGGCGCGCAGATCGGCTACCGCGGGATCGTGCGGGAGATAGCGACATATTTGCGTCAGAAGACCGGCGTGGATTTCCGGCTGGTGGCGACAGGCGGTTACGCGGGCTGGGCGCTCAAGGGCAGCGGTATGGATTTCGTGATCGACAAGGAACTGACCCTTTTCGGGCTGGGGTGTATTTGGGAGAGTTCTCAAGCCGGCAGTGCGCGGGAAAGGGAAGGAGCAGGGGAATAGTGAAGAGAGAAGAGTTGGGAGAGCATGGACCGGCGGGGAATTTTAACCACGAAGGACACGAAGAACACGAAGAGGAAGAGAGGGAATAGTGAAAAGTGAAGAGGGAAGAAGGGCAGATTAATGACCAAACCGGTGGTGGTGGTTTTGGCGGCGGGCATGGGCAGCCGTTACGGCGGTTTAAAACAGTTTGATCCGGTCGGGCCGGGCGGCGAAACGATCATGGACTACTCAGTCTTCGACGCCTTGCGAGCGGGTTTCGGGCGAATCGTTTTCGTGATCCGTCGCGATTTCGAGGCTGTGTTCCGCGCGGCGATCGGTGCCAAGTACGCGGGGATAATCGATGTGGACTATGCCTTTCAGGAGCTTGACGACCTGCCAGCCGGGTTCAAGGTGCCGGAAGGACGCGCCAAGCCTTGGGGCACGGCTCACGCGATCCGCGCGGCGCGCGGCGCGGTTCAGGAACCGTTCGCGGCGATCAACGCCGACGACTTTTACGGACGCGACGCCTTCCGGCGGCTGGGTGAGTTTCTTTCCGGCCAGAATGGCGAGGCGCATACGGCACGCTTTGCCATGGTCGGTTACCGTCTTGACCAGACCCTGTCCGAGCACGGCAGCGTGGCGCGTGGCATCTGTCGTGCCGATGAACGCGGCATGCTGATAAACGTTACCGAGATGACCCGTCTTAAGCGTGTGCCCGGAGGGGTCGAGAACCGCGCGGACGGGGCGGAGTCGGTCCGGCTGAGTGGGTCTGAGCGGGTTTCTCTGAATCTGTGGGGTTTCGCGCCGACACTCTTCCGTCTGCTGGAAGAGCGTTTCCCGGTCTGGTTGGATGCTTATTCCGCTGATTCCAAAGCCGAGTGGTACATACCGTTCGCGGTAGACAACATGATAAGCGAAGGCGTGGCCGAGGTGGCGGTGCTGCCGACAGAAAGCACGTGGTTCGGCATAACCTACCGTGAAGACAAGCCGCTGGTAGAGGCGGCTGTACGCAAACTGATCGCGGAAGGGGAGTATCCCGAGCGGTTGTGGTGACGGAGGTCTCTGTGCGGATGCGCTTGTCAGAGCTTGCGATGCGTGTTGCGGACTGGTTCTATCCGCGAATCTGTCCCGGATGTGGCGCGATTTGCGACCTTCCGGGTCGGCATGTCTGCTGGCAATGCCGGTCGCGCGTGGAACTTTACGAGAGCAGTCTCTGTTCCGTTTGCGGCCGTTTCGCGGAAGGTGGCGTCGGGCATGCTTTCGTGTGCGATGTCTGTTGTTCCGTGCCGCCAAGTTTTGACCGCGCGCGCGCGGCAGGACGTTTTGCGGGCGTCTTGCGTGAAGAGATCCACCTGTTCAAATACGGTCACTCGCTCTGGCTCAAGCAGGATCTTGCTGATATTCTGGAAGGTTGTCTGCGTGCGCATTTCGAGACTGGTGATGTGGATCTGATGGTGCCGGTGCCGCTATATCCCGTGCGTCAGCGCGAACGCTCATACAATCAGGCTACGGTGCTGGCGCGGGAGCTGGCCGAACGCTTCGGACGGCGCTGCGAGATTGACGCCCTGACTCGGATCCGCCACACCGAGACCCAGACCGCGCTGGACGCGCCGCGCCGCCGGGCCAACATGCTCGGTGCGTTCGCGGTGCAACGGCCGGGCATGATACGGCACCGGCGGGTGCTGCTGGTGGATGATGTGATGACCACCGGGGCGACGCTGAACGAGTGCGCGCGCGTCTTGAAGCGGGCCGGAGCCTATAAGGTTTGGGCGGTGACTCTGGCTCGCGGCTGAAATCAACGGCGCTGGATTATCTGGCGAGGTTGCAGAGCGCGCAGTGACGGCAGTCGAGTTCCAGCGGCTGCGGCATTGCCTCGCCGCGCTTGGCGGCGGCGCGGCTCTGGAGATGGTTGATGAAGGCCAGTATCAGTCCGAGCGTGATGAAGCCTCCGGCCGGCAGTATGGCCAGAACTATCGAGCGGTTGTGGATGTTGCTGATGGCGAGGTCGCCCCAGACCGTGATAGAGCCGTTGCCAACAAATTCGCGGATGGAGGCGATGATCGCGAGCGCCAGCATGAAGCCGGCGCCCATGCCGATACCGTCCGCGGCGCTGCGGATGACGCTGTTCTTAGAGGCGAAAGCCTCCGCGCGTCCGAGTATGATGCAGTTCACCACGATCAGCGGTATGAAGATGCCCAGGCTTTCAGCCAGTGCGGGTGTATAGGCCTGCATCAGCAGGTCCGCCATGGTGACAAACGAGGCGATAACCACGATATAGCAGGGGATGCGCACGGCGGCGGGGATGACCTTGCGCAGGCAGGAGATGACGACATTCGAGCAGACCAGCACAAAGGTGGCGGCGATGCCCATGCCGATCGCATTCTCCAGCGAAGTGGTCACAGCCAGCGTCGGGCACATGCCCAGCACCAGCCGGAATATAGGGTTCTCTTTAATGATGCCGCGGGTCAGGTCAGTGCGTAAACTCATGTCTGAAGGCACCGGTTAAGTTGTTGTTGAAAGCTATTAATTATGCGCCAACCGCGCCCCAAAGGCAATTCCAGAACCACAAAGCGCACGTTTTTCCCAGAAATTTTTGTGCTGGCAATACGGCTGGTTTTCAAATAACATTCATGTCAATTCACATTTATCATGGGCCTTGACATCCACAAGCGATTTCGCGTACTGTACAATCGTATTCTGAATGCCAGCATACGAGCTGGATGGAACCATCTGCGGTGCCGCCTCGGCAGGCGGAACTTCTTTGACCGGAGACTGTGTATGGTTGTCAGGCACAAATTCACGCGGTTACAACGCGATTCCGCGGAACTTCTCGTAATAGAGTTCCAGCGAGTCTCTGGCCTGCTGGACCTGCCAGTTGCTGGACATCGGCGCGGCGGCCATCTCCGAAAGGAACGTTTCGATCTCGGCCCGGCCCAGATCCCTCCTTCTCCGTCCGGGGAACCGGCCGAAAAAGCGCCTGACCCAACCGACGCAGTACGGGATCGTTTTTTCCTGCGCTCCCGCCTCCCTCAGAACCGCCACATAGCCGTCCGACCACTGCAGGTCGGGAGCGTTCGGCACCGTCACCTGCAACGTGGATTGATTCATAGCAGTGATCCTTATTGGTCTTGCTATAGATCATTTTAGAGATGTAAGATGCTGATTATCAACGAAAGGATTGATTCTTTGCACGGAAAACCCTGCTAATTTTCCTGCTAATTTTGATCCTCAATCAGATGTTGTGCCGCAGAAAGAATCGTAAGGCCATGGCAATCATAGTATTTAATGCAGAAGGGAGATAAACATGGGAATGCTCAATGAGTTCAAAATATTCGCAATGCGAGGGAACGTGGTGGATATGGCCGTGGGTATTATAATCGGCGGTGCGTTTGGTACGATCGTCAAGAGTCTGGTCTCGGATGTCATGATGCCGCCCCTTGGTTTGTTGATGGGGGGTGTGGATTTTGCAGATCTGTTTATAATCCTGAAGGAAGGAGCCACCGTCGGACCGTATGCAACACTGGCCGCGGCGCAGGCGGCGGGTGCTGTAACTATTAGCTATGGTGTGTTTATCAATGCTGTGATTAGTTTTCTGATTGTTGCCTTTGCGGTATTCCTGCTCATCAAGGGTATTAATACACTACAACGTGAAAAAGAAACGCCAAAAGCCGAGCCGACCACAAAGGATTGTCCAAAATGCTTTACTGCCATTGCCATTAAGGCGACACGTTGCCCAAATTGCACTTCAGATCTACAGTCCGCATAGCGGTGGTGCACAACAAATCACTCCACCAGACGGCAACTCCGCTACGCTCCATTGCCGCCGGTGAGCTTGGGCGGTGGCGCTGACTACGTCCAGCGCCACCCGTTCGGCAAAGAAAAATACTAAATCTGATTGATATTCACAGCATATTATTTGATAATATCCATATGACCATACAAGAAATAGATACGTTATCGGTGCCTGAGAAAATACAGCTTGTTGAAGACCTCTGGGATAGCGTTGCCAGCATTAACACTAATGTTCCAATTCCTGCTTGGCAGCAGCAGGAACTTGATCGCAGAAAAAAGAATTTTCTCAACAATCCTGCTTCTGGCATGGCATGGCAAGAAGTAAAAAGATCGGTTTTAGAAAAGCATGCCTAGCGAATTGATCTTCATTCCGGAAGCACGAAACGACATTGCTAAGGCTTATTTGTGGTATGAGGAACAGTCTCTAGGGCTTGGCATGGATTTTCTCCGCTGCATAGAGGCTTCGTTTCTTTCGATACAGCGGAACCCATTGCTCTACCAAATAGTTCACGAGCATTACCGGCGTGCATTAGCACGACGTTTCCCGTATGCAATATTTTTCGAGCATTACGAGAAACAAACTGTTATCTATGCAGTTTTTCACTGCTCACAAGATCCAGAGAAGT
>CAZKZI010000174.1:0-1062 GCA_964557205.1 uncultured Lentisphaeraceae bacterium
GATTTGTTTTGTCTTAAATATTCAAGAAGGCTTATAAAAGGTGTTATTCCTATACCTCCGGCAATAAATACACACCTTTTAGATTCATCTATCTCTTTCCCAAACGTTCCAAGCGGTCCTTTTACCTGTACAGCAGTTGGCAGTTTCAATGAATGTAATATTGTTGTAAATTGACCAACCTTTTTGACAGTTATCTTAATTAGCTCATCTTTTAAGTTATTTGTAAGTGTAAACGGATGGAATTCTGTCCACCCAGTATTTTTCCGCAAGCGAATTAGTAAATATTGTCCAGCCTTAGCAGTATTAAATATCTCCGGCTTTGGTTTTATAAATATCGATGAAACAGTATCATTTTCTGACTTCACATCTTCTATTGTGACATCATAAACATCATTCATTTCTTACCTCCACAACTAAAAGTATATACTTTACCTTTATATTCTATTTTTGAGTAGACATAACGTGGCGCTCACTTGCGGCGGGCGGAGTACGGCGTCAAGTGAAAGGCTTGGTTGTGGGACTCATTCGGCTTGCACCGCAGTACCGTAGACCAGAAGTTCCGACATCGTTTCTGATATCATGCTGGTTACGAACCGAATGTTCACAACTCCAGCGGCTCCCAGCTCTTCAGCCGAAGCAACCATGCGTGCATAGGCTTCTTCCCGTGCCTCAGTCAGCAACTCCGTGTACTGTGTTATCTCGCCTCCCATCATGCCCTTGAGCCCAGCCATGATATCCTTGCCGACGTGCTTGGCTCGTATCGTGTTTCCGCGAACGCCCCCCAGAATCTCAGTGATCTTCTTTCCAGGGATGTAGTCTGTCGTGCGCAGTATCATCGTCTTTCTCCACAATAGTGTTATTGAGCCTACTTCACGATTGTATAGTCCCCTACGTCAATTCAACTGTAGTGAAGGCATGAACCACCTGTCAAGCATTATGAGCATATCTTGAATGGATGCATAATGCGTTGCACGGCAATAGAATACGTAGTTCATTAACAATCTGTCCCTTAGTTCACTATAGATGCTGGTGCCGCTTTGCTGGAAGAGGCCGTGGCAGGGG
>CAZKZI010000174.1:1162-5404 GCA_964557205.1 uncultured Lentisphaeraceae bacterium
CATTTGACATTGCGCCTTTCGCGACGACTCCGCAGAAACTGCCCAGCTTTATGTTGGAGGGAGGCGTTCCTGTCTACGGTTTCCTGTTTGATTTCGGGGCAGACAGTCTCGATCATGGGATGGCGAGCGGGGTTGGCTAAATTTTTCCGGCAGTTTCTTAACCCTGTAAAGGATTTTCGTTATGTGTGGTATTGTGGGCTATGTTGGCAAAAGGAATGCCTGTGAAATTCTGATCAACGGCTTACGGCGTCTGGAGTATAGGGGATATGACTCAGCCGGTATTGCGTTGCAGACGGGGGAACGCCTGACGCTTGTGAAGAAGACCGGAAAAGTCGCTGTGCTGGAGGCTGAACTTTACGACTTGCTGACACCTGATGTTCGCGAACAGGCTTGTACCGGCATTGCCCACACCCGGTGGGCGACACACGGGTTGCCGACAGAAGCCAATGCGCACCCGCATGTGGCGGCTGACGGCAGTCTGGCATTGGTTCACAACGGGATTATTGAGAATTATGCAGCTTTAAGAAGTCAGCTTCAGTCACGAGGGTGCGTCTTTGTATCACAGACCGATACCGAGGTGTTGGCCCATCTGATCAGCACCTTTGACACGGGCGATCTGGTATCGGCGGTTGCTCTGGCTCTCAAGCGGGTGGAGGGAACGTATGGTATCGCGGTTATTTCGGCGCATCATCCAGGTCAGATTGTTGTGGCGCGGAAAGGGAGCCCGCTGGTGATCGGGATTGGCGATTCGGAAACCATTATTGCAAGTGATGTATCGGCGATTGTTGCGCACACACGACAGGTTATCTATTTGCATGATGGCGATCTTGCATTGGTGACTGCTGAAGGTCCGCAAATCTTCACTTTGGACAAAACCATGGTGGATCGTGCGATTGCAAATGTGGTGTGGGAGATTGGCGCAGCGGAAAAGGGAGGGTATGATCATTTTATGCTCAAAGAGATCTTTGAGCAGCCTGCGGCGTTGGAAAATGCGATTCGCGGACGTTTGGATTTTACGCTGGGCACCTCCATTCTCTCCGGACTTAGTCTCACGTCCCGTGAACTGGCTGCTATCAGGCGATTGGTTATAGTGGCTTGCGGAACCTCGTTGCATGCCGGTATGGTAGGAAAATATCTGTTTGAAGGGTTGGCGGGGGTCCCCACAGATCCTGAGCAGGCCGCTGAGTTTCGCTATTGTAATCCGATTGTTGATCCGGACGATCTGGTGGTTGCCATCAGCCAGTCCGGTGAGACGGCTGATACGTTGGCAGCCGTGCGTGAAAGTATTCAAAAAGGGGCTCTGGTGGCGGGTCTATGCAACGTCGTTGGGTCGACCATTGCCCGTGAAACGGGTCGCGGAATCTATTTGCATGCCGGGCCTGAGATTGGTGTGGCTTCCACAAAGGCTTTTACCGCACAGGTGACGGTGCTGTTGATGATGGCTCTCAAACTGGGCCGCTGCCGCCGCCTGTCACGTGAAGAGGGACTTGCGTTTTGCGGGGAGATCCAGAACATACCGAAAATGATCAGTTCGGTGCTGGAGCAGAATGATGCCATTGCAGCTGTTGCCGAAAAATATGCCCATGTCAGCAATGCTTTCTTCATCGGTCGCGGTATTCTTTACCCAACAGCGCTTGAAGGTGCGCTTAAGCTCAAAGAGATCAGCTATATCCATGCAGAGGGATATCAGGCGGCGGAACTGAAGCACGGGCCGATCGCTTTGTTGGACGAAAATCTGCCGGTGATTGCCCTTCTGAATGATATTCCTGGAAAAGAGAAGACCTTGGGTAATGTTCAGGAGTGTCGTGCAAGAAGTGCCCCTGTGGTAGGTTTTGTAACAGAAGGAGACCGTGAGGCGGAGTTGGATGTGTCGGATGTTATCCGGTTGCCGCGCACAAGTACCTACACGGCGCCGGTGATCACGGCGGTAGCACTGCAGCTTTTCGCATATCATATTGCCCGCATTCGCGGGTGTGAGATTGATCAGCCCCGGAATCTTGCCAAGAGTGTAACCGTGGAATAGACGGTTCTGCAGGCACCTTGTTTTTGATAGTTCACTAATACCCCGTCCCTTAGTTCACCCATTTTGATAAAGTGCATTCATTGGTTCTGCGATTCCTCTTGTTTAATTCTTTGCTGTGTTTTGTTCCACGTAATGATGCCAATCGGTAAAAAAACTCCGTATGGAAGCCATAGAAAGAATCGCCACGGAGAGGGCAAAAGCAGGAGCAGTGCAAGGAATATGATGCCAGCGACCCAACCAATGATGGACGCTTTGATGGTGAACGCTCTCTCGCGTGGACCTGATGTGTTCCTGATGCTGGCAAATGTTCCGATTAGCCCACCGATAGTGCCTATCACGCACCCTGCAATACCTCCGATCAATCCAGCATTCATTTCATTTTCCTTTCCGCAGAACCCCGGGCGATCTGATTGTAGAGCCATGCGAATATTGCTCCACCGATCCCGCCGTCAACGACTGCCCAAAGAAGGCCAATAAAACTCCCGATCGGGCTGATGCTGTAGCCACGGTACATCCTACCGATGAAAGTGATCTCGCCCGTGGTACCATCGAAAAGGATGATCCACCAAGTGATCAGAAAGAGGCCGACGCCCCAAACGATGGCACACGTGAGTGCAAAAGCTTTCACATTCAGTTTCATCTCGTTCTCCTTTCTCTCTTGCCGAACGTCACTCATCACGCTTCGGCGCGGGTAGCGACGTCGTATGCAGAAGATTGTTGGCTCATTCTCCTTGTCGTCGCGCTGTTCAGCCAAGAATGGCGCGACCATCGGAATCGCCTATCTTGCCTGCTTTGCGACCCCATCGTCCGTTCCTGGGGTGCCACTGCGCATGGCCGTCCAGGATTTGTGTTCTGCTTCAACCCAGCGTTGGAGAATCATCTCCGGGTCAGAATCGTCTCCGGCGGTGTGCTCAACGAAACCAATGTCTTTGCCAGTGATCACACGTTGGGCGAGGTCGGTGAACCGGATATCATCGCCGGACAGTTCCCTTTCGCTCGCCGAAGGCAGGATCGCTATCGTGTCCCACTTCGCCACACTGAATGCGATACTCCAGTTTAGGATCCAGTTGTATGAGCGGATAAACGTCTCGTCGTTGGCAACTCGCGCGTTCGCAGGAACTGCGACCACAACCAAGGTTGGCCTTTTCGGGCGAATTCCCTTGCTCCACTGCTCCATCTCTCCTAGCGCGCCACGAGGCCACTGCGTTGGATTAATGACGGCATTTGTGTAGATTGTCCGGAGCACTTTCGGCATGAGGGTGTCATACGGCGGCACGGCGATCAGTTTGACAGGTTGTTTGCGGCTGAGAAGGTCAAAGGTGAAGGTCAACCCAGGAGATGGCGGCGGCACTTTGTCGAAGACGATCTTCCTGCCGGAGATTGTCTCCACGATGGTCTGAGCAATGATCCGATGCCCATTCATGCACGGATGGATGGTTTCGCTCATCAACAGTTTCCAGGCGACCGGAGCCGCCACGCGGATCGTTTCGTAGGCGCGATAGCAGTCTGCCATCGGAACGGACATCTCCGCCGACAGCGTACGCACAGCATCGGCGTAGGATGGCAAGTTCGCAAAGCGCGTGGTGTCATCGGGATAAATGGAGTTTGGGGTGCAGAGGACGACCGCCGCACCCGACTCTCGGCATCGCTGCACAATCGTCTTCAGGTTTTCCTGAAACTTTTTCGGGTCTGCTGCAAGGCAGTCATTCATGCCGAACATGACCACCACCAAGTGTGGTTTGCATGCAAGCACATCTCGATCAATCCTCGCCAGCCCTGTCGCGGTAGTGTTGCCGCTGACGCCGGCATTGTGCAGTTCCAGTTTTGCCTTGGGATATGTTCGCTGCAGGGCGATCCCCAGCATGTCGCACCAGGCGCGCCGACCACCCGTATGGTAGTACACCCCCGTAATGCTGTCGCCAAAGCAGACAATCCGCACCGGGCTGTTACCTGACTCCAGAAGTGTGATGACATTGGCAAGCGTGGGTTGGCTCCGCTCCAGTGCAACTTCTGTTTCCCCCGCGGCGTCAAGTGCGAGGATGCCAAGCAGCGGCAATATCGCAACGATGTACGGCATATTCTGAATTCCGGCCATGTGAGTCATCCTCCTCCTCTGAGCCAACGTCCACATTCACGCGCGCGGTTTACCGCGTCGCTGCGCAACGCTTTGTGTACGCCCAGCATGGGCGCGAACTAACGGGGTTAAAGTCCCCTGTATG
>CAZKZI010000175.1:0-5372 GCA_964557205.1 uncultured Lentisphaeraceae bacterium
ATGGTGAGCATTTGTTCTTGACCATATGTCCAGTGTCGTCCATTTATCGGATAGAGGAGTTTTCCAGTTATAGGATGTTGCACGGCATAGACCATACCTGTATGATTTGATGCTCCTGCGGCACTTGCATCTCCGGAAGACCATGGGCGCGGGTCATTATCTGGACTGGCGTATCTCCCATTCATTTCCGGGGTTCTTTCCAACTTGTTTGGTTGCCAACCGGGACGTTTCCCGTAAACTAGCACCGAATCCGTTTCAGCGGGAATGCCTTTTGAGTCGTTACGTGGGGAATAAGTCCGTTGCCAAACGATATTAGCGACGAAACACTGCGCCCCGAAAATTTCATCACAAACGAGTTTCAAGTTGAAAAGTTCGTTGTTTTCGATGCTGACGAATATCGCGCCGTCCGCACTTAGGAACTGCCGAAGCAACGCGAGGCGCGGATACATCATGCAGAGCCAGCGGTCGTGGCGGTCGAGGGTCTCACCCTCCTTGCCGACGGTCTTGCCGAGCCAGTCGCGAATGACGGGGCTGTTGACGTTGTCGTTGTAGGCCCAGCCCTCGTTGCCGGTGTTGTAGGGCGGGTCGATGTAGATGCACTTGACCTGCCCGGCGTAGTAAGGGAGAAGCGCCTTGAGTGCTTCGAGGTTGTCGCCCTGGACGATCAGGTTGCCGCTGCCGGGGTCGCCGCAAGCGAGGTCCGGCACGTCCTTGAGCAGGCGGAAGGGCACCTGCTGGTGGTGGTTCACGACGGCTTCTTTTCCGATCCAATTCAGTGTGGGCATAACGCAATATCCGAGTTTTACGCGGTCAGTAAACGGTCGAGTAGACGTTACGTCCGCGCACATAAAAGTAATTGTTAGAGTGTAGCATTTGGGAAATCCGCAGGCGAGGGTAAAAAAGAGAGGACGCGGGACTCAGGACGAAGGACGCAGGAAGCGGGGCTGCGGGGACTGCCGGGACGGACGGGACTACCGGGGCTGCCGGTGCGCGGCTCTCAGGGGGGCGGCGGGGGGCGGCGGGGTTCGCGGGGCTGCGGGTGCAAGGGGCGCGCCTGACTCTCTGCGCTCGACGCGGGAGGGGGGGGGGCTGGCCGAGGGGATTGTGGCCAGGGGACTGGCGCACAATGGCGAGGGTAAAAGGGGAGACGGGGGACAGGAGGGGTGCGCGGCGGTGCCTTCGAGCGCGGTGGCTCGGAATCGTAATACTAACACGACAAATGTTTTGGTCATGAAATACCCGTTGATGTCCTCTTCCGTCCTCTTCCCGACGCGACGATCCACGTTGACTTGTTGTCGACGAATGTTCACGATTTCCTCTTAAGGATGCAACGCCACAGGAAAAGGGCGGCAAGAACACCCGCGCCGACAGCAAACGGGACAACAGGCCGCAGCCACGACGGAGGTTCGACGGAGGGCTCCGCAACGTATAGGCCATCGGCTTTTACCGGAACCGTAACGGTCGTTTGTGATCTTGCCTCGGCGGAAATATTGGTGATAGCCGACAACGGTGGCGGCGGTAAGCCCGGCATCGTTAATCCGTATTTTTCGAGCTCAACATTACAAACGGGGCTACCGTCCGCGTTGAACGACACCCTCATAGTGATAAGTTCGGGGGGGATGTTGGTCGCATCACCGTACTTCGCAAGTGCCTGTTTTAGCAGGTCGTAAACATAGGCGGACTGCGGACCGGTGTTGGCCACCGATGGCTGGAAGGGCGGCTTGTTGGTCGACCAATGGTAATACCGAGTCTGCAAGAAAGTTAACATATTCGTGCCTGCGACACGACCTTGCAGAACCCGGAAACTTTCCAACGCCGACTGTTTTGCAAAATCCAGATTCGAAGGAAGCTCTGAATATTTTTCAAGTAAAGGCAGGTCACTGGAAACCCCCTTTTGTGATAGATAAAGCAAACAGTACGCCGCCGACTGCCAATCCGGGTTATCACTTTTGACGGTCAGGAATTCCCGCGTCAGCCGCAGCACATCGGAATCACCCGTTGAACGCATATTGGAACCGTCAATCTTACAGATAAATGGCATTAAAATATGATAGTTGTAGTTATTATAAGGACGGGTTTCATCTTCCAAAAATCTTATATATGCCGGAAAATCCTGATATCCGGTGGCATCCATGTCAGCCAGCCATTGATCAACAGGCAAATCCATGACTGATGCCATTAGCAGTCGTTGGACCCGAGCCAGAGATGGGTCTTCCTGCGGATATCCGATCACTCCTTGTGCAAACAGAAATGGCCAAAGAAAGAAAGAAAGTGTTATTAATGTTTTCCTGTTCATTGCAATTGTTCTCCTGATCGTAATGTTTGGATTTGTTCGGTATTTAACCGTTTGGAACTGTCCACATCCGTAAGGGGCGTGGCAACCGGAAACATAAGGTTACATTTCTCCGTTTCGTGAAGCTGAATATCAAGCGCATGGCACATCTCGTGCGCGGAAACGAATGGCGCAATTTGTCTGGAAGATATAAGACAGTGGTCTGTATAGGGAGCGTCCACAGGGTCGTCGTACCAATAGGATGCGGTCGCGTGACCAGCGACTTCACGAGACGGTAAACTTCTCACGCTGGGCACGATAATTAGGCAGATATTGTCTGTACCGTTCGTAACGGCGGAAACCGCTTCGTGAATCACGGATCGTGCGTCCTGCGAAAGTTGAAACGGATTGTTCGTTGCCACAACATGCCAATTGTCGACATCCACCTGCGGGGGCGCGACGAAGTAGACGAGAGAGCCCATCTCCACCTTGATATTGGCCTGCGCGAAACGTTCCTTGGCCAATGTGACCTGCACCAGCGCAGCCAGCGTGTCGATGCAGGCGACGCCGTTTGTGCGCATGATCGCCACGTCGACGCCTACGGTCTTGACTTCTAGGCCAATCGTGGTGCCCGCCGCATTGGTTTGGCCCCACCCGTCGACGTACGAAGCGCTCATGCTGCTTGACAGCTGCGACAAAAACAGCCGGTTGGTCGAGTTTGGCGCGACGCCGTACGCGGTAGCGTCGAAAGTTGCGTCGTTCCAGTCCGACACCAACAGCAGGTTGGTGGACAGGAAGACACCTGGAGAAGATCGCGCCAATGATACTATACGCGGAGGTGCGTTATATGTGGAATCGCCAGGATGCTCGGTTCGGAGAACGACCTCGACCGACTCGGCGTCCACGCGGCACCCGTCGGTGACCCGAACACGGAAATGATCCGCGTCGGCGCCTATGAATTCGCTTTGAGCAAACACGGCGTTGGTCACGATGACCCCGCCTGTCTGAACATAGCCGTTTGTGAACGCACTCTCCCATCTCGCGACCTGCAACCCGTTTGAGACTACCGCATCCCCCGCCAAGAAATCAATAACTCGAACGTAAGCCGTCATCCTGAGCGTGGCGGAGCAGGTCAGGTTGGAGGCCGTGCCGGTGCCCGCGTAGACGTAGGTCAGCGTGGCGGTCCCGTTGGTGGCAGCCTCGATGTAGAGGTCGGTCTCTGTTCCGGTGATGAACGTGACCCCGCCCGCGTTGTTGGTGACGGTCTGTCCGCACTCGATCAATGGCGCGTTTGTACCCGTGGCGGCGGGCCAGACGCGGAAGCCCTCACCGGAAAGCGCGAGCGTGTACACGCCGCCGGAGAAGCCGATGTCGGTGCGCAGGCGCACGGGACGGAATATGCCGGACGCAGCAGGCAGGGTCCAGCCGAGCTGGTCGAGGAGGGACGTGTGCAGCGCCATGTCGTCGGCGCCGACCTGGCCGTCAAGGCCGATGTCGCCCCAGAGCCGCACGCCGAAGACGGTGAAGGCGTTGGTGACGTGGCCGCCGCCTGACAGCTCCCAGATCAGCAGGTCGCCCATGTGGGCCGTGCCGGCGGTGAGACCTTCGACCCAGACCGGCTCGCCCGCGCTGACCGATGCGCCGGGGGCGTTGCTTTTGCAGGCGTCGGCCCAGAGCGCCAGCCGCTGCGAGCAGTGGGCCAGCGAGGCTTGGGCCGCGCCGTGCGGGGGCGCGTGCTCAGGGCAGGGGCAGCACAGGCCGTCGTTGGAGCCAAGCGGCCAGATTTTCACCAGGTCGTTCTCGCCGGGCACGGGCGAGCCGCCAGAGTCAGGCTGCCCGTCCGCGTCGTCGTCGTCGATGTTGGGCGCGGCAACGAGGCCGGACCAGGCTCCGAAGGAGGGTTCGCCGTTCTCGCGGGCTGTGGCCTGCGGCGGGCCGCAGCCGCACACCCAGTACCCATCGCTGTCCCGCGTCGGCATCTGTCCGCATCTGGGGCAGCGGGAATCTTCCGAGATGTATGTCTCTTCGCAGACACACTCTGGGAAGGGCAGGCCGCAGTTCGGACAGGCCACGGGCGGGCAGTCGAAGATGGGGCAGCCGTGGAAATGGCACCAGGTGTCAGGGCTCGCCCCCTTGTGATCGCAGGCGCACAGCCAGTGCTCGCAGTTATGCGTCTCGCACCAGTCCGGCGATTCTGTGGGGGCGCGGGAGCAGCGGGTCACCTCGCGCCAGACGCTCCTGCCCTGGGATGCACCCTCGGCAGTGAAGGTCGCGGATATCCCGCCCGGGCTGTACTCTGGCCAAAGGATGCGGGCGGTGAGCCCGCCGGAGGCAGTGAGGTGCCCGGCAGGCCAGTCCCAGGCACAGGTTCCGGGCATAGGCGGCGTGACCGAGACGGCGACGCTCTTGGGGCCGTCCGCGTGGAAGCAGACCCGTGCGGGAAATATCTCAGGCACGGGCTGGGCGATCAGCCCGCAGGCGTTGCGGCCTGCGGGCAGCGTGGCGCCGTCGACCCCGAAGATGTCTGGTCCAGCGGACTGGAAGGCCGCGTGGGGCGAGCCGAGGGTGACGGAGAGGCTGGCGGTGCAGGCGGCTGGTGCGGTGAGCGTCACAGGGTAGGCTGCGCCTTCCGCGAGCGTGAGCGTGACGGAGCCGGGCTGACGCAGCGCCAGTGCGCGGTTTCCGACTCCGAGTGCCACGGGGAACGGGAGTTCGGCGTTGAGCGTTAAGGTGGCCTCGAAAATCCGGCACGATCCGTCGAGGTTTGCGGGCGTGTCGCCGGGGTCGGCGAGGTCGGAGCCCGCCAGCAGCTCTTTCCAGTTCTCCCACCCGTCGCCGTCGGTGTCGGCCGCGGCGTCGGCGGTGAGCGGGTCGAGGCCGTGCAGCAGCTCATCCAGGAGACCCATGCCGTCGCTGTCGGCATCCGTCGAGGCATCGTCCCAGACGAGCGGGGCCGGGTCGAGTCCGTCGGCGATACCGTCACCGTCGGTATCGCAAAGCAGCGGGTTGGTGAAGTATATGAAAATCTCGTCATAATCGGAAAGTCCGTCGAGGTCGGTGTCGGGCATGGCGGGGTCTGTGCCGTGGAAGAAGACCTCGT
>CAZKZI010000176.1:0-5100 GCA_964557205.1 uncultured Lentisphaeraceae bacterium
TTCAATTTTTATCTGCAAAATATTTTCGGTGTCATTAATTGTGACGCAACGCGCCCCTCACTACCTACCCCACTACCTGCTTGACGCTGATTGGTAAAGCCGGTAAAAGTATTCGTTCGGCTTGCCTGTGGGAGTAGCTGGAAAAGGTAAAGCAAAAGAATCGAGGGCTGTTTCTCGCGCGCTCCCCTGTCTGAAAGCTACCGAGCGCAGCGAGGTTATCCTTGGACACGGCGCGGGAGTTCGCGCTTAAATAGAAAGGCAACACAGATGAAACGCATGGCAAACAGGGCGACCCTTGTGGCCGCGGCGGTCTTTGTGACCGCAGGCGCGGCGTATGCCGTGCCGAAGGTGGGCGGCGTGACCATAGCGCAGCGCGAGAAATCGCGGTTCGTGGACATCAGGAACGAGCTGACCGGTGAGGCGGCTACAACAATCGCTCAGACAGGTTTTCAGGGTGCGCAATGGTTGCGTGATCCGCGCTTTGAGGGAGAACCGGTGCTGGGCATCTTCGATGCCCAGCGAAACAAGAGTCCAAAAGCCCGACTTAAAAACATCCACACCTATTTTCGTAAATCATTCCACTTACAAACACTCCCGCAACAGGCCGTCCTGCGATTTACGGCGGACGACTATGCAAAGGTATATCTCAACGGAGCGTTTGTCATTCAGGGGCCTGAACCCGCATATCCTTTTGCGCAGCCATATTATGATGTCGACGTAACAAAATATCTATGCACCGGCGAGAACGTACTGGCTGCACACACCTACTATCATGGTTTAGCGACACGGGCGTTCAACTCCGCTGACAACCGCAGTGGTTTGATTGCGCAATTGGTCTTAACCACCGAGAACCTTCCTGAACAACGCATTGTAACGGACAAATCATGGCGCTGTTTCGCCTCCCAAACATTCTCTTCTGACAAGGTGTTCGGTTATGCAACGCAGTTTAATGAGAATATGGATCTTAATCTTGAGCCGATCAACTGGCGAAAGCCCGGCTTTGCCGACACCATGTGGAGCGTGCCATTAACCGGCTTTCAGGATCACACATTTATCGCCGCACTCACAGCCCCACTGCAACACACAAACGCCTTTCCCGTCGTGTTAGAGCAGACAGCAACCAATCGCTGGTTCGCAGATATGGGCACCGAAATGGTTGGCCATACGCGCATTCTTGTCAAAGGTTGTCCCGGCCAGATCATTACAGTCTGGCACGGCGAAGAACTGTCAGCACCCAATGTTGTTCGTCATAAAATGCGTTGTGGCTGCAATTATGTCGATCAAATCACTTTGACTGAAGGTAACAACCTGATCGAATTCTTCGACTACCGCGCCTTTCGTTACGTCGAAATAATCGGGACAACAAATACGCCCGGAATTCAGGTTGATGTCCGACACTATCCTTTTGACTGGACAGCCGGCACCTGCCAATCGTCCGACACCACTCTGAACAGGATTTGGGAAATATCCAAACGCGGAGTGCAGATGGGCAGTCAGGGCATATTCGTCGATTGCCCCACACGGGAGAAGGGGCAATATACCGGCGACACATTCATGACAGCTCTCTCTCAGCTTCTTCTGACAGGCGATCCCTCTCTTACCCGAAAAGCGATCATCGATTTTCAACAAAGCCAGCGATTCGAACCAGGCATGTTATGCGTGGCCCCCGGCGGATTTTGGCAGGAGTTGGCGGAATGGTCACTGCTGTGGCCGCAGATGCTCGTTTATTACTATCGTATGACGGGAGACAAGGCCCTCGTTAAAACCTTGGTGGAAGCGGGTGCGGTTGAAAAACTGATGGGGTGTTTTTATAAATTGGAACGCAAAGACGGCCTGTTGAGTGGAGTGGACCAGCACAAGTGGGTTCTGGTCGATTGGCCCTCCACCCTACGTGGCGGCTACGACTACGAGAAGACTAAAAATGGTGTTAATACTGTCATAAATGCCTTCTATTATGGTTCTTTACTAGCTGTTGCAGAGATAATGCGTGTGGCTGATCGTCCAGATTTGGAATACACGGACAAAGCCGGACGACTAAAAAAATCTTTTAACGCAACCCTGCTGGACACAGCAAGTGGCTTGTATATTGACGGCATCCATGAGGATGATACCCGCTCCTTTAAAACAAGCCTCCATGCAAACGGGTTTCCGCTCTATTTCGGATTGGTGCCCGACACGAATCAAACAGCGGTTGTCAACTTGATCCGGCAGCAACGTCTCAACTGCGGGATTTACGGCGGACCTTATTTTATTGCCGCACTGTTTAAGAACGGCCACTCCGACCTTGCCTATGACCTGCTAACCAGCAAAGACTCTCACTCATGGAACCAAATGATCAAGGAGGGAGCGACAACCACATTCGAGGCATGGGGCGCAGATCAAAAGCGGAATGCGAGCCTCTGTCACCCAGCAGCAGGAACGCCGGTTTGGATCATTATCGAACATCTGATGGGTCTGACGCCTGCTGAACCGGGTTTCAAAGCAGTGCGGGTTGCGCCGCATATTCCCACCGCCCTCACCTCTATTGAAGTCAAATTCCCGACCGTATCCGGCACCATCTCGGCACTTTATAAAAAGGACAAAGGCTATTTTTTATCTGTGCCAAAAAACACCCCTGTCATAGACGAGACCCCAAAGCACATTAAGTTAGAGCTTGTTCCGAGATGACATAATTTTCGAGCCACCGATTGTTGCGATGGAATATCAAAAACTGTCAAGTTGTGCATATCCTTTTTTTTGAAAACGTGGTTTAATGAATCTGCTGTTGGAATTTGGTTTGTCCCGATTCCTCCGCCAAAAAAGCCGCGAGATCGGGGATGCTTATAAGGTTTCTAAACAAAGGAAAAGCTATGAAAACAAAGTTTATTGTTTCACTAGTCGCTGTTTTCGCCTATGGCGTTCTTGCCGAGGTTCTGACCAATCAGAGCTATTTTTATTATAATAGAAAGTTAGAAATATGAGGTTTCGCAAAATGTCGGTTTTCGTATGCTGTTTGGCAGGTGCCGTCATAATGTCCGAAGGGCAAGGTGTCCGGGTGAACGACGAAACGTCAGCAGTGGTGCGAATCGTGGCTGACGGGAAGGCGACAGCGGTTGTGGTGACCGCTGACGCCCCTCCTCCGATTGTTCAGTACGCCGCGGCCGAGCTGGTCCGCCATGTTAAGAAAGCGACAGGTGTCACGCTGCCGGTCGCAGCCGAGTCGACCGTTCCCGAAGACTATGCCAGCCGCGTGTTTCTTGGCATGACAAAAGCCGCAGGCAAACAAGGTCTCATGACCGATAAACTTCCGCCGGAAGCGTTCGTTATACGGTCGGTGGGAGCCGACCTCTACATAGTGGGAGAAGAGGACGGCGGCGACCCGCTCTGCCCGACGAACTCGAAGTGCGGAACCCTGTTCGGCGTGTACGAGTTCATTGAGACGGCCTTGGGCGTGCGATGGCTGTGGCCGGGTGAATTGGGAACTTATGTGCCGCGGACGAAAACAATCGAGCTCCCGGCGGTCAACCGGGTGGTGTCGCCCGCACTGCGTTTCCGTGAGTTGGCTTGGCACGGGATGCGGAAAATCCTCGATGGCGGAAAGATGGATCAGAAAGATATTCGTCTGGGGTTCTCGCCCGAAGTGGCCCGGAGCTACGCCGAGGCGCTGTCGGCTCTACTTCGCCGGCACCGCATGGGCGGCATGGATGCCAAACCGCCCACCGGGCACGCCTTTGGGGGCTGGTGGCAGCGCTATGGCAAGGAACACCCGGAATGGTTCATGCTGCGGCGGGACGGCGGCCGGGGGAGCACTGACCCCAAAGCGCGAGATGTGGATATCTGCGTAACGAACGAGGAGCTGCAAGACTTTATCGTCAAGCAATGGGATGGGAAGAGTGTGCTCAGGCTGGGGCCGGTAGATCGGCCAGGTCGCTGCACCTGCGCCGCCTGCCGCGCGTGGGACGGACCGCAACCCGAAAAAATCCCGTGGTTCGCGAAGGTGGTCTATGAGACGGATCCCCGCGCCAAGGATGTTTTCGCAGGTGCGACCTCGGATCGCTATGCACGCTTCTGGAAAACCATTCAGGAGAAAGCCCGGAAAAGGAACCCCGATGTGTTGGTGTCGGGATCTTTTATCTACGAGAATGAGTTCCCGGCTCCAGTCACAGGCATTAAATTGAACAAGGGCATCTATGCGGAATTTGTTCAGTGGCAGGATCCTCACTTGCGCTGGTTCCCCATGCCGGAAGAGGCTTATGCATGGGTCAAGGCACAATGGCTGGGCTGGCAACAAACCGGGTTGCGGATGGGATATCGACCAAACTATCTACACAACGGGTATGTGATGCCCCACGTTGAGACCCGTCAGTCGGGCGACTTTTTCAAGTTCGCCCACAAGCATGGCATGGAGGGGGCGCGGTTCGATTCCCTCACGGGACAATGGGCGGTTCATGGCCTTGGCCTTTACATGCATCTGCGCCTGTTGAACAAGCCGGATCTGGAAATCGAGGAAATTCGCAGCGAGTATTTTTCGGCTTTCGGCCCAGCCGCCGGTGCGGTCGAGCGTTATTGTGATTACTGGGAAAACTATGCGGTCGAGAATGTCATGCCTTTTCTCGAACTATTCTCGACCCCTTTTTGCGGGTATCGCTACCGTGCGTATCCGTTGAAAGCTCATAAAGCCTATCCTATTGAAGTCTTCGCACCCGCCGTCAAATTGCTCGAAGAGGCCGTAGCTCTAGCCCGCGCCGATCCGCTGCCCGAGTATGCCGAACGTGTGGAGTTTCTGCGGGTCGGGCTCAAGCACGCCCAATTAACTGTTCAGCTCGCAGGTATCTTTGACGGGAAGAAGAATGTTCCTAAAGATCGACTGCAAGAGGGCACGGACTCTCTGGCGGAACTGGTTCGGTTCCGCAAGGATCACCAGCAGATGTATTTTTCGGATCTCTTGTGGGTGACAAGTTTCTGGGAGCGTCCCGCTTGGAACTTGGATGCCTTGGCCAAGTAAGACCACGCGTAGGGCTGAGCAACAATAAGGAGATTGTCAATGAAAGGCTCGTTTCGTTCCAACTTCTTTTTTCCGGCCATGCTTGTGTTGCTGCTGCAAAGTGGCGCACGCGCCCG
>CAZKZI010000177.1:0-5098 GCA_964557205.1 uncultured Lentisphaeraceae bacterium
TCATCTGCGTGAAGCTCCCTCTTCCAACAGTTTGCGCAAGTCGTTGGTACAAACATGTTGCGGCGACAACTCTTCGGCTTCGCGCAGACATTGCCTCAAGCCCCGCGTGTCACCCTTGAGCTTGGATAAATATCCCAGGTAAAACAGTGTCCGCAACCTCAGCAGCCGCGTATCCTCGTCGCTCGCGTCCCGCGCCAGTAAGTTTTTTTCCAGAGCCGACCTGAAAGCCGCCTCGGCCTTGACTACGTCGTTAAAAGCGTGTAGATGCAGTTCACCCAACGAAAACTCCAGTTCCGCGCTGACGGGGTTTTTGGCGATCCCCTGCTCCAACAGTTCCACCGCCGCGCCGGGATTGCCCAACATGCGGTTAAGGACATAGGCAGTTGACTCTAAGGCCTGCAGATTTTCGGCCGATATGTGGCTCGCGGCCCACAGCCACGGTAGCAATTCTGTAGCCTCCGCACCGTGCATATGTCGGTGCTCCTGCACATGCACGCGCCGGTTAATCATGCGCCACGGGTCAAACCTTTCATGCGCGGCACACTCCTCCTCGTCTTGGTCTTGGTCATGTTCGTCATGATCCATTGCTGTCCCCTCGTGCTCGCAATCCGTGTGCCGCACACCGCCATGGAAATACTCGTCAGCCTTATCGAGCAGCATCTGGCTTACCGCCAGGCGCGTCTCACCCAGCACCTGCGTCAGCACGTCATCCCCCCGGACCTGCGGCATATTTTTCTCACAGGCCGCAGGAATGATCCTGCCCAGCAAAACGGCTGAAGCCGCAAAGCTCAGGAACAGCCATTTGCTTGAGTCATGTGACATCCGCGACCTCAAAACTTTTTCCGCCTGAAAATCAGCGCCGCCAGTGCCAGGCAGGCCGCGGCGTAGCACAGAGCGTACAACCACACCGCCCCGCACACACCCCACCCGACCGGCGGCCACTCATGTACCAGCCGCTGCCTCAGATCGAAAAACTCCAGATGCGGCGCGATCCAGTGAAGAGCGTACAGCACCCATTTGCCCGGCACCGGCTGGGCTGCGGCCAAAGATGGCAGCCTCTGCCCGAAAACCAGCATGCCGACCGTCAACAGACCGCACAAAGTGAGGTTGGCGGAGGCCGTCAAAGCCAATGATCCCAGCAGTCCCAGCGCCGTGACCACAATCATGAACGCCGTATGCAGAATGAAGGCTTGCCAGAGGATCAGCGGGAACCAGACACCCTGGCGCACACCCGCCAACACCCCGTAAGCCGCATAAAAGACCGCCAGGGCGGAAAGGGCCGCCGCCAGCGCGCCGAGATACTTGCCAGCCAGCACCGTGCCGCGGCTGACCGGCTTCGACAGCAGCGGATAGATCGTCCGGGACTCGAACTCGGTCGGGAAAAGACGCGCAGACACGCCCAGACCGATCACCGCTGAAAAAAGCCACACCAGCAGCAGGGCCAGCTCGTTGGTGTAGCGGCTGGCGCCGGACATGCCAAAGGGCGTGAAGAAGAAAAGCGGCGTCAGGATCACCCCGCCAAGCACAAACACCACCACTATATCTTTTCGTCTATAAAGATCCAGCACCGCCAACCGCGACAAAGCCAAAATCTGACGCGCTAAAGGTTTCATGCCTGACCTCCTCCCTGCGCATCCACCCCCAGCACCTTCAGGAAAATGCGCTCTAAGTTCTGACCGCCGTCACCCGCCAGTTCCCGCACCGACCCGCAACTGACCAGCCCGCCCTGTTTGAGAATCGCGACCCGGTCGCATATCAATTCCGCCTCCGAAAGCTCATGGGATGAAAAGAACACGGTTTTGCCCTGCCGCCGCAGATCGATGATAATATCGCGGAGTTGGATGCGCGCCAAAGGATCAAGCCCCGTGAAAGGCTCATCGAGAATCAGCAGGTCAGGGTCATGCAGCAACGCCTGCGCTATGCCCGCCCTTTGCAGCATGCCTTTGGAATAAGTGCGCAGCGGCCGCTTGCCTGCGGCGGAGAGGCCGACACGCGGTATCAGGGCTTCCGAGCGCCGCTCGACAGCGCCTTTGTCCATGCCGCAAAGGCCGCCGTAAAAGGCCAGCAGTTCCCGCACGTTGAGATAAGGATAGTAGTAGGCGGTCTCGGGCATAAACCCGATCTTGGATCTGGTGGCAGGTTCACACGGGTCTCCGCCCAGCACCTCCACCCGCCCCTGCTCAGGACGGAAGAAGCCCAGCAACATCTTTATGGTGGTGGTCTTGCCGGCGCCGTTAGCGCCGAGAAACCCCATTATCTCGCCCTGCCTGACAGCAAGGGAGAGTCCGTCCACGGCTCTGACCGGCCCGAACGTTTTGACCACACCTTCCAGCTTCACAATTTCCATGCGTACACCCTTCACTGCCTGCGACGGACCGTCACTTTAAGGTCCGGAAGTAATCGATAGTTTTAGCCAGCCCTTCGCGCAGCGGCACCTTTGGCGACCATTCCAGCAGTTCACCCGCCAGCGTGATGTCCGGCTTACGCCGCCGCGGATCGTCTTTAGGCAAAGGATGGAACACCACCTTGCTGTTACTCTCCGGCAACTGCCGCAACGTCTCCTCGGCGAGTTGCCTGATGGTGTATTCATCTGGATTACCCACGTTGATCACCGGCACAGTCATGTCATGTCCGGCAAAGAACCGGTTGAGCTTGGTCCGATCCAGCCGCATTAAGCGCATGCCGGCCTCGATCAGGTCATCCACATACTGGAAACTGCGGGTCTGCGACCCGTCGCCGTAAATGGTGATGCCCTTGTTGTGCAAGGCCTGCATGACGAAGTTGCTTATGACCCGTCCGTCCTGCGGATGCATGTTGGGCCCGTAGGTGTTGAAGATACGCACCATGCGCACGTCCACGTTATATTCGCGCAGGTAGTCCGCGCACAGTGTCTCTGCCGCGCGCTTGCCTTCGTCATAGCAACTGCGCGACCCGAGCGTGTTGACGTTACCCCAGTAACTTTCCGGCTGCGGATGCACTTCGGGATCGCCGTAAATCTCCGATGTCGATGTGTGGAAAACACGCGCCTTAGTCTTGAGCGCCAAGTCCAGCACGTTCATCATGCCCATAAAAGAAGTCTTGACTGTCTCCACCGGGTTGCGCTGATAGTGGATCGGCGAGGCCGGGCAAGCCAGATTGTATATCTCGTCGAACTGTCCCCAGAACGGGTGCGTCACGTCATGCAACATGAATGTGAAACGCGGGTTGTCAAGAAGGCCATAAATGTTGGCCTTGGTGCCTGTGAAAAGGTTGTCCATCACGGTCACCTCGTCCCCCGCCTCCAAAAGCCTCCGCGCCAGATGCGAACCGATAAAACCGGCACCGCCAGTAATCAATATTTTTTTCATCATTCTTGTTATCCTCATCAATACGTTGGTTCTGTCAAGAACTCTTGCCCCTTGACGGCCACAACACTTTACTCATCAAGCCCTATTGCGGTTTATTATCCGTCTGCCCGATCGTCGCGGGCATCATGAAAAGCCCGAAGTCGCTGATGCACGGACAAGCTGCCGCGCCAGTGACACGCAACCGCACCCGGTCACTCTGGATCTTCGGACCGCGTAAAAGGCGGCAGGCTCCGATGCTACCCCCCCGCACATACTCCTGCCATTTGGCAGCCTTAAACACGTCCACAGTAAACCCATCGACACGGTGCCCCAGCCGAATGTCCTCTCTGAGCCGCACGACATTAAACTCGGCCAGCGCCGGCAAAACAACCGTCAGCGTCGCATTGGTCAAATTGTCGTCCGTGGCCCAATATGAATAACGGTCATCATCGAGCACATTGGCGGCCGCGTAAGGATGCGGCCGGCCTGCTTCAGCCTGCCACGCGCGTACATGGCTCGCGCTGGCCTTGCCGCTTTGCGCCAGATTGACCGCAAAAAGCGTACGCAGGCTGTTGCCGAAAACCTCCAGCGACATCCGGTCGGCTTCGCAGACCAGACCGTTGCGGTCCGGCGCTACCCCCAGATTCATGCAACCGCCCTTACCCACGCTGTTGAAATAAATCTCCATCAGCTTAGCCGGAGTGCGCACCGTCGCGTCCTCGTTGGGATGCCAGAACCACCCCTTGCGCAAAGGCACGTCGCACTCTGCGGGAATCCAAGCCGCGCCGTCACGATGTCCTGCAGGACCCTCGACATGGTTCATGGAATCGCCGTTGGCCGGACGGGCAGGATCCGTCCGCCCTTTGGGGGTGAAAATCGCCCAAGAGTCTTCCGCGGCATAACCGGTCTCGTTGCCGACCCAGCGGCAGTCCGGGCCGACGTCGCCGAAGATACAGGCCGCAGGCTGCAACTGCCTCACGATATCCCATGTACGCGGCCAGTCATAGTAAGTGAAACGGTCGATCCCGCGCTTCTCCCGTGCCCCGCCGTAATACCCGTCACCGCCGTTTGCGCCGTCGAACCACACCTCGAAGAGCGTGCCGTAACGCTTCAGCAGTTCGCGGAGCTGCTCATGGTACATGGTGATATAGGCGGGCGTAGCGTACAAGGCGCTGTTGCGGTCCCAGGGCGAACAGTAAACCCCGAAACGTAAACCGTGTTTCTTGGCAGCGTCGGCATATTCGCGCACCATGTCGCCCTTGCCGCCGCGCCAGGGTGACCTGGATATGTTGTAAGAGGTTGTCGCGGTCGGCCACAGGCAGAACCCGTCATGGTGTTTGGACACCAATATCACGCCCTTCATGCCGGCGTTCTTGAGAACCCCCGCCACCTGCCCGGCATCGAAAGCCGCTGGGTTAAGAAGCGCCGGGGCATCCTCGCCGTATCCCCACTCCTTGTCGGTGTAGGTGTTGAGACCATAATGGATCAGCGCATAAAATTCCGTCTCATGCCAGTGCAACTGGCGCTCGGAGGGCACCGCCCCGTAAGGTACAGGCGCGTTGGCGGCACTTTCAAGCGCCACCAACACAAACAATGACACACCCAGCAGAGATGCAACCTTAATCATCGGCATTCCCTAAAGTTATAACGCGCCCGTACACTGGCTGTCCGCCAGACTAAACGGTTATCGCGCTTTTGTGACCATAATAGACTTTATGCTGCCGCTCGACAAGTCCAGGTTCGATTACCCAAAAGCGCTCAAAAACATTTTT
>CAZKZI010000178.1:0-5058 GCA_964557205.1 uncultured Lentisphaeraceae bacterium
ATCGTCCATTTTCATATTGCTTTAATGCAACCGTGACACGTCCCAAGATAGACCCTCTGCAGGGTCTGGACTTGGCCCACTTCGCGGACTTTTTTGGGGAACGGACCGTTGTAGTTTTTCCCAGGTTCGATATCGGTAATACTCTCGCACTTTGTGCATAAAAAATGGTCATGCGCTTCAAGCCCGCCGTCAAAACGGAAACGGCGAGTCGGCAGGGCAAGTTTAACGAGCAGCCTCTTGCTGGCGAATAGATGTAATGTGCGATAGACCGTGTCAAGCGAAAGCGAAGGGATTACCTGATGAACCTCCTGGTAAACCATATCGGCATCGGGATGATCTTTCCGTTTCCACAGGCAATTCAAGATCACGGCTCTTGGGTGGGTCGCAGCCAATCCGAATTGATTCAGCGTTCGCCTAATTTTTGTCATACGCACAGAGTTACATATTAAATACCGCCCCGTCAAGCAGTTTAGGAAAAAATCCTAAAGAGCCTGCGATCTGGACGGATTGACAAAGTAAATTAATCCCCCGTGGATCGAAAGAGGCGCATTAAATCTGCCAAGACAAAATAGGTGTCAACAGATCGCAAGTATTTTCAGGGGTGTGTTCTCTGTACTACTATCATTCATTTGGTAGAAGCGCGGTTGTCGATCAAAGGGATGCGGGTCAACAAAGTTGAACCGCATCCGGTCGAGAGGAAGGCAACACCTTGCTGTTTATCACTGTTCCTTGGCTGTAAGGCACTAAAGTTCAGGTATGGGAGGGATAATCAGCGGCATCCATTTTTGCGGCGCTGGCTGGTCTTCTTCGGGCGTGGCTGTGTTTTGCAGCACCGCGTCGACGAAGGCCACCGCGCGCAAACCTTCATCAACAGTCATGAAGCTTTCCTCGGCGATGTTTTCGAGGCGCGCGGTTTTGCCGTCAGTCAGAACCTTGGCGAAAGCGGAATAAGCGTCGGATAAAGCCGCTATGTAGGCGGCATTACGGCCGTAAGGCTCTGGCGCATGGACATCGGAACAGCCTTCAGCTATGCCGCCGATATGGACGGTTTGGTTGTTGTCCAAGCCGCGGGCGATCAGCCGGTTTGGCTCGCTCTGAGCCCAGACGAGCGCACCTTTGTCCCCGAAAATCTCGATGGTGAGTCCGTTCGAGTGGCCGGTCGCGATCTGGCTGGTGAGAAAAACGCCGCGGGCGCCGTTGTCGAATCGGACCAGCACATTGCAATCGTCGTCAAGGATGCGTCCGGCGATAGTCGGGCGCGTGTCGGCGCAAAGTTCTGTGACCGTCAAGTCGGAAAGCCACTCGGTGAGGTGAAAACAGTGGGTGCCGAGATCAGCCAGGCATCCGGCCGGACCGCACCGGCGAGGGTCGGCCCGCCACCCGGCCTGCTTGTTGCCGGCAGTCTCTAGCCGTTGCGCCATCCAGCCGAGCTGGAAGCTGGCCTGTATCTTTCTGACGTTGCCTACGGTCTTGCCCGCTTTAATCAGCTCTTTGGCTTTTTGCAGCATCGGATAGCTTTTGTATACCATGGCGATGCCGTAATTCAGGCCGCTATCGCGTAGTTTACGTGTGAGGTTGAGCGCCTCGTCCATATTGCAGGTATAGGGTTTCTCGCTGAAAATCGAAAAACCGGCATCGATCGAGGACATTGCTACAGGATAGTGCATGGCGTTGGGAGCCAACACGGTGACGAAGTCCATACGCTCATCTTTGGGCAGCGATGCTTCGCGTCGGAACATGTCGCGGTAGGTGCCGTATACGCGGCGCGCGGGCATTTCAAGCGCCTTGCCGGTGGTGAAGGAACTTTGCCGGGAGGAGCCGAAAGCTCCGCAGACCAGTTCCATGCCGTTGCAGGCCTCGATAGCCGCGCGGTGTATCACGCCCATAAAAGAGTCTGCGCTGCCGCCGACCATGCCCACACGTATTCCTTTGCTCACTTATGCACCCAACCTTCCTGAAATTCTGAAAAAACCTAAAACAGATCACATTATGAAGAGATGATAACCCATTACGAAAAAACCAGGCAACAAAAAAACGCTAATTTTCAAAGTTCTGCCAAAGCAAGTATGCCCCATGCGGTTTCAAGGATTCGCCGTCTATGATCCGGTGCGTCCCAATATCCGCCGCCGGTCAGATCGCGTCTTTGCGAGCCTAATAAAAAAATGGCTGTTTCCGAACGCCAGTCAAGGCGGATGTCGCCGAGCGTGAGCAGTGCTTCTCCGGCCCGGTTGATGGTTTTCGCCGCGCGACATATCGCGCGGTTTCCGCAAGGGAACGGCGGCCAATTATTGGCGATTTGCCGCAGGCTCACTTTAATGGTTTGGTGTGGTTCGGCAGCCGTGTGCAATCCGGCCGCAGCGGTGGCCAAATGCCACAGCTCCTCGGCTTCGGGCTTTGCCGGGCAGACGTCTGTTGTGGATTTGGCTTTGGCGATCAGGGACGAAAACAGATTTGAGCGTACAGACGATTCGGGAAGCGTAAGCGATAAGGCCAGCAGGCGTAGGGCATGCGTCTCCAGGTCGGCGATCTGGAGGTCGGCCGTGTTTTTGAGCCAGAGTGCGGCTCGTGTCTGATTGTCAGAGTACTTCTGATGCCGCGATACGCACATTGCGGTCAGGGCGACAGACGTGACCCCGACGTTATTCGAAACGCCCCATGAGCCCTGCGGGTTCTGTTTCGATGCCAGCCAGTCACTCGCTAGGCGGATGGCGTTGACGACCTCGTTGCGGGAAGAGAGGTCAATCGCTGCGCCTGGCAGGCGTATCTGGTCAACAGGAGTCTGCGCCGCCGCTTGGAGCGCCAGCGCCCAAAACAGTGACAGTCCGGTATTCGAAATGGACATACGGGCATTCATGGTCTATCTTTCCACTTTCATTTGTGCCTGATAGTATAAACCAACGGCGTGTTAAAGGAAAGCTGTGGTGTTGATGGGAGTTATAACGGCCATTGTTTTTTTAGCATTTTGCACTTTTCTGCCTGGGCTAGAGGCTCGCGCGTCAGTGCCGCTCGCTTTTTTCCATCGTGATATCCGAGCGGCATTGGGATTGCCGCTCGCGCTGGGCATCTGTCTGGGGTGCAACCTGTTTGTAGGTGTGGCTACCTATTGGATCATGGGGCCGGTGGTGCAGGCGTTACGCCGCTGGGGGTGGTTTGATCGTAAAGTGTGGCCCAGATTTGAGCGTACGCGGCAAAAGCTGCATCCTTATGTCGAAAAGTACGGGGAGTTGGGGTTGGCTATATTCATCGGTGTGCCCCTGCCTGGAACCGGCGCGTACACTGGGGCTTTCGGCGCCTTTCTGATGGGCATGGGCAGGCGGAAATTTTTGCTGGCCAATCTGCTGGGGGTACTGATAGCCTGCACGGCCTTGACCTTGATTTGCCTGATGCTGGATCAGGGCATAGTGGCTGAAGACAGCTTGGTCAGGAGAATTTTTCTTAAGGGTGTCACCGCCTATGAATGAGAATGAGCGACAAGTGGCGCTAACAGAAGCGTTCCGCGGCCGCGGCATGAGTCTTTTTTCAGGCGGGCTTGACAGCCAGTTGTCTGTTTGTGTTTTGCGGGAGCAGGGTGTACATGTTGAGGCAGTTCTGTTCACGAGCCCGTTTTTCAAAAACGACACGCCTGTAAAAGCGGCAGAAGCTTTACAGGTAAAGCTGCATGTGCTGGACTTTTCCGAAGACATCCTGTCGCTCATGGCTCATCCGCCGCACGGTTTCGGCGGAGCGCTAAACCCTTGCATCGATTGCCATGCCCTGATGGTCCGGCGCGCGGGCGAGCTGATGGTTAAGCTGGGTTTTGATTTTGTCGCCAGCGGCGAAGTGCTCAACCAGCGTCCGATGTCGCAAAACAGGCGGTCGCTTGAGACGGTTGAGATGGACTCCATGCTTAAAGGGCGTCTGTTGCGTCCTTTGAGCGCGTTGCTGCTCGCCCCCACGATACCTGAGATCGAGGGGCTGGTTGACCGTGAGCGTTTGCTTGGCTTTAACGGGCGTTCACGTAAACCGCAGATGGAGTTGGCGACCCGTTACGGTCTGCGGGAATACCCGTCGCCGGCCGGAGGGTGCCTGCTGACAGAGAGCGGCTTTTGCCGCAAGCTTGCGGATTTGAAGGATCAGGAGGGGCTTTCTTGCTTGCGTCTGGTGTGGCTGCTGCGGATAGGGCGTCATTTCCGGCTGCCCGGTGGCGCTAAGTGTGTGGTCGGGCGGGATGCGCGCGATAACGCGGAGTTAAAGAAGATGCGCGGAGAGGCGGATGTCCTGTTGCACACGGTTGATGTGCCGGGCCCGACCGTGCTTGTTCCTGGCGGAGCGGCGGCAGAAGACATTGGGCTTGCCGCAGAACTGTGTGCCGCATACGGCGACCGTGCGGAAAGGGAGGCAATCACCGTCCGGATCGAGGGAAAGGGGTATGCGGAGCACCGTGTGGTGGCGTTGCGGCCGAGGGTGTACTTTGCGGACTGGATGCTGTAACGGCGAAGAGGGGTTCATCCGCCTTTGAACAGCTTAAAAAGCAGGGCGCCGATAATCAGGATCATCAATACGATAACCGAACCCCAGATTTTGTTGGAATTCGATTTCTTGGAGAACTCCTTGGGCGTCTCAAGGGTGCGGTTCTGGCTGATTACGATAGTCGTTCGCGGGATCTGGTCGGTATCCTTAATGGCTTTGTTTTCGGAAGGCGGCACGTCTTCGCCCTCGATCATGACCGGGATCTCCCCGACCAAGATGATGTCATTGCGACAAAGACTCTGTTTCTTGACAGGGCTGTTGTTGACTCTGGTGCCGTTGGTTGAATCCAGATCTCTAATCAGTAATCCGCCATCTAGCTTTTCAATCTGACAGTGCGCACCGGAAACTGATCCGTCTGGCAAAGACAAATCGTTATCTTCCCTGCGTCCAATACTGGTCACAGGTTTATCCAGATTTATGCGTTGTCCCTTTGAAGGACCGTCAAGTACTATCAGACATGCCATTTAAAAAACCCCAAACAAAATAAACGGTTATAATTTAGAATATGTTCGGTCGGTAAGTCAAATGGTTTAGCGAAAAATGTTTTTG
>CAZKZI010000179.1:0-5046 GCA_964557205.1 uncultured Lentisphaeraceae bacterium
TTCCCAGGAAAGTTTCCTGAGTTTCGGTGTCGTTTTCATTTGACGCAACAGGTATGAACAAAAAAGGGGCGGACACTGCTGCGTCCGCCCCCTTTTTCTCTTTGCTTGCCTGTACGGCGCCTACATGTCCATGCCGCCCATACCCGGATGGCCGCCCATCGGAGCTTCCTTCTTCTCGGGAATCTCCGTGACCATGCACTCGGTGATGAGCAATAGTCCCGCGATCGATGAGGCGTTCTGCAAGGCGTTGCGCGTGACCTTGGCCGGATCAAGCACGCCGTCCTTGACCAGATCGGTGTACTTCCCGGTCGCCACGTTATAACCGTAGGTGCCCTTGCCGTTTTTAACGTTCTCGACGATCAGAGCCGCCTCAAGTCCGGCGTTTTCCACGAGCTGACGCAACGGAGCTTCGAGGCTCTTGCGGATGATGGCAACACCGACCTTCTCGTCGCCGCTGACCTCCATGCTGTCAAGAGCCTTCTGGCAACGGATCAAGGCCACGCCGCCGCCGGCGACTATGCCCTCTTCCACCGCCGCACGAGTAGCGTGCAGAGCGTCGTCCACACGATCCTTCTTCTCCTTCATGGCCGCTTCGGTCGGAGCGCCGACCTTGATGATCGCCACGCCGCCGGCCAACTTTGCCAACCGCTCTTGCAGCTTCTCGCGATCATAATCCGACGAGGTCTCATCGATCTGCTTCTTGAGCAACGCCACACGACCCTGGATGTCGCTGGTCTTGCCGCTGCCTTCTATGATCGTGGTATTGTCCTTGTCGATCGTGATTTTCTTGGCGCGGCCGAGTTGGTTGACCTCGACGTTCTCGAGCTTGATGCCAAGATCTTCACTTATCATCGTGCCGCCGGTGAGAATCGCGATGTCCTCAAGCATAGCCTTGCGGCGATCACCGAAACCGGGAGCCTTGACCGCACACACCTGCAGGGTGCCGCGCAGCTTGTTGACCACCAGCGTCGCCAGCGCCTCACCCTCGACATCCTCGGCGATGATCATCAGCGGTTTGCCGGACTTGGACACATTCTGCAACAGCGGCAACATGTCGTTGAGGCTGGAGATTTTTTTCTCGAAAATCAGAATGTAGGGGTTTTCGAGCACGCACTCCATCTCTTCCGCGTTAGTCACAAAATAGGGCGAGAGATAACCCTTGTCAAACTGCATCCCCTCCACAACGTCAAGGGTGGTCTCCAAAGTCTTGGCCTCTTCAACCGTAATGGTTCCGTCTTTGCCGACCTTGTCCATAGCGTCGGAGATAATCGAGCCGATTTCCTCTTCGCCATTGGCGGAGATGGAAGCTACTTGCGCGATCTCCGCAGGATCCTTAACCTTCTTGGCCTGTTTTGCGATAGCTGCAACCACAACCTTGGTGGCTTTGTCGATACCGCGCTTGATGGCCATCGGATTGGCGCCGGCCGTGACGTTTTTCAGCCCTTCACGGTAAATCGACTCCGCCAGGATCGTCGCCGTCGTGGTTCCGTCGCCGGCCACGTCGCTGGTCTTGCTGGCCACCTCGCGCACCATCTGCGCGCCCATGTTCTCGAAAGGATCCGGCAGCTCTATCTCCTTGGCCACGGAGACTCCGTCCTTCGTGATGGCGGGAGAACCGAACTTCTTGTCCAGAATCACGTTACGCCCGCACGGCCCTAGGGTCGAGGCGACCGCCTTGTTCAACTTGCCAATACCGGTCAAAATCTTCTGCCGGGCTTCCGTATCATCCATCATCTGTTTCGCAGACATCTCATCAATCTCCGTAAATGCTTTGTGTTTTGGGTTAAACGATTACGCCCAACAGGTCCTCTTCGCGGACGAGTTGGTAGGTCTTGTCGTTGATTTTCACTTCCGTGCCGCCGTACTTGGGCAGCAGCACCTTGTCACCAGCCTTGACGTCGAACGGTATCTCTTTCCCGTCGTCGTCACGCTTCTTTCCGATGGCTATAACTTTACCTTCCATCGGCTTCTCTTTTGCGGAATCAGGTATGATGATACCGCCTTTTTTGACTTCCTTGACGTCAATAGGCTCAACTAACACTCGGTCGCCGAGCGGACGAATCTTCGCCATGATGTTTCTCTCCTTTTTTAAGTGCTTTAACTTAAACGGTTTAATTTAACGCCGACCGGACACCCGCCCGTCAGCTTCCAAATCACACTACTGCTTCTTGTCATCCATCATTGTGTAGTCGGCATCTATAACACCGTCGTCACCGGCCTTGGCGCCAGTGCCGGACTCAGCCTCGGGCTGCTGCGCTCCGCCAGCAGCATCAGCGCCGGTCTGCCCGGGCGCCTGCTGGCTGTACATGCCTTTGGTTACCTCGTCCATGGCCTTGGTCAAAGCCTCCTGACGAGCCTTGATCTCATCGATAGAACCGCCTTTCAGCGACTCTTTGAGATCAGCCACAGCCTTCTCGACCGGCGCCTTCGTTTCCGCCGGAATTTTATCGGCGTTCTCCGAAACCATTTTCTCTACCTGATAGCACAAATTCTCGGCATGGTTGCGGGTCTCGACCTCCTCGCGCCGCTTGGCGTCTTCGGAGGCGTGAATCTCCGCATCCTTGCGCATACGCTCGATCTCTTCTTTGCCAAGACCACTGGAAGCCGTGATGGTGATCTTCTGTTCCTTGCCGGTACCCAGATCCTTGGCGCTGACGTTAAGTATGCCGTTGGCATCCAGATCAAAAGTAACCTCGACCTGCGGACGGCCGCGCGGCGCGGGCGGTATGCCGTCAAGATGGAACTTCCCGATCGTCTTGTTGTCGCCGGCCATCTTGCGCTCGCCCTGCAGAACGTGAATATCCACAGAGGGCTGGTTGCCCGCCGCCGTGCTGAAAATCTCGCTTTTCTTGGTGGGGATCGTGGCGTTGCGCTCTATCAGCGGCGTCATCACGCCGCCCAATGTCTCGATACCAAGGGTCAGAGGTGTCACATCGAGCAGCAACACATCCTTGACCTCGCCCTTCAGAATGCCGCCCTGGATGGCCGCCCCCACCGCCACCACTTCGTCCGGATTGACACCCTTGTGCGGTTCCTTGCCAAAAAGCTCTTTTACCGTTTCCTGCAACCTGGGCATACGCGTTTGGCCGCCTACCAGCACCACCTCGTCCACTGAGCTTAGACCTGCATCACGAAGGCAGTTGCGGCATGGCTGAGTCGTGCGTTCTATCAGCGAAGAGGTCAACTGCTCCAGCTTGGCGCGGCTGAGTGTAAGCGTCAAATGTTTGGGGCCCGTATTGTCAGCAGTGATGAACGGCAGGTTGATCTCGGAGCTGGTCGACGACGAAAGTTCGCACTTGGCCTTTTCCGCAGCCTCTTTAAGGCGCTGCAACGCCATCATGTCCTTGGAGATGTCGATGCCGTTCTCTTTCTTGAATTCATCTATCATATAGTTCATCACGGCCTGATCCAAATCATCACCGCCCAGACGCGTGTCGCCGTTGGTGGCCTTGACCTCAAAAACGCCGTCGCCTATATCGAGCACGGAAATATCAAAGGTGCCGCCGCCAAAATCGTAAACCGCAATCTTCTCGTCCTTTTTCTTGTCCAACCCATAAGCCAGCGAAGCCGCTGTAGGCTCGTTGATGATCCTCAACACCTCAAGTCCGGCAATGCGTCCTGCGTCTTTGGTGGCCTGACGCTGACTGTCATTAAAATAAGCCGGCACTGTGATTACAGCCTGCGTGATGGTCTGCCCCAAAAAAGCCTCGGCATCAACCTTCAGCTTCTGCAGGATCATCGCCGATATCTCCGGCGGAGAGTAAACCTTGTCACCGACCTTCACATGCGCGTCGCCATTGGCAGCCCGTTCCACATCGTACGGCACCATCGATATCTCTTGGGCCATCTCTTCATAACGCCGCCCCATAAAGCGCTTTATGGAGTAAATCGTGTTCTTGGGATTCGTCACCGCCTGACGCTTGGCAGCCTGCCCGACCAGACGCTCTCCACTCTTAGTGAACGCCACTATCGAAGGTGTCGTGCGGTGCCCTTCGGCATTCGGTATAACTACAGGTTCGCCACCCTCCATCACCGACATGCAGGAGTTGGTGGTCCCCAAATCTATCCCTAAAACTTTAGCCATTTATAAGCTCCGTTCCGTTCGCCTTGCCACAACTAAAATTCAAAACAACTGACTTTGCGCGAACGTGTAATATTAAGCACCTTAAATGCCAGAATGATTTTAAATTCAGAGACAAATTTCATAACTCATTGCCCAAAAACATGTTATGTGCATAAGACAAAACTTTGACTAATCCGTAACCGGTACTGTGCCATCTCAATGTCACACTCTTTGTGTCACACCTAGCTTTTGAGGGTCGTTTTGTCTCACTCGCTGTTTTAAATAACGTAGAAGCTTAACAAATGATTCAAGTTTTTGTAATACAGGTTTGGTGGATATACTAGTTTCCGGATTTTTTACCCGCTAATTTCCGCGAAAGCCATCATAATTTTTCCCGGGTCAATGGCCCGTCGCTAATCGCTAAAAAATCATGCTGGCGGGTTTGCATTGGTCTGCTGCAATAGTACGGTCTCCCTTTTTCTAGCGATTAGCGGCGGCCGAAGGCCGTAGAAAAGGGAACCGTTCTCATTCGCGGAGATTAGCGGGGAATAATTAAACAAAAGTTTAAATATTTTCCGCGGCGCGGCAATAGCACCAATTAATCAAACGTTTAACATAGTACGCCGACACTAAACCGTGCTCAAGATTTCAGGGCGCAAGGATTGACTAGGCCTGCGCAAAGAAGTAAACTGATTAATGACGGTCTGGAAAAGCGTGAAAAGGAGCAAGCCATGAAAAAAAACAATCTCATCGTTATGGCGATCATCCCGCTTGCGTTTGCTTTAACCTTTAAAGCTCACGCGCGCCGTCCTTCGGCCTCCGTGTCATCTTTCTCGTCAAGCGGATCAGGCAATTACAGGGTCATTAAGCCCGCCATATCCGGCGGAAGCCACCCCTCCCCAACCCCTGTAACACGCTCGGCGCCAACCGCCAGCCGCCAAGCGCGACCAACCGCCCGGGCCCCTGCGACACGCTCGGCGCCA
>CAZKZI010000180.1:0-5041 GCA_964557205.1 uncultured Lentisphaeraceae bacterium
TCTCGCTTTAGCGAGAAAACGAGCTCGTGCGCATCGTCCCACACCCCGTAGCGTCTCCTCGTGCGCATCGACCCACACCCCGTAGCGTCTCCTCGTGCGCATCGTCCCACACCCCGTAGCGCCCGCTTGCCACACATGCTCCGGTTTAGTATCGTTTGTAATTGGAGCGCGCTATGCAAATCTTTAAAACCCCCGATCATATGCGGCAGTGGAGCCGCGCGCAGAAGGCGGACGGCAGACGCGTCGGGCTAGTGCCCACCATGGGATGCCTGCATCAGGGCCATCTATCGCTGGTGGACGAGGCCCATAAACGTTCTGACTCCGTGGCGGTGACTATCTTCGTGAACCCGGCCCAGTTTGGCCCCAACGAGGATTTCGATAAATACCCCCGTCACGAAAAGCTCGACCTCGCCCTCTGCCGCAACGCTGGCGTCGATGCGGTTTTCCTGCCTTCGGCGGCGGCAATGTACGCTCCCGACGCCAGCACCCGCGTCACAGAGAACTGCCTCAGTGCCGTATTGTGCGGAGCCCGCCGCCCCGGACACTTCTGCGGAGTCTGCACCGTGGTAGCCAAACTTTTCAATATCGCTCTGCCTGATGTGGCAATCTTCGGCCAGAAGGATTTTCAGCAAGTTACGGTAATACGGCGCATGGTCAGAGACCTGGACTTCCCGGTTGAGATCGTGACCACGCCGATCATGCGCGAACCCGACGACTTGGCGATGAGTTCTCGTAACTCATACCTTTCAGCCACAGAACGGACACAGGCCTTGGGTCTCAACCGTGCCTTGCAATCCGCCGCTTCCGCCTTGGCACACGGCACCAGCGACGCGGATACACTGCGGCGCCTCATGGCCACCGAACTGGAACGGCACGGTCTGAACCCCGATTACACCGAGATCGTGGACACAACCACCCTCTCGCCTGTCAGCCAGGCCCGCCCGGGCGATGTCGCGCTCGTGGCGGCCTATTGCGGCAAAACCCGCCTGATCGACAACCAGACGCTCTAACCGTCTTAAACAGCGCAGGAGACAGATGTCAGGAATTAGCCACAAAAGAGCACAAAGAGCACGAAAGATGAGAGGTTTAACGCAGAGACGCAGCTTCACTAACTCTTCACTCCTAACTTTTCTCTCTTCCCTCCAACTCCTCACTCCTCATTCCTAACTCCTAACTCTTTCTCTATTCACTCTTCCCTGTTCACTTTTTATTATGCACTGCACCACAACAGACCTGGACCGCAAAGAGCAGAAACTTGATAACCTGCTGCGCTCGTACGGCCGCGTCGCTATCGGCTTTTCCGGGGGCGTTGACAGCACCATGCTTTTACGTAAGTCACTAGACGTTTTAGGTAAAGAAAATGTGTTGGCCGTCATCGCCGACACACCCAGCCTGCCGCGCAGAGAACTGGCGGAAGCTCTCTCACTTGCCGCCGACATGCATGCCGAGTGTGTCACGGTCAACCCCGACGAACTCAGTGACCCCAGTTATGCCTCAAATCCCAGCGACCGCTGCTATTTCTGCAAACGCCACCTTTTCGAAACCATCCGCGCTAAAGCCGCCGACTTGGGGTTCGACTGCATCCTCGACGGCAATAATGCCGATGACGAGGGTGACTACCGCCCCGGAAGGCGTGCCGCCCGCGAACTGGGCGTGAAAAGCCCGCTGCAGGAAGCCGCCCTCTCAAAAGCCGACATCCGCATGATTTCAGACCGGTTGCACCTGCCAACCGCGCTTAAGCCTGCCATGGCCTGCCTGGCCTCGCGCGTGCCGTACGGCACACCCGTCACCAGTGAAGTCCTCAGCCGCATCGAGCAGGCCGAAGAGTCATTGCGCGCGCTGGGCTTCACCCATTGCCGCGTACGCCACCACGCGGATGTCGCGCGTATCGAGGTGCCGCCCGGCGACCTGGAACATCTGGTTGATCAAGCCGTCCGCGAAAGAATCGTGCGCAAAATTAAAAACGCGGGCTATGCCTTCGTGACGCTTGACTTGCAAGGATATCGCACCGGCAGTCTCAACGAAGTCAAAAAATCAGACCAGCCGTCTTAAACAGCGGCACCCGCCGCGTTTAAACCACCACTCCACTCTTTCTCTCTTCTCTCTTAACTCTTCTCTGTTGCGCGTTAATTATCAATTTTACGCGCAGCTTCATCACCCTACTTGACACCCTGCCCTATAATCAGGTAAATTGATTGTTCTATTTGTTCCGGTGCAAGGTTTCCGGACAGGGCTGATTCCTCATCGATGAAGGACATAAACATGGAAGCGTATGCGGTTTTAGAAACCGGTGGCAAACAGTACCGTGTGACCACTGGCGACACACTTGAGATCGAGTTGCTAGATGCCGAGGCCGGACAAGACTTGGAGTTGGACACGGTCATGGCGGTCTCGGACGGCAAAGAACTCAAAATCGGTATGCCTTACGTCCCGGGTGCGAAGGTTACGCTCACGATCGTCGGACACAAACGCGGCAAGAAACTGATCAATTTTAAGAAAAAACGGCGCAAGGGTTATTCGCGCAGAATGGGACACCGTCAGGAACTGACAGTGGCCACAGTCAAGGCGATCGCCTGAACGAAAGAGAGTGACTTATGGCAGGTGCAGCATCAGCAAGAAACGGGCGCGACAGCAAATCCAAGCGCCTTGGTGTGAAACTTTTTGACGGACAGGTTGTCCGTACCGGATCAATAATAGTGCGTCAGCGCGGCACCAAGTTCCATCCCGGAACCAATGTCGGCTGCGGACGCGACTACACCCTATTCGCTTTAGCGAACGGCACCGTTAAATTCCAGAAAAAAGGCACGGTGGTAAGCGTGCTTACCGTGGCCGCAGCCGAGTGAAAAAGGCCGATCTACTCGGCTAATAATTTTGAAGACCAGAACTTTTGTGGATCATGTGTTGGTGCATGCCCGCGCCGGCAAAGGCGGAGACGGAAGCTGCAGTTTCCGGCGGGAGGCATGTGTGCCGGAAGGCGGTCCTGACGGCGGCGACGGCGGACGCGGCGGCAACGTGGTCTTCAGAGGCAGCCACGACACCGACTCTCTGATCTCCCTTTATTTCGCGCCCCATTTGTTTGCCGGAGACGGCGTGGACGGACGCGGACAGAAGATGTACGGACGGCGCGGCAAAGACGTTTGGGTGTCTGTGCCTTGCGGCACTATGGTGTTCGAAGTCGAGACCGGACGCCAGCTTGCCGACATCGTGGAGCACGGCCAGGAGGTGGTCATCGCTGCCGGAGGCAAAGGCGGCCTCGGCAATGTTCATTTCAAGACCTCCACCCATCAGGTGCCGACCGAGCATACGCCCGGCGAGCCGGGCGAGGAATTCCGCCTGCGGCTGGAACTCAAGATCATCGCCGACGCCGGACTGCTGGGATTTCCCAATGCCGGGAAATCATCGCTGCTGGCCTGTGTCAGTGAGGCTCGTCCGAAAATCGCGAGCTACCCCTTTACAACCCTGAACCCCATCGTGGGCACCATCCAGTACCCTGATTTCGCGCAGTTGCGCATTGCGGATGTTCCGGGCATTATCGAAGGCGCCTCCAGCGGCGTGGGTCTGGGAATCGCTTTCCTCAAGCATATCGCGCGGTCAAAGCTGCTGGTGTACGTGATCGACATGGCCGGTGTTGATAACCGCGAACCGTGGCAGGATTACCTCAAGCTCCGGCGCGAGGTAGAACAGCACGACCCGTCCCTGCTGGAACGCCCTTCGCTGGTGCTGGCCAACAAGATGGATGAGGAACCCGCCCCGGCCAACCTTAAGCGCTTTATTAAAGAAACCGGCACGGAAGCCCTTCCGGTATCCGCCCTCGACCCTGACCATCCGGGCATTGAAATCTTCAAACAGAGGCTGCGCGAAATCCTGCAACCCGCCCCCAAGGGTTCATGGACACCTCCTCCCGCCCTGTCCGCCACTCAGGCGTCTGCCGCCACCGACGGCGAAATCATCTCGGAAACCGCGCTCCAAGCCGCCCCCTTCCTCGATCTCGAACGCCGCCGCAAACGCTAATCCTTTAATCCGGGCGCCCTCTCGCCGTTAAAGGCCGCGCGCAGACGCTTATCGGAAGAGCTCTCCGCCCGCCGACAAATCGGCGTTCCGACACGCCGCGACAATTCGCGCCGCGCTTTGCGCCCCGCCTGCCACTCCTCCCATGTCCACTTGCACTTTATCTTGTCACCGGAGTGCACTCTCAAGCTCCCGTCTCAATTTTTCAACCTCATCCAAATTTTTGAACGACGGCAAAACCGCCAACCTGCAGACCTCATTCCAGTCGAACGAAGCATCCCCAAACAATCCGGCCACCATGAGTTTTTTGGCGACATCGTACATGCTATTGTCTTTAACAGGATATGTGGCCGCAAGCACACGTTCAACCAACTGTAATTCAGCAGGGATCAGATGAACCGGTCCGTAAGGAGTTTTAACCTCACGCACTGGGCTAACCGATTCATTTTCCAGCAATCCGAGCATATCGACAAACAAGCCGCCAACTTTCCAACTGCGAGGTCCGCCGGTCGCACCCAGACATCCCATCAAATCCTGTGAAAGCCGCAAAGGTATCGGCTCCAGCCGCCGCCGGCAAAAATCAATATCGCCGGACATATACGCGCCTTCAGTATAGAACTCAACGGCAGAACCGCCGACTACCATCAAAGGCCAACCAGCCTCCCGAAATAGAGTAGAAACCAAACCGGCCAACTTCAAGGCACGTTCAAGCAAGTCAGGTGTAGCCTCTATCTCCTTAATAGCATCTATTGGATTTAAATCCATGCCATAGCGTCGCATATCAACCTCCGCGCCACAACCGAAAAATATACAGCAATTCTAATTATGGCCTCTTTTCGGGAATGGACGAGCCAGTATCGAGGCTATGCGGACGCCTCGGGGATGCGTCCCTACCATGCGAATTGCAGATCCTGGTAGGGATGGTTCCCCGAACCGTCCGCTGATCCCGCGCTATGCGGACGCCTCGGGGATGCGTCCCTACCATGCGAATTGCAGATGTTGCGAACTTCACCAGAAACCAGCATCGCTGGGT
>CAZKZI010000181.1:0-4953 GCA_964557205.1 uncultured Lentisphaeraceae bacterium
GGTTATGATCACCGTTTTCAAGAACCGCTTGCGTGATCTCGGCGTAGAGCCTGAGTGCATACGTGTGGACGACTGGGAGTAGAACGGATGAGAGTTGCAGATTATGTTTTTAAGTTTCTGGCAGACCGTGGGGCGCGGCACGTTTTTATGGTGACGGGAGGCGGTGCAATGTTTCTTAACGATGCCGTCCGTGCCGAGAAACGGTTGACGCCGATCTTCAATCAGCATGAGCAAGCGTGTGCGATGGCTGCTGAAGGATATGTGCGTGCAGGCAACGGGATGGGTGTTGTCAGCGTGACGACCGGACCCGGTGGCACCAACGCGCTTACGGGGGTGATCGGACAGTGGCTAGACTCGATTCCCGTGATCTACATATCCGGACAGGTCAAGTTTACGACCACCATCATGTCCTGCCCCAAAATCGGCCTGCGCCAGCTCGGCGACCAAGAGATCAACATTGTCGACATTGTGCGTCCGGTCACCAAATACGTGGCCACCGTACTAGATGTACGCGAACTGCGGCGCGAGCTAAAAAAAGCGTTACGCATCGCTATCGAGGGCCGTCCCGGGCCAGTCTGGTTAGACATTCCCATCAATGTCCAGAACACGCAGGTGGAAGAAGCCGACATGCTGCCAGACGAAACCAGTGACACATCAACAGCCGTCTCGCCGTCCGCGCAGGATGTCGCGACCGTGCTCGCAATGTTGCGCGTCGCAAAACGGCCTGCGGTTATTGCGGGTCACGGCATCCGTCTCGCAGGCGCGCAACAGCCTTTTCTCGCATTCGTCGAAGCCTTGGGCATTCCGGTCCTGACCACGTTCAACGGCTTCGATCTGATCTCGAACGAGCACCCGCTTTTCGGCGGGCGCATCGGCACACTCGGCAACCGCTGCGGCAACTTCATCCTTCAAAGTGCGGATCTCCTGCTTTCGCTCGGATCGCGTAACAATGTCCGACAAATAAGCTACAACTGGGAAAACTTCGGCAAACAAGCCAAAATCATCTCGGTCGACATTGATCCGGCGGAACTCCGCAAAACGACCCTCTCGCCTGCCTTAGCCATCTGCGCCGATGCAGAACAGTTCATCGGAACCCTGCGGCGTGCGCTGGCAGAAACGCCGTTGCTCGTGCCCTCCGACTGGCTGACGTGGTGTCAAGAGAGGTGCCGCCGTTTCCCCCTGACCCCTGAAACATCTGTCACCGGCGAAGGAACCGTCGATGCCTACCTGTTCATAGAGACATTGACCTCAGAGACCTCTGCGGAGATTGTGACGGTGGCGGGCAACGGCACGGCCTGTGTGGCGCTCTTCCAAAGCGGCCGAATCAAGCCCGGGCAGCGGATGTTTTGGAACTCCGGTTGCGCCTCTATGGGATATGATCTGCCTGCCGCGCTCGGTGCCGCAACGGGAGGCAAGAAGACGGTTTGCATCGCGGGTGACGGCAGCATACAGATGAACCTCGCGGAACTACAGACCATTCTGAACCACAAGCTTCCCGTAAAAATTTTTATGCTCGAAAACAACGGTTACACGTCGATCCGACAAACCCAGAACGCGTTTTTCAAGGGCGCGAGGATCGGTTGTGATACTGGAAGCGGACTGGCCTTGCCCGACATGTTGAAGCTGGCCCAAGCCTACGGTTACCGCACGGCTGAAATCACACGGCACGCAGACATGCGGCAAACGATCAGCAGCGTTCTTGCTGGCGATGACCCCGTGTTTTGTGTCGTAAGGCTGGGCGAAAACGAGTTTGCGCCGAAACTCTCCAGCCGGACTCGACCGGACGGCACGCTGGTGTCGAGTTCGCTCGAAGACATGTCGCCGTTTCTCCCCGAAGAGACCGTGAAGGAAAACCTGATCACCGACTGAGAAAGGACGCCGACTCATGCGCAGAGTACTTGTCACCGGTAGCAGCCGGGGAATTGGACGCGCGGTTGCGGATCTGCTCAAAGGGACGCCTGGCTATGATTTGTTGGCGCCGAACCGCCAGCAACTCGACTTGGCAGATAGCGCCTCCATTCAGGCATATTTGCGAGACTGCCCGGATCTCGATGCGCTGATCAATGTGGCCGGCATTAACATTCTCGGCGCGATCGGCGACCTCGATGAGGCCAGCGTCTTGCAGATGTGCCAGACCAACCTCTTCGCGCCGATTCAACTCATTCGCGGCGTCGTCGCGGGCATGCGCCGCCGCGGCAGCGGGCGTATCGTCAATTTCTCGTCCATCTGGGGCATCCGTTCCAAAGAGCTGCGCACGCTCTACTCCATGACGAAATTTGGTCTGACGGGCGTCACCAAGGCGCTGGCCCGCGAACTTGGCCCCGACGGCATTCTCGTCAATTCGATCGCCCCCGGATATGTGGACACAGAAATGACGCGTGCGAACATCCCGCCTATCGAGCGCGAGCGCTTGTGTGCGGAGATACCACTGCGCCGCATGGCCGACCCCGTTGAAATCGCTCGCGCAACCCGCTTTCTTATTTCGGAAGAGAACAGCTATATCACCGGACAATCCATTGTTGTCGATGGAGGTTTCCTCGCATGAGCTCTCACGACCTTATCGTTCGTTCGCGTCTCGGCGACTATCCGGTCAAATTCCACAAGGGCCTCGACTTCCTTGCGGAGCTGTCGACGTTGCCCAACCCCGTCACCATCATCGATCAGCGCGTCTTCGAACTCTACGCGGACTCCTTCAAACCGAATATCGGTGATCGCCCCGTGTACCTGCTCGATGCGCTGGAAGAACGCAAGACGCTCGCGGAGGCGAGCCTGATCTACCAATGGGTATTGGACACATTCAAGGCGAAGCGCAACATTAATCTGGTCTCCATCGGCGGAGGCATAACTCAGGATGTCACCGGGTTTGTCGCGTCCACGCTCTTCCGCGGTGTCGACTGGACGTTTGTCCCCACAACGTTGCTCGCGCAAGCGGACAGTTGCATCGGCGGCAAGACCTCGCTGAATTTCGAAAACCGTAAGAACCTGCTGGGCACGTTTTACCCGCCTCGCGTCATCCATCTCGCACCCGTGTTCACGAAGACCCTGTCCGAACTGGATCTCAATAGCGGTTACGGAGAGGTGGCGAAATTCCTCTTGATGCACCACTTCGAGTCAGGCGAGGCTCTAGCGACAACGGTTGCAGACGTCAGGCGAATCGTCTCGTGCGGCGACAGGTTGGCCCCCGTCATCCGAACCTGCCTGAACGTGAAGCGCAGCTTTATGGAGTCAGATGAATTTGACTGCGGCCGCAGAAACCTGTTAAACTATGGTCACTGTTTTGGGCACGCCCTCGAAGCGGCGTCTGATTACTACATCCCGCATGGGATAGCTGTCAACGTTGGCATTATTTTTGCCAATCTGGCGGCAGCCGCCCGTGGATTGTTGCCTCGAAACACGGTAGAGACTATAACGCGGGAAATCAACCTGCCGCTGTTGGTGCAAAGGCAGAGGGCGGACGACTACTCGGAGAAGGCACTGCTCGATAACCTGAAGAAAGACAAAAAACGAACAGGAAACGCCCTGCCTCTGGTGGTGCCGGTGGCGGGTGGACTCATAAAGCTGGACGACTTCTCGGAGACCGAATTCTACCAGACTCTCGACGAGTTGCGTGCAGTGGTTCTTTAAACCACGAGCACGACAAGATGCGAAAGGACGACCAATGAACTCTCTTGAACGCAACATGGTAACGACGCTTCTGGAACTCAAAGAAAAATACGGAGTATTCGAAATCAAGGCCGAGTTCGAGGCCGAAGGAAGCGGCATGGACGAGATGATGCGGCTCAAGGATGTCACTGGCGCAGCCGGGCTGCCGCTCTTGCTTAAGCTGGGCGGTGTCGAAGCCGTCACAGACATCTATTGCGCGCTCCAACTCGGCGTCGCAGGAATCGTCGCGCCCATGGCCGAGACCGCTTTCGCCCTAAGCAAGTACATCAACATGGTTGAAAAGATCGTGCCGACGGACAACGCTCAGGACATTGAGTTCGGTTTCAACCTGGAGACGATCACGGGCGTTAAGAATTTCGACGACATGCTGATCCTCCCGAATCTGAACAAACTACAAGGCATGACGATCGGACGCGTAGACTTAACTGGATCCATGGGGTTAGGACGTGAGGCGGTGGACAGCGAGGAGATATTCCAGATATGCCACACGGCCTGCGTCAAGGCTGAGGCCAAGGGGCTTAACGCCGCAGTGGGCGGAGCGATCTCGACCAAGAGCATCGGTTTTCTGAGCCGCCTGCACGCGGATGGCTTGCTCACCAAATTTGAAACCCGCAAAGTGGTTTTTCCGGCCGACTCCGTCAAGTACGGAGAATCGGCTCTCTTGAAGGCGATCACCTTCGAACTGGGCTGGCTCAAGAGCAAACAGCGCTTCTACTCGCGGGTGAAAGCCGAAGACCTCAAGCGCATCGAAATGCTCGAGAAACGGCTAGCATGTGGCTAAAATTCAGATGACTGATACTGCTCTCTTCGAGGATGATGTGGGGCAAGTATGTGATGCGTTGCGCAAGTGTCGTCCGGCAATGGATCATCGGCGCATATTCTTGACCGGCGGGACAGGTTTTTTTGGCAAGTGGTTGCTGCATACGTTCCTCGGCCTACGCAAGTCATTCGATTTGGACACCTCCTTAACCGTACTGTCGCGCGACCCCAAGCACTTCCTTGACTGCCAACCCGTTTTCGCTGGCCAAGACGGTTTAACGTTCGTTGCAGGCGATGTCAGAACGTTTGATTTTGATCGCTTGCCGTCTTTCGATTTCGTGATCCACGGTGCCACCGCCGCCAGCGCCACATTGGAGCTAGAGAATCCCGACGAGATGTTCTCCGTCATTACCGAGGGAACACGGCACGTTCTCGGGTTCACGCAGAGTTGTTCGGCAAAAAGAATGCTGTTCATCAGTTCTGGCGCGGTCTACGGACAACAACCACCTGAACTCTCCCACCTCGTTGAAA
>CAZKZI010000182.1:0-4922 GCA_964557205.1 uncultured Lentisphaeraceae bacterium
ACAAGTCGACGTTGCGAAATCTGTTGCCATCAAACTGTCGCATATCTTCGTGCAAAATGTTCCATTGCGGCCGATTGAGACGTAGCGTTGTGCAACAGTCCGCATCAATCTCGACAGCGGCTACACAATCAAACCCCGCTGCTTCAAGGCCGAGAGCTTGTCCGCCGCCACCAACGCAAAATTCTGCTACTGATAATTTACCCATGATGCCGCCATATATACCATACAATTGGCGATGATTACACCTTTTCTTTTCTCAATCTGATGCCTAACGATTAGGTCACCAGACCAGAGGGGAAACAAGCGAAGCGCCCCTCTGGGTATGGTGGACTTACTTTGTTAGGCTGTCATTTTATTCATTCAAACTTCTGATGTGTTTGAATTAATGTACAAGAAGGATTATCTTCCCGGTCATTCGTGTTAACGAGGTGATACACCTCTTTTACTCGTTTTCCAATTGTTTGATTTACACGATCAAGACCGTGTTCCTCAACAGTGCGAAGATAATCGTGCATCAGCTCTCGATCATTCTGGATTGTCAGAAAGACTTCATTGGTCATTCGTTTATTGAAACGCTCAATTGCGGCATTTGCGATTTGCTCTGGTGTCATCGTTCTGTCCTCTGTAGTGGCAGCCACCGGTGGCCGGAAAGCGATTAGCGGCTGGTAGTGTCATATTATTCTTGTTGTTGAGAAAATGAACCGCTCTCTGTACTTACTCTGTTTGACGGAAAAGAAGAATCATGATTTTCTGATTCAGACACCGGAACAAATAGGTAACCGAAGATAATAAGTGCAGCGAATATGACCCCAACAGTTATTAATTGTGGCCCGACCATCCAGAAGAGTCTTTTTTGTGCCAAGTCCATTGCTCCGTTCGCCATATAGAAGTCAGGGTGAGCAAATTTCCTAAAAGCGTCACCTAGTGCCCACCCGATTGGCGCGAGAAATAAAAATGCAACTCCGGCAGCAGTGAACGCGATCCCAGCTAACGTCCGCGTTCAGGCTGCGTCGCGCCAGCGACGCTAGCCTGCAACGCTTTGTTAGGCCACAAATCGCTGAACTCGAACCTCTGAATTTTTGAGTCCTTCATGCGTTGGCTACCACAGCAGGCGTTGCGACCCTGTTGAGCCACTCCTTTAATCGAGTGTGCCCTACATCTGTCAAAGCAATATTTACGGGCAGAACCTTCCCCTGCGCTGGCCACTGCTTGATGAACTTCTTGTTCTTCTTCGTGACCTCGACGACGCACTTTTGAGCGTCGTTGTTTAGAACGATGTGCAACGGATTCTTTCCAAGAAAAAAGAGCGCGCCGTTATCAAAGAAACGGACGCGCACTGGCTCATCTCCAAAACTGACATGAATCTCGCCGATTTGAGGCCACAACTCAGCTTGCCTTCCCGTGGCGATCTCTGAAAACGCTAACTTTATGGCATCAAAATCGCAGGGTGACAAACAGAACCCTCGGTTCGCCCGGTTCACCCGCCACCACCCTACCGCGCAGGCTATCATGAATAACATTATGATCGCAACTGTGTATCCCAGAACACATGGGAAAAGCGCAATAGTCGTTGTATTAAACAACTCCATTCCGATGCGCGTGCTGGAATAATTGAATGGGATAATCGCAATAGCCGCGGTCAACAGCATCCACCAGCGAAGCTTAAAGAGCGTGATCAATGCAAAGACGCCGACGACCACGAAGCCAGCTAAGTCAACAACCATGCCAGCCTTCCACGCCGTTGGTACTTTGGTTAGCAAGATTGTCCGGAAGACTGCATCGAGGGCGACCAAGACGAAAAAAACTCCAAGAATCAGCCGGATTTGTACGAGCTTCGCGTAGCTTCTGAGTGCGGCCTGTTCCCAATCTCGAAGGGACTGTCCCTTCAGGAAATCGTCCTTGTTTTTCGCAAACTGTTCCGTGTAGTTGAGCTGCGGCAGCAGTGACGCGGCAATTGGCTGCGATACGCTGCTGAGGTCAGGTGGTGGTTGCATTTGGTTTTCCTTTCGTTTGTGTGATGACTGAGTGGGCTAACAAAAACAACACGGCGCATTGCTGTCATAATAGTATTTGTAAAGCATACGACCGCCACTTCTCAGAAGCCGGGTTTAGAGTACATCATGTAATGCTGCCTAACGCCGTGGATCTCGGGATGAAAAAGGCACGCCTTTTTCAGTACCGTGCATCCTCTTGTTGAACTAAGCCGCTGCGCGGCAGGTTCACCTTTTCCTGTAAAATGTTCCTTGCCCCGGAGCGATGACGTGCATGGTGCACCTCAGGCACTCCGGGAACAAGGAAACAAACGATGGTTAAAATTAGCAAACCCAATGATAAATGTCAGGCTCTTTCACTCGAACATGCGGAATTCCGGAAAGCATTGGCTAAAGCAAATTATGTGGAGAGTACCCGGAAAGTCTATCTGCGGGCCTTTGACACCTTCGCTAAGCGGCTTGACCGGAAAACTCCGGCGACTGCCACCCGTTCGGATGCCAGGCGTCATCTGACGGAGCTGAAGCAGACAGGTGCGTCAAAAACCGCATACGGAACGGCCTCCGCCTCGCTCCGGTTCTTCTTTGAAGAGGTGCGCGGCATCGAGTGGAAACCGGCGTCACCTCTTCAGAAGCGTATGGTTGAGGATATGTGCCTGTGTCGTTTCTCTGCCAGAACCCAGGACTCCTATGTGCGGGCGGTCTCCCTGCTGGCCCGTTATTACAAGAAGAGCCCGGACCTGCTGACCGATGAGGATATCCGTGCCTACTTTGTTCACCTGACCTGTGAGCGCAAGCTTGCGAGGCCTACGATCACCATAGCGCTTTCGGGTATTAAATTCTTTTACGAGAAGACGCTCAAACGCGACTGGTCCCTGACTGGCGTGCCCGTTCCGAAGCGTGATAAGTTCCTTCCCGTGATCCTTTCCCGCAAGGAGGTGCATGCGATTGTGAGAGAAGTCCGCCTTTTAAGGCATTCCGCATGCCTTTCATTAATCTACGCCTGCGGTCTGCGGCTCAGCGAAGGGTGCGCGGTCAAAGTCACGGATATCGACCGCGGCCGGATGCAGCTGCATGTGCGGGGCAAAGGATCAAAAGACCGCTATGTTCCGCTCCCGCCGTCGGTGATGCCGCTGCTTGATGCCTGCTGGCTTTCGCATAAAAACAAAGTGTGGCTTTTCCCCTTTGTCGGGAGAGGCGGACGTTATGGAGCAGTGACCGACCGCCATGTGCCGAAGGCCACAATCCAGCAGGTTTTCCGCAAGGCGTATAAAGAGTCCGGCGTGACTAAAGATGCCCGTGTTCACTCTTTCCGCCACGCTTATGCAACCCATCTGCTGGAGGCCGGGGTCAGTATGCGTCAGATCCAGATGTGGATGGGGCACAGCAGCATAACGATGACAGCACACTACGCGCAGCTGACAACCCAGAGCATGGAGACTTCAGGTAAGATCCTCGGAACTCTGATGGCTGAGATAGGTAAGCTGCCCGGCTGAACATGGGTAAGCTGGGTGATATTTTCCGCACCCACGGCAGTGAATACCGCAGACGTTTCGAAGATCGTATGAGTCTGGACCAACTCCGGGCCATGGACGCTATCGAAAAATGCCATACACCCGCAGCAGGTTCAACGCTCTGGCGCTGTAAAAGCTGCGGTCATCGTCATTTCACGTATCAGGGGTGCGGCAACCGGCATTGCCCCTCATGCGGCAGAACTTCTGCCGCTGAGTGGCTGCGGAAGCAGTGTGCCCTTTTACTGCCGGGAGTCACCTATCACCTCGTCACCTTTACCGTCCCGGCACAGCTGCGACGGCACATCCGCTCACATCCGCGTGAACTGCTCGACCTGCTGATGCGTGTCTCGTCCTCTACGCTGCTTGACCTGTGCGCCAACCCCAGATGGGTCGGCGGCGTTCCCGGCGTGACCGCCGTGCTCCACACCTGGACGCGGCAGGGAGAGTATCATCCGCATGTTCATTTCACCGTCACTGGCGGCGGGCTGGACAGAACCGGAATATGGCGGCCTTCGCATCCGAAGTTCCTTGTTCCGGTTTATGCGCTCTCACCGGTGTTCCGCGCCCGCTTACGCGACACGCTCAAAGAAAAACACCCGGAGTTGTTCTCATTGATAAAACCCGTCGTATGGAAGGGGTCGAAAAAGTGGGTTGTGCATTCTGAACCCGTCGGTTCGGGAGAGGCGGCCTACCGCTATCTGGCACGCTACGTCTATCAGGTGTATCTCTCCGAATCAGCCATTCTGCAGCATGGCGGAAAAAGCATCACGCTGCGCTACCGGAAGAGCGGAACGAATGAACCGCGCACCATGCGCCTTGAGCCGATGGAATTCCTGCGCCGTTTTCTTCAGCATGTGCTGCCATCGCGTTTCTGCAAGGTGCGCCACTACGGGCTGCATCACAGCTCCAGACGCGGTGCCATAAAACTTCTTCAGGCGGCCTTGTCATTTGCGCAGGGAATCGACCTGCCGAAGCCTCCGGAAGTCGAACAGGCAGCTTCTATCACCTGTCCCAGGTGCGAGGCGGTCATGACGTTTGAAAAACGTTGCACCCGCAGTCAGCGGCTCACGTTTGAAAACGCCTCCCCGCGAGGCCCTCCGTAGTGGCTGACAGAATGACCGACAGGCAACAGATACATCCTTTTTGCAACGTATTATACGCGGCGCATAACCCCTGTGTCTTTGGCCGGCGAAAGGTCATCTTCCGTATCATCAGCGCCACGCCTGCAACACTCCGAAACGCACCACAACGGGTGTTTCACAGCCCGGATCACTCTCCATTGAGTGTCTATGCGCCATCTCATGCGCAGCAAAACATCCGCCTCTCAGTGGAAAACACATAAGGTCAGAGCTTCTCCGGCAGCTGAGTCCAACACATGCTTTCAATGTGCGCTTCGGCACATTGAAAACTATTTATTGTT
>CAZKZI010000183.1:0-1437 GCA_964557205.1 uncultured Lentisphaeraceae bacterium
GGCTGTGATCAGCACCACCCGGTTACTGGGACTGTCCTCAAACACCAGCGCCTTGGCCCACACATGGTGGATCATGCCGGTCGACGGCGTGGTGCGTGCCGCATACCCGGCAAGCCAGACCGGCTGGGTGTCAGGCGTGATCACCATACGTCCGACCCCGACCCTAAGTTCCGTGCCGTGTGACACACACGCGGCGAGCACACAAAACACGACAGTCAACATCTTTCTCATTCGGTTTCTCCTCGTGCGAATCCCATATCTTTTCGGTAGGGGCACCTCCCCTAACCGTCTGCGGACGCCTCGGGGAGGCATCCCTGCCGGGAAAATTTTAACGCCTGTTATCACAAAAGCCTGTCGGCACCCGTCATCCCGTCTTGTTTTTCACCTCTTCATCTTGATCTGAACGAGATCCGTGCGCGTGTGGCCGCTCTCGGCGATGCGGGCCAGCGTGTAGACGGAGCCGTCCGCCCCCACCGCGATGGAGTTCACGTACGTCGGACGCTGCCCGTCGGGGTAGAAGACCGGCCCGCGGTCTTGATATCCCCGCGTCGGGATATCATAGGTGACCAGATGCAGGTTCTCAAGCCCCTTCGCCATGCCCATCGCAACCTTCTCCTGGCCCGCCACGCGCTTGCCGTCCTGATAGACGGGGCCGCCCGTCAGGTAGTAGAGCGTGCGCTTGTCCGGCCCCAAGGTGAACCCGAGGTAACCGTAGCTGAAGAGGTCGCCCATCCCCGCCCGCTGCGAGGGCTTGGAAGTTATGCGATCCAGCACATCGATGTGCGGCGCGGAGGGGTCGAAACGGAAGAGGTAGCCCGAGTTGCCGTGCACGCCGTAAAACACTTTCTCGCCGGGATGCCAGACCGTCTGCCGCCAGTGGTACCCCATGCTGCCGGAATCCGCGGGCTCGTACTTCCCAAAGTAGTCCTTGCGCATGTTCTCGCCCTCGATCTTCTCCGCGCGCTCCGCGCCCGGACGGTAACGGAAGATGTCGCCCCCGGGGTTGGTGAAATAGGCGCAGCCCGTTTCCTGATCGACCGCAATGGAGCGGCACAGCACGCGGTAGGTCGGCCCGCTGCCGTTCTCGCCCCGGCCCGCAGACGGGCCCAAATTCCGTAGCGCCTTCGTTCCAACATCGTAGCTGAAGAAGTAGCCGACCGGCCAGGTGATGCCGTACAGGATGCCGCGCCGCTTGTCCATGCTCATCGAAAGGATCGCCTCGCCCTTCGGCGCGAACCCGAGATTCTCGAACGCGCCTGTATTCAAGTCATAGGTCAGCAAATGCCCGCCGGGGTAAGGCTTGTATCCCGGCGGAACGACGGTCGCCAGACGCTCCATGCCGTCCACCACATTGTAGTAGCCCGCGTGGGTCGCAAAATAGAGCTTGCCCTTGTACTCGTGGAACAGCACGTGGCTCTTGCCCTGCGGCACGGCCTT
>CAZKZI010000183.1:1447-4712 GCA_964557205.1 uncultured Lentisphaeraceae bacterium
TTCTCGCCGCAGATCTCGGTCAGGTCGCCGAGACAGATGATCGCGTCCTTGCGTGGCTCGTAGCGGAAGACCTTCCCCCCGAAATCGATGGAGGTGGAGCACAGCGCGTAATAGACATTGCCGTCGCTCGCGACCGAAAGGCCGTTGTAGGTGTCGTGCGCCTCGCGGAACCCCGAGTTGAAGACGCGTGCGGTCAGCCCCTGCCCGAACAGCGGGCACACTGCAAGGGACAATAAAATAAGAAGTGCACTTTTCATCGTTTCTTCCTTCGACAGAATCGATTCTGCCCGATTCCGTCGAATCCATCGATTTCCTCGACGTTTTTGTTCTTTATGCCTTCGCCAATTTCTCCGCATTCGCGTGAATCTTTGTAATGGCGGCAGCGATGTCGTCCATGTCCGTGCGTTCCGCCAACAACAGGTTCTGGTACAGCCAGACGATATCTCCGCAGAGCCGGTCGTTCTCGGGACACTGGGTGCGCTCCAACCAGAAACTGTAATCCATTTCTGCCGCCGTGTACATGCGCCGGAAGTTCCTGGTCTGGAAGGCGTGCTTGACATACGCCCCCTTGTTGAGCCGCCCATACCCGGACGAACAGGGCACGCCCTCCGCGCTCAGCGCTTTGAGGAAGGTCGCACGAGGTAGACCGCCGAACGCCTCTTGGTCGTAGCGGAACGGGAAGAGGTGGAACGCCGCGCGTGTGACCCCCGGCGAGAAGGTGTAGGGCACGATGCCGGGAATCTCTTTGATTTTCGACTTCAAGTATTCGGCATTTGCATGGCGCTGTTCGGTCTCGCCCGGCAGGCGCTCCAGTTGCGCCAGTCCCATGGCGGCCTGATACTCCGTGAACCGCAGCTTGGTGCCCAGCATGATACTGCCGGAACCCACCGATCCGACGGCCGTGCCGTAGGCGTTGCCATAGTTGTGGTAGGAGTAACAGCGGTCCATGAACTCCTCGTCATCGCTGACAATCGCGCCGCCTTCACCGACTGCCATGTTTTTGGAATTTTGAAAGCTATAGCAGCCCGCGTTGCCGAAGGTGCCGCACTTCTTGCCTCCGATCTCCGCCAGCCACGCCTGACAGGCATCCTCCACCACCAGCAGGTTGTGCTTTTTCGCGATGGCCATGATGGCTGTCATGTCTGCGGGCAGCCCGAGGATATGCACCGGCAGGATAGCGCGAGTTTTGGGCGTAATCCTGGCCTCAATCTTCTTGGGATCTAGCTGATAGGTCGCGGGATCAATGTCGCAGAAGATTGGGATCGCGCCGTTCATCAGAATCGACTGCGGCGTGGCGATGAAGGTGTAGGGCGGCAGGATCACCTCGTCGCCCGCACCCACGTCGAGCTGTGCCAGCGCGGTTATCAGCGCGTTGGTGCCGTTGACCATCGCCAGACAACGCTTCGCGCCCATGGCCTCGGCCCAGCGCTTCTCAAACTCGGTCACGACGCCCCTACGCGACCAGACCCCGCTGCGCATGACCTTCAGCAGTCCCGCCTCGTCCTTTTCAGGAATCCACCGCGGCCAGCGTGGCCAGCCGCCAGCATGCGCTTTTTTGCCGCCGAGCAACGCGGGAACACCCGCTGCGCTATTGCCAGCCCGCACGTTGAAAGGCAATTGCATCGCACACGCCCCGGCAGCCGCCCCCGCAGCTTTCACAAACGTCCTACGCCCAAAGTTGCTGTTCCCTCCAGTGTCGAGGGCAAGTGTTCGGTTCGGTTTCATAAATGGCTCCTTTAATACGTTAACTATTGCGCCCCACTTAGTGGTCGCAATAAATCCTCCCCGCAACCTCAAAGCACCCTCAGCACCGTGCCGACCGGAGGATACTCAACCCGCCGCGTGTAGAGCGCAAAGTTGTCCAGCCGCTCGTTTTGGTATTGGTAGTGGATCGGGTGGAAGAGGCCGAACCCGGTTATCAAGGCTCTTTCAGGCGGGATCACCTGCTCCTCGCCCAGCTCCAGCTTCTCGCCCGTCACGAAATCCAGCGCGGCCCACTCGGCCGCAGCCATGTCCAGCCAGTATCGCCACCAGATGCCGGAGCTGGCGGTGTTCGGTATCGCGATCGCGCTGGTGCCGACCGCGTTGGTGAAATCCTGCGACACGAACCAGGCATCGTCGGAGGTGTCCGCCGACGTGCCGTTGACATCCAGCCGCACCGCCACATGCGCGGACTGCGCGGTGTTGAAGCGGACGTCGAACTCGACCAGCCGCAGCCACGTGAACTCGACCTTGTTGGTCATCTCCTGAGTCCAGTAGATGTAGTTGGTGGCGGTCGGCCCCGAGTGGTTGTTCATGTAGCTGTAGGTCGCGCCGGTGTCGCTCGGGAATGACGCCACCGCCGCCAGATCCTCGCCGACGAACGGATTCAGGTACCTGTCCACCAGCGGACTACTTGAACTGATGGCCGTGAGATCGCAGTGGCAGGACCACCCCTCGCGCGGCAGAAAGCGGCTGGACAGGTAGGCGTCGTTGGGAAAGATCTCGCGGTAAGCCAGGAGCGGCGCCGGACGCCGCAGCTCCGCCAAATGTTCCGCCACGGTCGCGGCATCGAGCACGGTGTCGTAAAGCGCCACCTCGTCGATGGAGGCCGGCGAGGGGTATTGCTGAATGGTGCTGTTGAAGAGCACCCCGATGCCGAGCCTTGACGCCAGGGAGGTGTAGCGGCTGCCGACCAGATGATCCGACAGGGAGTGTTCCAGCGGGTCGCCCGCGGTCAGGTCCGCGACGTAGGCGTTGACCGTGGTCTGCTCGCCGTTGACGGCGAAGGTCGTAACCACGTAATACCAGTGGTTGGTTTCCAAAGCGTCGTAGAACGATACGGTGTGGGCGAGCTTCCCGACGTTCACGACAAAATACCCATCGGAGTTGATGTAAAGGAAATAGCCGCGGCGGTCGGTGTCGCTGGCATTGCGCGTCCCGACGATATACCCGCTGCCGCTGTCGGCCGCCGGCAGCGCGTTAGGGCACAGCACACACTCGACCGTCAGCGTGGCGGGCAGCGCCACCGTGTTTGTGGTGGACCAGGCCGCGCCGTGATTCCAAGTGTTCGTCACATCCACACCGATGCCGGAGCGGCTCAAAGCGTCGGCGCCAGGGCCGTACTCAACCCGGTACGGGGCATAGTTCCATGCCGCCAGGTGCAAGTCGCCCTTGCGATCGAGCAGATAGGCGTCGTGCGTCATATTCGTCGCCACAGCGCTCGGGCCCTGATGCGGGCCCTCGAAGGTGTAGTGGTGAATCAGATTCGTGTTTGCGCGCGCCG
>CAZKZI010000184.1:0-4652 GCA_964557205.1 uncultured Lentisphaeraceae bacterium
GCCGTTTTCGCCCACACCGAGATTCATGAGCATCTTGTAGAACTTGAGCTGGTCGTTCGCGGTCGTCCAGAGCCCTGCGCCTGCCGACGTGAAGACGTGAGCGTCGTTGTAGGGGCGTTGCTGCATATCGTTCTGCAAGCGGTATTTGGCGGGTGCATCCTTCACGCAGTCGTACATCTCCACCTGCGTCTTAAGTTGCTTATCGGTGGGGCGGAGCGAGCTGGATGTCATGCCAAGCGGATCGAGGACGCGCTCCTTAAGGAAGTCCTCCCAGCGCTTGTTGGTCACCACCTCGACGATGGCTGCGCCGATGTCGATGCCGGTGTTGGAATACTGTACCTTCGTGCCGGGCTCAAAGAGTAACGGACACGCAGCCGCGATCGCCGCGGTCTGTCGGAGCGGAGCGCCGCCGGACCAGCCGCCGCCCTTGAGGTTGCCCTGCTTCGCGCAAATTTCGAACGGGAATCCGCCGGTGTGGTTCATGACCATGCGGACAGTGAGCACGTTTTTCGCCTTGACGAGTTTCTTCACGCCGTTCGTTGTGGATTCGTGGATCCAGAGCTCCTTGAATTCCGGCAGAACCTTTGAAACAGGATCGTCGAGCGAGATCTTGCCTTCCTCAACCAGGATGGCGATCGTCACACCGCAGAAGCCCTTGGTCTGCGAGCACTGCATGTAGACGTCGTCCATCGTGATCGGACGCTTTGCCGCGACGTCGGCGTAACCGACGCAGGCGTTTTCCTGCAGACCATCCTTGTAAAAGACGTTGACCGCGCCTGGAAGCTGTCCGTTTTCGACGTAAGGGGCGATCGCATCCTTTGCGAACGTTGTTCCTGAATTCTTCGGTCCGTTGCCAGCTGTGCAGTAGCCTGCAATAATCGCTGCGCCGATAATGAGCATCAGTAGTTTTTTCATCGTATGATTCCTTATTCCTTAGCGTTGTTCATTTAGTTGATTAAGCCGCGTTTCCGCTCAAAGCAGGGGTCATATTCCGCTTCCGCCGTTGGCGAGCGGAACACGCAAGAAATTCGTCCGCTCGTGCGGCGGCCGGGCCAGTTGCAGGCGGATGAGATGCCGATCCGGATCCTCATCGGAACGGCGGGGACGAAGTAAAGCACCTTTCCAAATATCCGGAAGGTCAGGATTTGTTTTGTCTGCGTTTTTCATCGAGGGTCATCTCCAAAACAGGGATACTCGCCAAATCTTTGGGACGTGCCGCAGCTTTTTTGCTTGTGAGAACGTCGTCAAGTGAAGCTATACGGAGTTCATGCCCTCCGAAACAAACGGCCGTACTGTTGTGAGACACAGAGGCGAAATCGCCCAAACCGGACGGCGCAAACAGAAAATCGACAACAAACGGTTCCGTTTGGTGGATCAAGCGATACATGTACTTGTCGTCGATCAGTCTCAGCTCAACGAATTGACAATTCATCCGCTGGGCCAGCGCGGCAAGTTTCCGGTAATTCTCGGGTGTCTGTTCCAGCATGAAATCGACATCCATCGTCGTTACCGGAGCCCCATTGATCGCGGCGGCGGCATTGCCGATCATAACCGCATCAAGGTCCACCGCTGCGAACTGCTCGGCGATACGGTTAAGATAGGGTTTCGCATCCATGACGGTATTTTAGCAAAAACGGCCAACATGAAGAAGCGTGAAAATCTTCCGTTTTGCGACTGACGAAGTGTGCCGACCTCGGCTCAACAGAGCGATCCCGTCACCACTAAAAAAAGTGTGGACTGCCGCGTGCTGATGATCCGGATGCTCAAGATTGTGACCGCTGTCATGATCATAATCGTAATCTTAATCCAAACTTGGTGAAGGATGAGGGGGAAGATTAAGATTATGAGCAAGATTACGATTAGGATTTCCGCGCCGAATATCTCGCCCGCCGCTCTTTCACGCTGAAACCGATCGGCTTGCGCTTCGGCTCCGGCGCGGCCATGAGTTCGTTCAGAACCTCGAAGACCAGTGTGCAACGGGACAGGTCTTACGTTGAACGTTGTCAGGTTTATGCGTGAAGGGCCGAAAGCACGGCTTGCGGATTCTTTGCGGCCACGGTGAGGAGTGCCCGCGCGGGGCCTTCCGGCTCTCGCCTGCCCTGCTCCCAGTTCTGAAGGGTGTCAACGCTCACGCCAATCATGCGCGAGAACGCCGCCTGAGTGACGTTCAGCGACCGCCGCACCTTCTTGATGTCGGGCGGCGAGAACTCAAAGCTGCGGCTTGCAGGGCTTTCGCCCCTCTTGATGCTTGCCGCCGCTTTTACGCATGAACCGGAAAGTGGGCGTGGCCACGCAGAGACCGGCTGCTCACGAGGACGTTCGCCCTCCAGGTGCGGTGAAGAAGGGAACAACGCAGGGAACAACGGGGAACAACGGCGGGGAACAACGGGACGGGGAACAACGGAACAGGTAATATGCGGTTAAAGAAGATTGGTTTGTGTGGTGTATGCGTTGGGCGTGGACGTTGGGCGTTCGACGTTTCCCGGGCTAGTATGGCCGAATGTCCCGGAACGGCCGGAGCGCTGGTCGTCGGCTTAGTCCCACCCCGACCACTCTTTTCCGCCTTGCATCAGGCATCAGCATGGTTTACGCTATTTGCCATGACAACGACCGTAACCACGAAAAATATGATCTCCATACCGGTTTCCGTCGGTAGGCGTCTCGGCATCAAGCCGGGATACCGCCTCGACTGGCAGATCCCGCCCGAGTCCTCCGACACCCTGTCGGTACGGGTGATTCCCGATCGCGCGACGCTGTCGGCTCGCCTGTTAGGAAGCGGGTGCCGTGCCGCAGCCAAGCGAAAATTGGTGGATGAGCTGGTGCGGGAGCGCGAGGAGGATCTGGCGTGACCTATCTGCTCGACACCTCGGCGTGGCTCGCCCATTACACCGGCGAAGCCGGCGGCGCGCAGGTGCAGAAGTTGATCGACAGCGAGGGAGCACGGCTCCTCGTCGCCAGTGTTTCCGTGACCGAATTCACGCGCCGCCTGAAAACACTGGGGCCGGGCGTGAATGCTGAAACTGTCCGGGGCGATTATCTGGCCGTGTTCGACGAGGTCGTCCCGATCGACTTGGACGCCGCCTGTCTGGCCGCCGACTTGAGCGCGGCAGCATCCGCCCGCCTTCCTCTTGTCGATTCGTTGATTGCGGCTGCCGCATGCCTTTCAGGCGCGACGCTTGTCCATCGCGACGCCCATTTCTCCGCCATACCCGCCAAACGTCTGCGCCAACTGGCTGTGGCGTGAGATTCCGATCAGGAGACAGCGGGACAGAAAGCGCGCAGCGGGACCGGGTTTACGTTGTCAGTTTATGCGTGAAGGGCTTTCGCCCTTTTCCCTTTCCTACTTGTTGAAGCCCTTGTGGTTCATGAATTCCCAAATGCGATCCATCCAGGTATAGCTGCCCGTGCCCGGGGCGGCCTTCTTCTGGAAGCAGTGATTGCGTCCGACAAGCGTGTGGAGATCGGACTGGATTCCCATCCGGCGAAGCTGCTCCCAGCATTTTACCGAATTCATCGCCGCCCAACCGTCCGCATCGCCGTGGATGAACAGGATCGGACACGTCGCGAGGTCGAATGAGAACTCAGGGACGGGCCGCGCATCGTCCTCGTTGCCACCCTTCGTATTCGGGGATTCGGCACCGTCCGTGAGCGCGTACGCCGGATAGATCGCGACCGCCCACTGCACGTTGCAGGGAATCTTGTCAAGCTCATCGATCGGCCAATAGGAACGGCGTTTCGAGCTGGTCGCGCCCATGAGCGTCAGGTGTCCGCCAGCCGAGGAGCCCATGATGCCGATACGGTCGGGATCGAGCCCCTTTGCCGCGGCCTTGCTGCGGATTATTCGGACAACGCGCTGTAAGTCCTGCAACGCCGTCGTGTGCTTGGCCAACCCGCCCAGCGGACGCGGCGTGCGGTATTTCATCGTCACAACCGTCATGCCCTTTTCGTTCAGATAACGCCGCGTCGGCGCGACTTCGAATCCGTCAGGACCGTTGCTCATGTAGCTGCCGCCCGAGTAGATGATCTGGATCGCCTTGGTCTTAAGTTCCTTCGGCATGTGCCACTCGAGATAAGGCAGGCACTGGTTCGTCTGCACATCCGGCATCCTGCCTTCCGGCCAGACCGGCTCCTTGCGGTATTCACCGCGGGCATCGTCGCTCGGATAGCGGGTCATCAGGTCGACTTCCGCGCCGAGATGCCCGTCAAAATTCATCTGGCGAAGGTACTCGGCGATACGGTCGAACCAATGGTCGTAGGCGGTGCCGTTCTCGCCCTTGCTCGAGTCGCCCATGAAACCGTGGGGACGGTCCGCGAAGAGATGGATCTCTGCCGGGATTTTCATCCTGCGGAGCTGGCGGTAGATCTGCGTGGAGCCGATCGGCGAATAGATATCCGTCCCGCCGTGGAAGAGCGCCATCGGACAGGTCTTCGCGTCGAACGTGAACACGTTCGAGAGCTTGACGTCGATCGCGTCGCCCTCGCGCGTGTTGGGGCCGGCGAGTCCGTCCGTGAGCGCGTAGGCGGTGAAGATCGGCATCGCCCAGTTGACGTGGCACGGAAGCTGGTCGAGTCTGTCGACCGACCCGTACGCGGGCGTGAGCGCACTCGTCGCGAGCAAGACCGTCAGGTGCGAGCCCGCGGAGAACCCGAAC
>CAZKZI010000185.1:0-4638 GCA_964557205.1 uncultured Lentisphaeraceae bacterium
ACGGTCGGGCTGAAGCGGCCGAACGCATGGGGGCTGTATGACACGCACGGCAACGTGTGGGAGATGAACCTGAACAAAGACGGGGCTCGTGTGTTCCGGGGAGGAAGCTGGAACGCACAGGGGTATCACTGTTGCCCGGATTATCGCATTGACATAGCTTTGACGTCGGCAGGTAACAATCTGGGCTTCCGCCTCGTGAGAACCCTGCAGTGAGGCGCGGATTCTCTTGACGTTTTCGACGCGGCCAGCGGACGGTGGATATCGACAGAGAATCGGCGTGTTGACTTGTTTCTGCCCAAGGGAGGAGGGAAACTCGTACGTATGTTCCTGTTCTGCGGGCGGCGGTCTGACTTCTGACTTCTGACTTCTGGGTGCGCTTCAACTATTGTGAATCGCACCCTCTGCCGCCCTTCCACCCGCTAAGCCGTTGACAACCTGCGGCGGCCGGTTATACTCATTTGCATGACTGGATCTAACACGATTTATTTCGACAACAACGCCACCACCAGCGTGGCGCCCGAGGTCCTGGACGCCATGACGCCTTTCCTGACGGAGCTTTACGGCAACCCGTCCAGCATGCACGCCTTCGGCGGACAGGTGGCCAACAATTTGCAGGCGGCCCGCGAGAAAATCGCCGCCTTCATAAACGCCGACCCCTCGGAGATCATCTTCACGAGCTGCGGCACCGAGAGCGACAACATGGCCATCCACGGCAGCGCGGAGATTTTGGGGCCGCAGGCCAAGATCATCACCTCGCGCGTGGAACACCCCGCCGTGCTAGGCCCTTGCCGCCGCCTCCGCGACATGGGCATGCGCGTGATCGAATTGCCGGTCAACCGTCTGGGCCATCTGGACTTGGACGCTTACGGCGAAGCGCTAAAAGGCCACTCCCCGACCATCGTCAGCATCATGTGGGCGAACAACGAAACCGGCGTGGTCTTCCCCATGGAGAAGATCGCGGAGATGGCCAAGGAGGCTGGCGCCGTGATTCACACGGACGCGGTGCAGGTAGCCGGCAAAATACCGATCGACGTCAAACGCCTGCCGGTGGACATGCTGTCGATCTCCGGCCACAAGCTGCACGCGCCCAAAGGCGTGGGTATCTTCTACCTGCGCCGAGGCACGCGCCTCAAGACCTTCATGCTCGGTGGCCATCAGGAGCACGGGCGGCGCGGCGGCACAGAGAACGTCCCCTATATCGTGGGCATGGGCAAGGCCGTCGAGCTGGCAGCGCGCGATATGGAGTCCGGGAGCCGCCAACTGGCCGCGCTGCGCGACCGGCTGGAGCAAGGCCTGCTGGCCGCCTGTCCTGACGCTAGCGTCAACGGCGACCGCACGGCGCGCCTGCCCAACACCTCTAATATGAGCTTCGAGTACATCGAGGGCGAGGCCATCCTTTACCACATCAGCGATCTGGGCATCTGCGCCTCGACCGGATCCGCCTGCGCCGCCGGGTCGCTGGAGCCGTCGCACGTCATACGCGCCATGGGCGTACCCTTCACCGCGGTCCACGGCTCCGTGCGCTTCTCGCTCAGCCGCTACAACACCGGAGCCGAAGTTGACTACGTGCTGGAGCACATGCCGCGCATAATCCGGAAGCTGCGCGACCTATCGCCGTTCGGCAAAGACGATGCCCCGCCTATGAATCTTTAACCCGTGCCGAACCATCATAGCAATGCTGCAAAGCATCTCAATCCTGTAATTTCCCTGATGCCGACCGACTCAACTGACTCTCGTCTGGGTGCCTGCCGACTTTGCCCCCGCAACTGCGGCGTTGACCGCCTCGCGGGCAAGTTAGGCTACTGCCGCGCCGGTGTCTTGCCGCGGGTTTTCCGCTATGGACCGCACTTCGGCGAAGAGCCGCCCGTCAGCGGCAAACGGGGTTCTGGCACCGTCTTCTTCTCGCACTGCACCATGCGGTGCGTCTATTGCCAGAACCATCCCTGGAGCCAACATGGCCAAGGTGACGACCTGACCGTTACTGGACTGAGAGAGATTTTCAAAGGCCTGGCCGCCCAGGGATGCCACAACTGGAACCTGGTCTCTCCCACCCCCTGGCTACCGCAGATCAGCGAGGCGACATCGGACTTAATTCACGCTGGAATCTCACTGCCGTTTGTGTATAATACCTCCGGTTTTGAATCAATCCAGACATTGAAGGAGTTTAGTTTTTTAGCCGATATCGCTTTGGTCGACCTGCGTTACGCCAGCCCCGCAACTGCGGATGAGGGTTCTGATGCCAGAAGTTATGTGGATGTCTCGCGCGAGACCTTATTGTGGTTCTGGAACCGTCTGGGCCCGCTGGTCACTGACGCGGACGGCTTAGCGCGTCGCGGTGTCATCTGCCGCCTGCTGGCTTTGCCGGACAGGGCGCAAGAGGCTGTCGCCAACCTGGAGTGGCTGGCGGACAAGGTCGGCACCGAGCTGCATGTGAGCGTCATGTCGCAGTACACGCCAGTCTACCGGGCGATGGAGATGGAAGGCTGGAACCGGAAAGTTCGGGAAGATGAGTACAAGCTCCTGACCGATGCGGTCTCGGAACTGGGATTCTGCAACGGGTGGATACAGGAATTTGAAGGCGAAGCGCCCGGCGACCTGTTGGGACAGGCCATGTCCCAAGGTCAAGGTGGCGTGGGCGCAAGTTATGAGCACCCGCGATAAACAGCATGTGAGAACAATGCCGCGCTTAAGCTGCGGCTGAAAGGACACAAATGAGCGGTCATAGTAAATGGGCAACCATCAAGCACAAGAAGGGCGCGGCAGATGCCAAGCGCGGAAAGGTCTTTTCGAAGATCGCCAAGGAAATCACGGTAATTGTCAAGACCGGCGGCAACGACCCTAACAGCAATCCCACGCTGCGCACCTTGATCGCCAAGGCCAAATCCGTGAACATGCCCAACGACAACATCGACCGATCCGTGAAAAAAGGCACGGGCGAGCTGGCTGCGGACATTCTCGAAGAGATCACCTATGAGGGTTACGCCCAAGGCGGCGTCGGCCTGGTCGTCAAGGTGCTCACCGACAATAAAAACCGCGCGGCCGCTGAAGTCCGCAACATATTCAAGAAGAACAACTCTGATTTCGCGGGCCTAGGCGCGGTCTCGCGCGGTTTCGAGCGCAAAGGCACGATCATGATCCCGGCCGCCGAGGGACTGACTGAAGACAACCTTATGGAGGTTGTGCTCAATGCAGGCGCCGATGACATGGAGTCCGAGGAGGGCGGTTTCACCGTCACCTGCCAGCCGGTCGCCTTCTCTGATGTGTGCGTCGCGTTGGAAGCCGCCGACATTCAATTTGACCAGGAGAATTCACAGGTCGGACTCGTCGCCCAGACCCTCGTGCCGGTTTCGAAAGTGTCGGTGGCCAAGGCCATCAACAAGTTCGTCGCCGCCCTCGAGGAGCATGACGATGTTCAGGATGTCTACACCAACATGGACATCGACGAAGCAGTCGCGGCGCAGCTCGAAGAATAAGTGCGCACCAAAGGGCGCAGGTATGAAAAATTGGCGTGATGAATAACGATGTGTTTTTTGTGCATTGCGCCGATTACGGGCACGAGCTGGCCAAAGCCCTCGACCGCCTATCCGGCATGGCCGGACTCTTCCGGCCGGAAGAGGTATGCGGCAGGAACGTGCTCGTTAAGCCCAACCTGCTGACCGACCGACTGCCGGAACAGGCGGTCACCACCCACCCGGAGCTTGTGCGGCAGGTAGTCAGGCGACTCAAAGCCGCTGGCGCGGAGGTTTCCGTAGGCGACAGCCCGGCCAGCACCGCCAACCTTAAACAGGTTTGGCAGAAGACCGGCATGGCGGATGTGTGCGCCGCAGAAGGTGTCCCCCTGATATCGCTGGAGCAGTCCGGCGCCACGCCGTTCGAAGTGAACGGTTTTTCCTTCACGATCGCCAACCCGGTGTTGCGCGCCGACCTCGTGGTCAATCTCCCCAAGGTCAAGAGCCACTCGCTGACCATCCTGACCGCCGGCGTCAAGAACATGTACGGAGCCATACCGGGCTATTCCAAGACTGCGCTGCACCGCACGTATCCTAAACCGCGCGTCTTCGGACAACTGGTGCGGGCGCTCTGGCAGGTGCTGCCACCCACCGTGACCGTCACGGACGGCGTCGTCGGCATGGAGGGGCAGGGTCCCGCCAACGGGCGCCCCGTCCGGCTGGGTTTTCTCGCGGCCGCGACCGACCCCTTCGCTTTAGACCGCGCCTTGTGCGATATCCTCCACATCGACAGTGTACGGGTGCCGTACCTGTGCGGCGCCAAGGGAGATGCCGGGTATGCTAAGCCACGTGTGCTGGGCGATGAGGTGGATGTGCCAGCCTTCGAGATACCGGCTGGCGCGCATCTGCTGAATCTGCTGCCGGACTGGCTGGTGCGCGGCGGCGGCAGGCTGGTATGGGTGCGCCCGTCCTTCTCGGAACAGGCCTGCACAGCTTGCGGCAAATGCCGCCAGGCCTGCCCGGTCGACGCGATCTTCATGCATCCCGAGACCGGCCGTCCCGTCGTTCGCCGCGACCGCTGCATAAGCTGCAGTTGCTGCCACGAAATCTGTCCCAGCAACGCGATCCGCATGACCCAGTCCGCGTTGCTGCGACTGCTCAAGGTGTTCAAGGGCGTGGATTAATTTAT
>CAZKZI010000186.1:0-4528 GCA_964557205.1 uncultured Lentisphaeraceae bacterium
TTCAATTTTTATCTGCAAAATATTTTCGGTGTCATTAATTGTGACGCAACGCGTTCGGCAAGATTTTGGGCATATCGGTTTGACTATGACGCAAGGGTCGGGTAAACTCCTCTACCCTTACGTGATCTTTATCATTTGTAGCCGGAAGGAAGTGTTGAGGTGAGTGTCGTTCAACCGTTGCTTGGACTGCAGGAGATTGACAGCCGTATACGTGAACTCCAGCAGGAAATCCGTGACATTCCGCAGCGCAAGGACCATGAGCAGGAGCGTCTCAAGGGCGCTCGGGAGTCTCTGGAACGCGTGCAGGCGGAACTGAAGAACGCCCAGTTGCGAGTCAATGAGGCGGAATTGGAAGTGCAGGTTCGTCGTGAAAAGATACTGGCGTTGAAAAAGAATCAGGTTCTGCTGAAAACCAATAAAGAGTTTCAGATTTATAATCTGGAGATCGCCAAGATCGAGGGCGAGATCGACAATCACGAGGCGCGTCAATTGGCGGCTATGGATGATCTGATTCCGGTAAAGCACCGGTTGGTGGAAGCCGAGGCCAAGCTGAAGGATGAGCAGGATGTCGCCAACAGCTACTTGAACGAGTTGGACGAACGTTTGGCCGCTGTGAACGAGTTGCTGGCCACTACTGAAGCCGAGCGGGCCGAAAGCGTGAAGCATATCGACCCGAAAGCCTTGTTTTACTATGAACGGTTGCGTACCAAGCGTTGGCCGGTGGTCGTGAGCCTTCAGCAGGACGGGGTTTGTAACGGTTGCCATCTGGTTCAGCCGCCGTCTGTCGGACAGATGGTGCGGCGCAACCAGGGTCTGGTTCCCTGTCAAATGTGCGGACGCATCCTGTACAATGGTCAATAGAGGCATTCCTAAAAGGAATGCTATTTTTGTGTTTTGGTTTGCGGTGACTGTGAGGAGCGTGACCGGTCGCTCCCGCTTTGGCGGGGGAGGAAAGTCCGGACTCCGCAGGGCAAGAGGTCCGGTCGTCAAGGCCGGAGAGGCGTTGCCATATCGGCGCCGACGGAAAGTGCCACAGAAAATATACCGTCCCGCTTTGCGGGATAAGGGTGAAAAGGTGGTGCAAGAGACCACCGGGCAGGCGTGAGAGCGCCGCCGCAGGGCAAACCCCCTCTGGAGCAAGATCAAATAGGGAGCCGAAGACGCTGCCCGCGTCGCTCCGGTCCATGAGGGCTGGATAAGGTTCCGGGTAGATCGCTCAGATGAATGATCGGAGCCGCCCGCAAGGGCGGTGAACAGAATCCGGCTTATTCACCTCTTCACGGCCACCGCATTTTTTACTGATGGAAACTAGATGCTTTACATTTGTGCGCGATTTTGATTAGATATGCGCGTTTTCGATCAAAAGCAAGCATTTATGAACGAAACCGTTTCCAGAGAACTTTCGGAGGCCCGGTGGCGCAAGTTGCGCAATCTTGTGCGTGAGCGCGGGATTCTGCGGGTGGAGGAGCTGGCATCTAAGCTGGGCGTCTCGGCTGCGACGATCCGCCGTGATCTGGCTGCGCTAGAGGTTGCCGGCAACCTGCGACGCATACACGGCGGTGCCGTAGCCGCGGAAGGACGCGAGGAGGAGCCGCTGTTCGACGACAAAACCTCGATCGCCGCGCACGAAAAGCAGTTGATTGCCGAGGCCGCCCTAAAATTGATACGGTCCTGCGACATGGTTTATCTGGACGGCGGCAGCACGATCTTGGCTTTGGCGCGGCTGTTGACATCCTACACGAAGCTGACGGTAGTCACGAATTCCTTGCGTGTCGCGCAGGTTTTCAGCGGCGGCGGTCCGCGCATGATCCTGACCGGCGGCGAGTGTCGGCTGCTGAGCCAGACTTTTGTGGGGCCTTTGACCCGTGCCGTTTTGGAAAAGATGCATGTGGATACGGCTTTCTTGGGCACGATCGGTGTTTCGGCTGAACTCGGTATGACCACCACGGATCCTGCCGAGGCGTTCACCAAGGAGATCGCCATGGAGCGCGCGACCCGCAGGGTGTTGCTGGCCGACAGTTCCAAGTTCGGCAAAACCAGCTTCGTAAGGTTCGGCGGCATCAGGCAGGTTAACACTTTGATCTCCGACAAGCGGATGCCGACGGCGCAGCGCAAGGCTTTTCAGCGCGCTGGCGTAGAGATGATATTGGTTTGAAAGCATTGAAGCATTGTTGAATAAATGAAAAAAGGAGCGAAAAAATGGCGAACAACAATTATCTGAGCACATTGGCACCCGGTTTCAAGCCCAAGGTTTACAATCTCGGCAAGATACCCGCCTATCAGTATAATGGGGTTCTCAAACAAGAGCTTGAGTCCGGACACATTACTGCGCAGCAGGCGGTGAGTGTGCTTGAAGACATGCTGGCCATACGCGAGTTCGAAGAGATGATCGTGAAGCTGCGCACCGGCGCGTATGAGTCGTGCAAGGGGTACGAATATCGGGGACCGACGCATGTCTCCATCGGGCAGGAGGCCACGGCGGTCGGTTGCTGCGCCGCGCTGGCGTATGACGACTACATTACATCGACCCATCGCGGCCACGGCGATTCCTTGGCCAAGGGCTGCGTGGCGATTCGCGGGATGAGCACGGATGAGCTGAAAACACGTATTCCGTCCTGCACTGCGGACAAGAAAAAGGATCTGATGGAAACGGCACTCGAAGACCATGTCTACCGGGCCATCGCCGAGCTGTTTGGCAAGGAGGACGGTTACTGCAAGGGACGCGGCGGCGGTATGCACATTGCCGATTTCAAGGCCGGCCATCTCGGCGCCAACGCGATTGTGGGCGGCGGGGTGCCGATCGCCACCGGCTCAGCGGTCAGCTCGCGCTATTTCAAGAACGGCAAGGTCACCTGCTGTTTCGCCGGCGACGGAGCCTACGCGAACGGCGTGGTTCTGGAGTCGCTGAACTTTGCCGCCATGGGGCAGTTCACAGATAAGGATTATACCAAACACACTTGCGGGCTGCCGATAATTTACGCCATCATCAACAACCATTACGGGTTCACCGGGCGTGTGGACGGCGAGGTCTCCGGAACCCGGTGCGTGGCGCGGCGCGCGGCCGGTTTCTCCGATAACAACATGCATGCCGAGGTTGTCAACGGCATGGATGTGCTGGCTTGCATGGACGCAATGCGCCGGGCCGCAGAAATCTGCCGCAAAGGCGAGGGGCCGGTCTTGATCGAGTTTGACACATACCGCAACTACGGGCACTCCTTGGGCGATCCTCGTTTTGAGTACCGCACCCGTGAGGAGGAGGCCGAGTGGAAGAAGCTTGATCCTATCGCCAACCTTGAGCGGCAACTGTTGGGAAACGGATGCATAACCGCCAAGAAACTTGCGGCCTTGAAAGAGAAGGTTGCCGACCGCAACGCGCGGATGGCCGCCAAGGCCGCATGGTCACGCGATCCCGATCCGGTTGACGTGATCAAGTACATGTACACCGACACGCGGGTCGAGGCTGTGCCCGAGCAGTTCTCCGCACAGAAGACGGAAGGCGAACTGCCGGTCATCAAGCGCACGGAAGATGGCCAGATGACCTATAAGGATGCCATTAAAGAGGCGATGATCGAAGAGATGCTGCGCGACAGCCGTGTGGTCCAGTGGGGCGAGGACATCGCGGAATACGGTGGTGCCTTTAAGGTGACCAAAGGTCTGATCGACGCTTTCGGACGCGAGCGTGTTTTTAACACGCCGATTTCCGAGGCGTGCATCTGCGGAGCGGCGGTAGGCGCGTCCATGACCGGGCTGCGTCCGGTCGTGGAGCTGATGTATATGGATTTTGGGCTGATGGCTTCCGACCAGATATCCAACCAGGCTGCCAAGTGGCACTACATGTCCGGCGCCAATATCGAAGTGCCGCTGGTTTACCGTGCTTCCGTGGGCGGCGGCAAAGGTTATGGCGGACAACATTCGCAGACACTGGAGTCGATGTTCGCGCACATTCCGGGGCTATATGTGGTGTATCCAGCCACTCCCGCTGACGCTAAGGGTATGCTCAAGAGCGCGATACGTGACAACAACCCAGTGATGTTCATCGAATCGCAGATCATGTACAACGTCAAGGGTGTAGTGCCGCAGGAAGAGTATCTGACACCTTTAGGCAAGGCTGATGTCAAACGCGCCGGCGACCAAGTGTCGATCGTAACTTGGGGTCCGATGCTGTACGAGGCGCTCAAGGCCGCCGACCTGTTGGCTGAGCAGGGCGTGTCGGCCGAGGTCGTTGACATCCGCTCGCTGGTGCCGCTGGATATGGAGACGATCCTGACTTCGGTGCGTAAGACCGGACGCTGCGTTGTGGCGAGCCATTGTGTTGGCATCGGCAGCTTCACAGGCGAGATCGCCTCGCGCATCATGGCCGAGGCCTTTGATTACCTGGACGCGCCGGTGCTGCGCGTAGGCGCCAAAGACGGCATAGCGCCGCAGGCCTATACGCTGGAAGACGCCTTCCTGCCGCATGACCGCGATCTGGTCGCGGCTGTGCGGCAGTTGATGTAGGACTGTAATTGCGCAGGAGTTAGACTGCCGT
>CAZKZI010000187.1:0-4481 GCA_964557205.1 uncultured Lentisphaeraceae bacterium
TAAATTCCGGTTTTGCTCGCACAAACCCGTCCGGTTTTGCTCGCACGGTGACACTTCTGCACATCGCCCTCAATCATCCAGTCCGCAAGGCCCTGTTCGTCCGGGCGCAGGACCTTATTGAACAACCCGGTTTCCTCCAACTCCAAGCACAACGCCTCGGCCATATCGAGGCCGACAGGTTTATATGCCGAACGGTTTGTATCCCAGAGCAGCCAATCCGGACGTTCCCAATACGTGCCCACACACGCAACCGGGATATACGCGAGCCAAAGATTGTGCCGTTCCTGACGATTTCGAACGCGCGATTCCGTAAAGGGAAGCACTTGGATGACCCCCAGCGTTCTTTTATGTCCTTCCCCCTTCTGTGCGACAGCCGCGCCTTTGCGGCTCGACTGAATCGCGCCTTGTGTAAACGTCGTGCTGTTGACGGTCGAACACCCGTTCACGAACGCCATGGCAGACAGGAGAACGATCCATGCGACACAGATATGCGTGTGTGTTTTCATCGGGGAAATGATTCCGGGGCGAATGCCCCGGAATCATACTATTGTTCAGTTTGCAGACTTGTTCAACCGAACCGCTTTCCCTTTCACCGTCACCGTCTTTTCGGAATAGATGATGTAATTTGAACGTTCGACGTGAGTCCTCGGCAGCAGCAGCATATCCGCCGACGGGACTGACTCTATCGCGTTGAAGAGCGCCGTTTGCTCAACAGGATCCATCGAGGACGAGGACGTCTTCCACCAATATAGGATTAAAGGCGGAAAGAAGACGGAGCTAACCACCTTTTTCCCATCGAGCCGCTTCTTGTCCGACGGGATCGAGCCCAAGCGTCCGCTTTTCCGCTCGCCGCCTATCGCGATGAACCCGAACAGCGTTCCGCCCGACGCGCTCCCCTCGGCATTCCCAGTCACATCAAAACTTGCCGTGGTTTTGGCGTTTCTGAGGGGCATACAGGTTCCCGGAGCGGAACTCCTGTAACCGACACACCCCACACAGACCGCCATCGCCACGGACACGGCAACCAATCCGTATTCAATCTTCATTTCGACTCCTTTGAAGGAAAGTTTCCGCGAGCATCATTTCCGCGAGAACTCGTTCAAGGTCACTTTGCCGAAGGATTAAAACGGATCGCTTTTCCCTTCACCGTTACCGTTCTTTCGGAATAGACGATGTAATTGGCGCTTTCCACTTGGAAACGCGGCCACATGAGGGAATCTGCCGTTGGCACCGACTCGATGGCGTTGTAAATCGCCGCCTGTTCGACAGGGCCGAGCATCATCCTCCCGCTTGCGCCAATCGTGCCGCCCTTGTTCTCGCCTCCGATCGGAATGAACCCGAACAGCGTCGCGCCCGTCGCGGTCCCCTTGGCGTCCCCGATGACGTCATAAGTCGCCGAGGTGTTGATTTCGAGATCCAAGCTCCCCTGAGGAGCACTGTTCCGATAACCCACACATCCCGTCAGCGAAACAGCCGCGATGGCCATGAGACAGAGAGAAGAGACATTGTTCATCTGTTTAACCTCGTTTTTTGGGGGGATGTCCCCCCTGTGATTTAACCGTACTCCTGCAGATGCTTTACGAAACGAACCCCGCCCCTTGGAGCGAGGGTGCCCGTTTCATAAGAACGTCCATAGTTAAACTTTATTACCGTCAAACATGATGACGAATTAAAGTTCATACGCTTAAAATAGCATCAGGACGGACGAGTGTCAACGGATTAGCGTTGATTCGTGACCTCACCGCAACGCGCCGAGGCGGGGATACGTGCAGACCACAAGCCGCACCTCAGACCAGCGAACAGCTCCTGCGCCGTTTGGCGGCTCGGCAAGGCTGTTCAGGCTGTCGTCCAAACCCCGGGTGAACACCGCGCGTGGCATAACACCGAATGCCTGTTGGGGCGCAGCACTCGACGACGCTTCAGCGACCAGCCGGTGCAGGGCGCTCCGCGTGGTACAGGCAACCGCCTGCACAACATCCGCCCCAAACGGGGGGCTGACGACGATCTGAAACCCTCGTTTTGCGACGCCCGGGATATCGGTCACTTGACCCGCCGGCACCCAAGTCTCCTGATTCCATTTATTTGGGAACAACACCACGGATGTGCCGTCAACCTGATGGCACAACACCGCCACATGGCAATCGCAGGAGCTGGAAAACCGATAACGGCACTCTTCCCCTGAGGCATAGTCTTGCCGCGCATCGGCGGTCACCAGCCGGATGTCAAAATCATGCGGCACCTTCCTTGCGCGGGCTTCAACATCCGCAATGCTTTTAAGGCTGCCGGCCTCGTTTTGCGGCCTCATCAAGTCCCCCAAGCGCATGATTGCGCCGATCTGTTTAAGATCTGATTCTGGCCATAACTGCGACATAATTTTTCTGACGGAGCCCGCGACATCCGTCTTCGCGACCTTCCCGCGCGCCAACCAAACGACTTCCCCGCAGATATTTATCTCGTCGCCATCGCTTGAGAATCTTCCCCGAAGAATCGCGTCAAGCCCATCTGGAGCGACGGTGACAGCCTCCGTTCCCGCCTCCAGAACGCGTTTGTCCAAAGAGCGCCCATCCATGATCCAAGACGCGAGCTGTTCCCGAGAAACCAGTTGAAAACGGCTGTTCTTAGCGAGAAGCCCCTGCAGCTCTTTCCGCAAAACCGCAGAATAGGCGGACATGAGCCGTGTTTCCCCGCTGAAGAAATCTCCAACCCCGATACGAACCGGCCCATTCCAATCAGAGGGGATACTCGCCTCCATCTTCTTCACAAGCTCGCCGTACACATCATCGCCCCCCCCTGAGACCGGCGGCACCGGGTTTACGGCGACGTTATGGATGGAGACCGACGGGGCATTCACCGCTGCAGCCCTGGCCGGAGTCTGGGGCTCAACCGCCACGGCAGGCTTCTTCAGCGGAGGCGAGACGTTTTCGACAACGGGGAGCACCCCGGTATGGACACCAACCGCTTGCGGCATCTGCGCCGCTCGTGTCTCGCTTTTGGCAGGCAAAGGGTCTTTCACCACGTCTGTTGCCACTGGCAGCTCGTGTCGGGACGGATGAAGCGGCGGCTTCGTCCTCATCGCGATCAGAACCATCTGCACGCCAGCACCAAGCGCCGCAACGAGCAGGGCCACCCCTGATGCGACCGCAACAAATCTCATGCCCCTCGGCCAGACCGACGCCTTTTTCCCATCGTCTTTCTGGCTGTTCAGCGCCGCAACGAGTTCACCGCATGTGGCGAAACGCTTCGATGGTTCTTTCGACAGCCCTTTCAATAGCGCCCCGTTCTGAGTCGGGGAAAGCTGCGGCAGCGGCTCAGGCTTCTCCTGCGCCACGGCGTTCATCATGACAATCGCATCCCCCGTCGCAAAGGCCGGAGCGAACGGCACCGCGCCGCTGACCAGCTCATAAAAAAGAACCGCCAGCGCATATTGATCCGTCTGCGGTCCTTGCCTTTTTCCCTGCCACTGCTCGAGCGCCATGTAGGGACGGGTTCCCGACGTATCAAAGGTCTCCGTGGAGACGCGGCTCAGACTGGAATGTATCTCGGCCGCCAACCCGAAGTCGAGCACACGACAGCGCACCGCCCCGTTCCCTAGGGTTTCCGCCACAACATTCGACGGCTTGACATCCCGGTGAATGATCTTCTCGCCATGCGCGTAATCGAGCGCCGATGCGATTTGACGACAAACCTCTAACGCCTGCTCCACCGGAACCTTCCCTTCGGGAAACTGTCGGCGCCACTTGCTCAAGGTAATTCCAGGTGCATAGGCCATCACCATCAGGTAGTCGCCGGACAGAACCCGCAGAGCCTGTCGGACATGGTCGTCCGCATAAAAGACCTCTTGCGCCTGATGCAGCACCAAAGCCGGCGCGATGTTCGGGTGATACAGGCGGCTGACGAGCGCAAAATTCTCGCGGATACGTTCCAACTCTTCCGCGCTATTCTTCACCAAAGGCGGCAGGCCTTTTACCGCCACCTCAATGCCGGCGACCGTATCCCGCGCCAGATACACCACCCCAAAGCCGCCCCCTCCCAATTCCCTCAGCAACGCATACCGGTCGATCTGCCCCAAGAGGCTTGAGGCACCTGTTGGCAGCGTGACCGCATCGCCCAACCGGCCTCGCGTCGCCTCGGTCACCGCTTCTGTTTTTGGGCAGGCCCTGGTTTTATCAGTATCCAACCGTTCTTCCATTTTGGAGCCTCGCATCCTTCCAATTGATTTTGAATTTAGAATGTCTAAACTGTAACAAAGCTATTTCAGAAAGTCATGCCATTTTTGGGACGACTTATTCCTTTGGCGTTTTCATGTATACAAACAGACTGCTCGGGGAGCCGTCCCTACCACAAATACTAAAACCGGCTGGATCGCGCATATTCGGGTAGGGTCGTTTCCCCGAAACGACCGTTAAGGGGGAAAGCGGGGTCAGAACTTAGATTAAAAGTTAGCGGGCTATAAGCTCTCATTTAACTGACTTTCAAGCTTT
>CAZKZI010000188.1:0-4368 GCA_964557205.1 uncultured Lentisphaeraceae bacterium
GCGGCATACGAAGATCACGCACATGCCAGACCACCGGAATCTTGGTGTGCGTTCTCTTAGCGTTGATGAGCGCGACCAGCCTGTTGGCGTGTATTATATCCGGTTTTACAACACGCAATATCCGCGACAGCGTTGAAGGTGCGCGCATCAATTTAGCGGCTGTCACGAAAAACCCGAACCCGCGCTTGTGCGCACGCAATTGTGACACGGGATAAACAGTTATCCCAGCCTCAGTCAAACGGTCAAAAAGGAAGCCCGGCGGCACAGCGGCGATAATTTCTATGCCGCTCGCGGCAAGGCCTACGCAAGCCTCCAGCATGCTCATCTGAGCTCCGCCAGGCTCTGAAACCAGATCTAACCACAACACTCTCATTAACACTTTGATAATAACGTTATTCCCTGGCTCCGTCAACTCCCGCATACGTCTGGTAAACCAGCAGGGGGCCACCCTCGAACACTAGTTTGAAAGTCTCGCCGCAGACCTCGTTGAGCGCGGCTTTCCACCAGCGCGAGAAAAACACCCCGTCCAAAGGGTATTTAAGGCCTTCAGCATAAACCGACACCTGCTGATCAAAGGAGAATATCGAAACCTGCTGACCGGCGTGCGCCGGGAATTGGGTAGATGTCAAAACAGGCGTGAAGCACCCCGTGTCGGTCAGCATGAATACCGATGCCTCGCGCGCGAAATCAACCAGTAGTGACAGGTTGCTTAAAGTGTGATCCTCGCGCAGACCAGTGGCTCCGAGAATCACGATGTCACGCCATCCTTTCCGCACACAGAATCTGAAGGCTTTGGCCAGATCGTTCGTATGCCGATCCATAACACGAACCAGCCGCTTGCGGTATCGTTCGCGCGTGTCAACATTCAGACTGTCAAGGTCACCGACAATCCAAGAGGGCTCAATTCCGCTTGCGACCAGTTTATCGGCAGCTCCGTCGCAGCATACAATCTTGTCGGCAAGGCGTAACGCCTCCAGCGGCGCAGCACCGACAGGAAACGCGCCATTAGCCAGTAGTGCCGTCTTTGCCGATAATTTGATCATACGCTAACCGATCTCAGGTATCACAGCCACCAGCAGTCGAGTGATTTTCTCGACATTTTCCCGGAAAACCTTGATTACCGCCTCCCAGCTCGCCGGTGCCTCATCCTCTTTCCAGCAGTCGTAATCAGTACACATGGCAACCGCAGCGTAGGGAATGCCGTCCTCGTTGGCCAGCGCCGCTTCTACCGCGATCGACATGTTTATTAGATCCGCTCCCCAGATTCTAAACATGCGGGATTCCGCGCGCGTTGAGAAACGCGGCCCCTCGATGGTTATCACCGTGCCGTGCGTGTGGTGCCGTATGCCGAGGACTTCACATTTCGCGATCAACAAACTGCGCAACTTCTCGTCAAACGGCTCAGCCATCGGCACATGTACAGGCGCATGCGGCTCGAAAACCTCATGAAACGTCGTTTCACGCCTTTTCGTGAAGTCGATGAATTGATCAACGATAACCAGGTCGCCGCGTTTGATATCCTCTCTCAAGGAGCCTACCGCAGTCGTCGCGATAATATGCGTGCAGCCCGCCTGCTTCAAAGCATGCACATTCGCCCTGTAGTTGACCTGTGTCGGCGGTATAGTGTGCGCCTGCCCGTGCCTTCCCAGCAAAACGACTTCTCTGCCCGCAATCTCGCCGTAAGTCAAAGGCGATGAGGTCTCGCCGTACGGAGTCACGACCTGCTCTTCGCGCGTATGCTCGAAAAAATGCGGGTTGTCCAGCCCTGATCCACCTATCACACCGACTTTCATCATTACATCCCTTTCGCATAGACCTCTTTTATCATCGCGAATGCCGAAGCCACCCTGACCCCGTAAGCGATTATACCCTCATCATGCCCGGCAGTCACAAAAACACCCTCACTGCCATTCATTGACAGAAGCAGATCCGTTATCGCCGACGCCAATTCCGGTGTGCCGAAAGGTATGGCCGGATCGGTCTCGGGATACCCCTCGCGCCGCATGTAATCAAACAACGTGCGACTGTGTATATGAATCACAGCGTTTACCCCGGGCAGAGTCCTGTAAACCACGCCGTGGCTCATGGTCTCGGCGGAAGCGTTGATCCTGCCGACGGCATAAACGCAGTTTGTTTTCAAATCAAAGGCTTCAACCAGGGCGTAATGTTCTTTAGTCAGTTCCCGCAGGGCGCCGGTCGCGCTACCGGTGATGATGAAGCGTGTGGCATCAACACGCATGCTGACATTGCCGTAACCTATGCCGTCCGGGTAAATGCCGAGCAGCCGCAGGTCAAAGAGTTCCGTGCGACACCGGTTAAGTTCTTCGAAACCCTCAAGTTCCGGTATCGCGCCGTCAGTCAGATGTGACCGGTATTTGATGTATCCTTCTGCGTTCATTACGCAAATCCCTTAACTATTGTTGTTATGCCTTTTGCCGAAGCGGCGCAGATTCCTTTTTCGCAAATCAGCCCGTCAATCAAACGTGCAGGCGTGATGTCAAAACCCCAGTTGCGCGCCTGGGTGCCGTCCGGACATGTCTGAACTGCGGTAGTTTGTCCGTCGCACCCTTTTCCTTCCACGAAACACACCTCGCCGGCATCGCGCTCTTCAATCGGCACACTAGCCAGTCCTTCCGCCATCTCCAAATCGAAACTCGATGAAGGCAAAGCGACATAAAAAGGCACGCCGTTATCCTGCGCCGCCAGCGCCTTCAGGTATGTGCCGATTTTATTGGCAGTATCCCCGTTGCGGGTCACGCGGTCAGCCCCAACCAGCACAAGGTCAACCATGCCGCGTTGCATAAGATGTCCGCCCGCGTTATCAACAACCAGGGTATGCGGCACACCGTGACGCCCCAGTTCCCAGCAGGTCAGAGCCGCACCCTGGTTTCGCGGGCGGGTCTCGTCAACCCAGACATGCAGTTTAATGCCCTCATCAAAAGCGGCATACACCGGAGCCAACGCCGAGCCGTAATCGACAAAAGCCAACCAGCCCGCATTGCAGTGGGTAAGGATGTTTACCGGCTCTCCGCGCTTTTGTGACGCGACCTTGGCGATCACCTCTTTTCCATGCAGTCCGATAAGGCGGCAGGCTTCCGCATCGTCATCGGCGATTGCCATCGCAGTCTGAAAAGCCATGCCTACCGCCTCTTCCCGTGTAGCGCAGTTCTCGACCGCCCGCAGTTGCCGCTTTACCGCCCAACCCAGATTCACAGCCGTGGGACGGGTCTTCATAAGTTCGCCTGCCGACTCCAGCATGAAATCCATATACATCTGCGGCGATGTCAAGGCGGCTATGTACATGCCGTAGCCTGCTGTCGCGCCGATGAGCCCGGCCCCCCTCACACGCATGTCTTTAATGGCCACCACGAAATCTTCGACACTGCGCAGGTTCATGACCTCAAACTCATGCGGCAGCTTTTGCTGGTCGATGGCCTGCACAATAGAGCGATCGTCCGCCTTGATCCATATCGTCCGATATAATTCGCCGTTGACTTTCATTCTGTGTGTGTCGGTGGTCATCCGTGGTTAAAAAGCCAAGAATTCGGCGCGGCGAAACGTTTTCACTTGCCGCCAGCCTTGCCGACATCCAGGTGTACCGAGAGCACGGCATTGGAGAAGACGATCATATCCTCATAAAAGAATATCCGCCACTCATATCCGTCAATCTTACGGAATTCAAGATCGAGTCCCAAAGGATCGCCGCGCTTGATGACTTTACGCCCCATCAACCGCATTTTAGGCTCTTCCGCCAAGGCCACGACCTCACGCCTACGGTCAATCGCAAACCACTCGTACCTCCCGGCCAACTTCTGCGGCAATGCCACATAATACCGAGTCGGCATAGCCAGCGGCCTGTAGAGCGTGGCATCCTCTACCCATTCGCCGTTATATCTGTAGGTCACGCGCGGATAATTCGCAATTACCAGCGGGGGCTTGTACCATATCACAGCAGCCACCCCGATACAGGCAAACGCCAGCGTCACCTTGACGATATCCGGCAACAGCCGCCGCACCCGGCTGGCTGGCTCTTTCAATAACGGAGCCGCGACCAATGGCGTCGCATCTTCTTGGCGCGAATCCCCTAACCCGCTCTCAACCGCCGCATTTTCTTGCGCCAAAGTTTCGTCGCGCCTGTCATCAGATCCAGCCCCGTCGTCAGGCATTACAGACAAAACCGCTTCGCTCCCGGTCTCAGCCGAGGGGCTGGCAGGTCGCTGGTTCACGCGTTTGTCATGTTTCTTTTTATGTTTAGCCATAGACATATTTATTTATAACCCTATATCGGCCTTTATGCAAAGCGAATAATTTTATTATGGTCACCTGTCAAAGTAAATGCTTCTAAAAGCGGGTCATCATGGCGCATAG
>CAZKZI010000189.1:0-4288 GCA_964557205.1 uncultured Lentisphaeraceae bacterium
ACATGGCGGCCACAGGCGCCCATCGGCAGCCGACTTTTTCAGCGCAACCGAATGTCCAGCACTTCGTCGCATCCGACATTGAAGTATTTAGATTTGAAGTTCGGCAACAATTCATCGTAAAGCCCCTCTAGGAATTTTAACGATTCACCCGATGTCGCGCACAACGTCACGGGGCCGCGTTTTTTGCGCGGCTTCGGAATGTCCACGCCGTTTGGACATTCCGCGAGTTTCCGGTATTCGGGTATTTTCATCCACGGCCCCATGTGCGCGAACGAGTTCTGACTCGGCACGAGATCGATTCCCTTCTGTGTGCAGTAATCTGCGAGCGCGCGGATTTCCGCGGCCGTCACGGGTGAACGCCCTTCCCACGCTTTTTCATGTTTTTCGTAAGCGAAAGCGCATTCCATGTAAAGCTGAAACTGGTTGTAGCCGAGCGCGGAAAGGATGTCGACAATACGGAACAGTTCGGGCATCTGCGGCACTTTGCATCGCGAAATGTCGAGCTGATACGCGAGCGCGTATGGACGTTCCGGCGGCGGATCGACGCGGTAGAGCGAGACGTTACGCGACACGTTGTGCGACAGGCCGGTAATCTGCAAGTGGAACCGGTTGCCGTCCACGGGCACGCGCACGAGCGCGTAAAAACGCGTCCACCCCTCGGCATCGGACGGACCTTCCGGCTTCAATTCGACCTTCCGGACCCCGCCGGGCTCCCAGTTCCAGTTGAGGTCTTTCTGCCAGCGCAGAATGGCACCGGCATCTTCGCCTTTCAGCTCTGCGCTTACCACGAAGTTATTGCGGTTTGTCATCTGTTTGTGCGTGATAAAACTTGTGCATTTTGCACCTTTGACATCCACGCCATTTACGTCTGCTAGAAGATTGACGGCATTGGGATCAACGCGGAATTTTTTAAGGCATTTGCGTGCGTATCCGTCCGGATCTTTTGCCATTTCAAGCTTAGCTGAAAATCCGATCATATCATCCCATGTCTCTGTCGTGGAAAACTGCGCCCAGGGTTTCGGTTTGAGTGTGTCGCCCCAGTTGATGTAGGAATAACTTTCACCGTAGAACCAGACGTACTCATCGGCGGCATACACGGCGCCCTCGAGAATTTCACGGAAGTGCTCCGCACGTGAGCCGTTTACCGGTCCGCGGTACCAATGGTTGGGCTGGCCTCTCCGTTTGTCGGAGGTGCGGTACTTGCCGCATGTGAATTCGTTGAGATAAAGTCCGTAGGAGTTGCGTACCTGTGCACGGTATTTAGCCCGGTTTTCCGGGGCGACATATGTCAGAACGTGTGACAGAATCTGAACGGCCGCTTTATTGAAATCACCGCACGAAGTTTCGAATGAGTACGCATCTTCATTGCCGTCAACGAACACCGCCTCGGGCGGAATTACGTCGAGCATGCCGTTGAGAAACGCAGGCAGGAGACGTCCGCTTTCCTTCAGCGCGGCCACGGGATCGTCGGCCGCGGACTGCAACCGTGCGTTCGAAAACGCCCAGAACCACAAAAGCGTGATGTCGGGATATTCCTCGAACACGGCCTTTAACAACTGTGCGCCGCGCTTGCGGACGAGCGCGACCGTGTCGTCGTAAGAGCCGTCGGCAGCGAGAAAGAGGAACTGTTTCGAGCCGGTGTAGTCCTCGTTATCAATGCAGAGGCCCTTTAATCCGCCCGCTTTCGCGGCGTGCGCGAGCACCTTCAGATTACCCGCTATGCGCGCCCATTCGGCATCGTCGCGCCAATCGAAGCGCGTGCCGCGCGGCACGATCGAACAGGAGATGAACGTGTGTTTGAGATTTTCGCGTTTCGCGATTTCCCGGTAAACGGGCAAAAGCGGCTCAACCGACTCACGGCGCCACGCGATATCCGTGGGAAGCGTCTCCGCGCAGATCGTCGAGCCGTCCGCCTGTTTGACGTCCGCAAGGCGCACCGTCACGCCCGCGATCGGCAGCTTGTTCAGTTGATCCGCGTGCGCGAGCACGTTTTCGGGCGTCGTGTTGCCCAGATCCCACCCGTGCAAAATGAATTTCGTGCCGTATCCGCCGCCGAACGCGGCACCGGCGTACAACATGAAGACACAAAACAGAAGATACGCCGCGCGTGCCCCGGAACCCCCCATCGACTTCTGCTTAATTACGGACATGCGTTTCCCTCAAGGGTAACCTCGCTTTGCTCGGTAGCTTTCAGACAGGAGCCAGCGCGAAGAACAGCCCTTGATTCTTGTACTTCACCTTTTCCACCTGCACCTGCAGGCAGTCCGAACGAATCCTTACCCAATTAACACCACAAACATACTGCATTTGCCAATCAGCCTCAATAAGAATCGGGAACTTCAGACCCCTGTCTCCTGATCCCTGACCCCTAGGTCCTGACTTCTGGGTGCGCTTTTCGCTCACTTGCTGCCGAGCGCTTTTCGCAGCAATGTCTCGGTATCAGTGACGTTATTGTCCGCGTCGAAAACCGACTGCACCATCTTGCGGGCCTGATCCTGCGCGAACCCGAGGGAACCCAAGGCCATGATCGCATCACGCAGCATGGTGTTGCGGGCGCTGTCCGCGACCGGTTCTCTTCCGGCGAAAACCTCCAGAGGATCGATTTTGTCGCGCAATTCCATGATTATGCGCTCGGCGGTCTTCTTGCCTATGCCGCGCACGGTGCCGATCCTCTTGACGTCGCTGTCGTCGATGGCTGCGGTCAATTCGCCCACCGTCATGCCGCTAAGCGCGCTGAGGGCCACTTTCGGCCCGACACCGTTAACGCCGGTCAGAAGCTCGAACATGCGCTTTTCCTCTATCTGAACGAACCCGAAAAGGATTTGGGCGTCTTCGCGCACATGATGGTGGACTAGCAGGCGGCAGGTTTCGCCAGAGTGCGGCAGGCGGTCATAGGTACTCAAAGATATCAGCACCTCATAGCCTACGCCGTTCACATCGAGTGTCACGACCGAAGGCGTCTTTTCCACCAGTATACCGTTTAGGAACGCGATCATACGGATTAAACCTCCGCGTCCTGCTCAAGACGCGGGGCGTTGGCAAGTACATGTTTTTCGGCTTCTGCGCACCAGAGGTTGTTGTTGCGGCCGCATATTTCCGCAAGCGCCGCGAAATAAGGGTCCTTGTCGCCCAGCGCGGCGAACTCCTCAATCGCTGTCATCGGCATCGAAACGTGGGTATAGACCAGCTTCTTGCCTCCAGGGATGTTCGGCAGCTTCATGGTCGTGTCGGCCACGGAATCAATGCCTCCGACATGCGTGATCATTACCGAGGGATTGATAAGACCCTGCGCGGCGTAATTCATCGAGTCTTGCAGATCCCTGGTGTTGCCGCCCGAGGAACCGACAACGTGGTGCCCCATGTAATGCACGTCATAGAAGTTGATCGCAGCCTTGAAGTCTGGTTTAGCCGGACCGGCGAAGAAATTAAGGCATCCCAGATATCCGAGCAATGCCGATCCCTGGTCAATCAAGGCGGGGACCGGGGCGAAGACCATGACATCGTTAAAGCCCTGATTGCCGTTGGCGGACTTGATCATAGCCACGGGATCGTCCGCTTTGCCGGTGTTGATATAATGCAGTTCCATGCCGCACTCACGGGCGTGAGCCACCGGAAAAATTTCTGCCGCGCGGTCAAGCCGGGCTTGGTCGATATCGGTGATGACCAGACGCCCGGGGCGGTGTTCAGGACCATGCAGGGCCAGGTCAATGGCACTGAGACCCATCGGGCCGCCACCAGCCAGAATCACCATGCTGCCGCCGTTTTTGATACCCATCTGATGGATATATTCACCGGGATTGAAATGATAACTGCAACGGTAGGCCCCCATGATGCAGGAGACCGGTTCGGCTATGGAAGACTTGTAGTAGGCGTCGCCTTCGTAGGTCAGCAGACAGTCCAGCTCCATCACCTCTCTGGGTATGACGATCCGGGTGGCGTTGCCGCCGATCCAGCGGAACGAGTAGCCTGGCGCCCGGTGTTCGTGGCCGGGAATGTTGAGCTGAGGCTGTACGCCGTACTTCTGGCCCGGGCGGAACTTGTGCTGCCACTTTTTGCCTACAGCCAGTATCTTGCCGCAGAATTCGTGGCCGAGAATGATCGGGTTTTCGGCCACATCGTCCGGCACGCGCTTGTGGCTGGCCCCTTGGATCGTGGCCTTGTAGTCTGACATGCAGATGCTGTTGGTCGCGATGTCCGCCAGTATCTCGTCGTCGCCGATTTCCGGCAGGTCAAACCGTTCCAGCCGCAGGTCATTTTCGCCGTAAAGTCGCAGTGCCAAGGATTGCAT
>CAZKZI010000190.1:0-4247 GCA_964557205.1 uncultured Lentisphaeraceae bacterium
TTGGTAATCTTATTATTCTATGCGTATTGCAAAACCGTCGGTTTGTGTGATACTTTTCTTGTCAACTCTGGATTATTCTTTCATGCGTGGTATTGTCTGCCGCGTCTGCAATAAACTTTCATCAGCGAAATGACCGTTATGCTAAATAAAATTGTTTTGGCAGTTTTTTGCGGGGAATAAGGAGAAAGAAGCATGGGATTCAAAACCGCTCTGTATGATAGCCACCTCGCGCTCAAGGCTCGCATGATCGACTTCGGCGGATGGGAAATGCCTGTCCAATACGAGAGTGTGCTGGCCGAACACGCGTGCGTCCGCAATGACGCCGGAGTTTTTGACACCTCGCACATGGATGCCTTCTGGATCACCGGCCCGGACAGCCTGGACACACTTTCCCGCCTCGTCACGCAAGACCTGCGCACCTTGGCGGTCGGCGCCTGTCGCTACGGTTTCCTGCTTAACGAGACGGCGGGCGTCATCGACGACCTGATCGTCTACCGCATGGGCGATAACGAATGGATGCCGGTCGTAAACGCCTCCACCGCGCCCTACGACCTCATCTGGATGCGCGAACATTCTGAAGGCTCCCGCACTGAAATCCGTGATCTGCGCGGCATACAGGGCAAATTGGATGTCCAGGGACCTAACGCCATAACCATCGTGGAGCGCATTTTCAGGATCGACCTCTCGGGCCTCAAGCGCTTCCGCTGGACGCGTGTCGAAAATGACGGTGACGTGTGGTTTGTCAGCCGCACAGGCTACACCGGATCCGACGGTGTCGAGATCTATCCGCCCGCAGAATCCATGTGCCGGATATGGCGGGCCCTGCTCGATGCCGGTGTCCGCCCCTGCGGTCTTGGCGCGCGCGACACCTTGCGTCTGGAGGCCGGTCTGCCGCTCAACGGCCATGAGTTCGACTCCGCCCTCTCTCCCGCCGAAGCAGGTATGATGCGCTACTGCGCCAAAGCCGAGCCCTTCATCGGCAAAGAGGCGCTGCTGCGCCGTGCCGCCAATCCCGCCACGCTGCTGGCACCTTTCCTTCTGGAAGGACGGCAGACCGCTCGCCACGGCCAAAACGTGCTACTTGAAAATGGCGACCGCATAGGCCGCGTGACCAGCGGCTCATTCTGCCCCACTGTCGGACGGGCTATCGGGTTCGCTCATGTCACCCCGTCCCATGCCGCCCCCGGCAAACGCTGGTTTATCGACACCGGCCGCACCAGCCTCCCCGCCACTGCCACCACACTCCCATTCCTCAAAATCTGACCACTGCTTAGGTTGGCGGAGAGGGGGGGATTCGAACCCCCGCAAAAACCCAATGAAACCCGGGCTCTCGTCGATGTAGGGACACGGAAACGGACACACTCCCCTACCCTCTGCCCTGAACTGCTCGAAATCCTCGAAGCTTGGGACACCTTGCCGGAACACATACGGCTTTCTGTTCTCGCGCTTGTGCATACCGTGAAAGGCGGTGCTGCATGAGTGAAAGCGTAAAACAGATAACAGCCGCGCAAGCCGCTCCCCCTGTCCCCGCGCAAGACGGGGATTCAGGGGGCGGCGTAGCCGTGGCAGAATTCGACCAGATATTACCTATGGCTTGTCATATAGGTCATATCTCACCGAAAGTTAAAAATGATGGTGCTTTAACTGTTGAGATTTGGGATAAACATATCAGGGTTAAACGTCCGTGTCATGTTAGATATGCCCGTCCCGCTATTCGTGGAAAAGTCAACGGACTTTCGCCCCGTGCGTCTCGTCGGCTTCGCTGGGCTATCGAAAATACGCCGGACTTGATCGCGCCGGGTGCGTTGTTTATCTGTCTGACTTATCCGGCGGAATGGCCAAGGGATGGCAGAACGGTAAAACGGCATCTTGATGTATTTGGAAAACGGGTTCGTCGTTTTGGCGGGTTCTTCGCCTGGGCGTTAGAATATCAAACACGCGGCGCCCCGCACTTTCATCTGCTGGCAAGATTCCCTGACGGTTGGGACATTGTGCGGGTGCGTGAATGGGTCGCGCCAAGTTGGTTTGAGGTCGTCGCTTCGGGTGATGAAAAACACCTTCACGCCGGAACCTCTGCGGAATATGTTAAAAATGCGGAATGTGCGGGCTGGTATATCTCTCACTATCTCGGCAAAGAGTATCAAAAGACGGTTCCCGATGGCGTAACATTGCCGGGGCGTATGTGGGGCATGATCGGTATAAAGACACCTAAACCGAAAGCTTTACATTTTTATAAAGACAGCAGGGAGGGGATTGAACTTGTCCGCAATATTCGACGCTGGGCATCATCGGATTACGCTTTTCGTCAACGAACGCGACACCTGACACTTAATGAACGTAAGTCCGAAGCTCGTCTAATCGGTGATTCCGATCCTTATTTACGGAAGATGTTGCTTGATTTCAAAAACTACACCGTAACTAGCATAATTAAACCGGAAAACCGTAAATCATGGTCGCCTCATGATCCCGGCAGGGAAAAGGGCTTTTCCGTGAGAAACGGCACTAATATGATGCGGCGTTGTCTTGATATCATGTCAAAAAAGGATTATATTAAGTGATATTTAAGGGGCATTTCTGGGGTTTGTTTTAGTAAAGGTGTTTGGAGATTTCATGAAAGTTTGCTCGGATTACTCTTCTCAAAACCAAATTGTTTTGTTTCATGGTGATTGTCTAGACCTTTTAAAAACAATACCTGACGGGTCTTTACAGTTAGTTGTGACTTCACCTCCTTACAATATAGGGAAAGAGTACGAAAAAAAACTCCGTCTGTCACAATATTTGAACCAGCAAAAGAGAGTTATTGAAGAGTGTGTACGTACGCTATCTGATAGAGGAAGTATTTGTTGGCAGGTAGGCAATTATATTGATAATGGTTCAATAATTCCTCTTGATACTATCCTTTATCCAGTGTTTGCTGATTTAGGATTAAAGATGCGTAATAGGATTATTTGGCATTTTGAACACGGATTACATTGTACCAAAAGATTTTCAGGCAGGTATGAAACTGTTGTCTGGTTTACTAAAACTGATCATTATGTGTTCAATCTTGACCCCGTGCGTGTACCACAAAAATATCCCGGCAAGAAATACTTTAAGGGCAATAAGATCGGTCAGTATTCTTGCAACCCTCTTGGAAAAAACCCTAGTGATTTTTGGGATATTCCCAATGTTAAAAACAACCATGTTGAAAAAACAGATCACCCCTGCCAATTTCCGGTAGAATTGATTGAACGTCTGGTTTTATCGCTCACTAATGAAGGTGATAGCGTATTTGATCCTTTTTTAGGAAGCGGCACTACAATTGTTGCGGCAATACGCCATGAACGTAAGGGTCTTGGTTCTGAAACGGTCAAAAAATACGTTGATCTTGCGCGGTCTCGCATAGATGCCGCCATAAATGGCACATTAAAAACAAGAATTATGAACCAAGCGATTTATGACCCCAAAAAAGCTGGGAATTCTTTGACTAATTCGCCTTGGTCAGATGTGCCGAAAATTGCGGCAGGAATTGGTCATTTTGAGCAACCTTGTTTTTTAGACCCTCCGTGTAAGAAGGGATTAGTGTACAAATGAAAGTGGCGCAATGTTATTCACACCTTAATGGCTTGGAATTCTTGATGGTTCACCAAAAAGCCCTTTGGAAAGAAATTAAGAGTGTAATCGCTCATATAGATGCAGCAAAATGTAAAACGAAACGGTCAAAAGAAGTACGAACTAGTGGCGAGATGTTTTATAGTCCGATTGACATGAACCAATCTTTCAAAGATCACTTAAAAAATCTTAAATGGAACGAAAGCCGTGTTAAATATTGGGTGGTTGGAGATGAAAAACTTATTCGTAAAACTTTAACTATGTCTGCTGATTTACAGAAAGAAGAGATTGAAAAAGAAAATAAAACCCCGATATTCAGTTATAACCAAACTGATTTTGTAAAAAACAGAGTTGCGATTGAAATTCAATTTGGAAAGTATTCATTTGTTGCTTATGATCTGTTTGTTAAACATCTGGCTTTTTATATTGGTGATAAAATTGATGTTGGCATTGAGATTCTTCCCACAAAGAAGCTACAAAGTCAAATGAGTTCAGGTGTAGCCTATTATGAAGGTGAGTTGTATAATGTTGTCCGTCAAGGTCGCGGTGTTCCGTCTGTGCCGCTTGTAATTTTGGGCATAGAGCCCTAATATTCATGCCGAGGTTTTATAAAATTTGCCGCTTTGCGGCTCGCGGGGGCATGGGGGCGAGATTAG
>CAZKZI010000191.1:0-4229 GCA_964557205.1 uncultured Lentisphaeraceae bacterium
ACCTGGTCTTTGAGGCGCGGCACGCCTATGGGGCGCGCCAGCGCTTCGGCGATGATCTGTCCGGGGGCGCCCCGGGGGGCGGCGGCGTTGATGGCATACACGCCGGCCAAATGGCGGTCGGGTATTTCGAGCGCCCCGAATTCTTTATAGGGAAACAGGTACTTCATGCTCTTTCTCTGTGTGTGTGCGTTCTTGTGTGGTGAATGAACTCCGGTTCCATTTTCAGGCTCGCCTCTCGCATAGCTCAATCCGTATCTGGTCCGGCCCGGCAATATAAGCGATCCGCAACCCCGGACGGACGGTAAGCGGCCCTTCAAGAATGTTGACGTTGTGGCTCCGCAGTTCGACGATGACCTGATCCAGATCGCCGACAGAAAACCCGAAATGGTCAACGCCGAACTTCGGGGCAAGGGTGCCCGGAAGCGGTGCCACATCATTCTCCAGCCTCCCGAAAACGATGAAGGTCATGCCGGCGATATCGAGGTAGTACACCTGGGAGCCGCAGAACGTCCCCTGAAACGTAATCCGGGCGCCCAGAACCCGGCAGTACCACTGCACCGTCTCTTCGACGTCGGCGGCGATCAAGTGAATGTGATCACAACGAAGTAGATTCATGCGTGTTTTCTATGCCTCCCGTCGCGCTGCTTTGCGAATGGCAAACTTGGTTTTCTCCACATCCGGCAGGCACTGCTGTTCCAGCCGACGTGACACGCCGAGAGGGATATCCAGCGCGTTCACGGATACCGCCGGAGCATCCAGGTAGTCGAACCAGCGCTGCTCGCATGCCCGGATCAGCTTCGGGCCAATGGCGTTACAGGCCTGCGCCTCCTCGACGGTAACCAGCGCGCCCGTCTTGCGGAGCGAACAACCGATGGCCTCGTGATCCAAGCCCACGTCATCGACCGTCCGCAAATCCAGCACCTCGGCCGACACGCCCTCATCCGCCAGTTGCGCGGCCGCACGCTCCGCTAAGCGGACGCCCCAGCCGTAGGCCAGCACGGTGACATCACTGCCCTCACGCCTGACCGCAGCTTTGCCGATTTCCACGACATGGTCGGGGGGGCCATCCGGGATCAAACCCTTCTCGCCATAGAGCCCGTGGTGTTCGACCAGCAAGGTCGGACTCTTCAGCTTCATGGCCGCATTGAAAAGGCCGATGTAGTCGAACGGCGTGGTGGGCACGAGAATGCGCCAGCCGGGGAAAAGCGAGAAAAGCGCCACGGGGTCCATGCTGTGCTGGGCGCCATACCCCAATCCGGCCGCAATCCGGGTTCGCGCCACCAGAGGCACGGAGACATGGCCGCCGTAGATGTAGCGGAGCTGGCCGATCTGGTTGAAGAGCTGATCCGCCGCGACCAGCCCGAAGCTGGAGAACATCAGTTCCACGACCGGGTGCAGCCCGTTCATGGCCGCGCCGCACGCCAGCCCGCTGAACCCGGCCTCGGTGATGGGCGTGTTCCTGACCCTGCCGGGGAATCGGGCCGCCAATCCCTTGGTCGCGCCATAGGCGCCGCCGCCCATGTTGCCGACTTCTTCGCCCATCACGACCACTGCAGGGTCCAACTCCAGCCAGCGGCCGGTGACCTCAGCGATGGCATCGGAAAACTTGATCTCGCGCGTGCAGCCGGCCGCCTCAGCCTCCGTGAAGGGTCCGGACTCGCCAGCCCGTTCGTCGCGCAGGCCGCAGGTGACGCTCTCGGCCGTGGGCCACAGGGCTTCGCGAACCGCGGAAACACCGCTGGCGTTGGTTTCCAAAATCTCACTGGCAGCCCTCTCGACACAATCCTGCGCCTGCTGCCGCAACTGCTCGATCTGAGTGGCGCTGATGCGGCGGTCACGCAGACGCGCCTCAAATTGCGCCAGCGGATCACGCTTACGCCAGTCCGCCTCCTCCTCCTTGCTCCGATAACCGAAGGCGCTGCCCGGAAAACAGCCGGCATGGTGGTAATGGCGGTAGGTCTCGATCTCCAGCACGCAGGGAAGGTTGGCGCGATCCGCCAGGATATGCCGCACGGCAGTTTTCACGCTGACCGGATCCATGCCGTCGACGCGGAACCCCGGCATGCCATACGCGATCGCCACCTGGCACAGATGAGGCGCCGAGCAGCCCTCGTTTTGCGAGGTGGCCACGGCATAGTGGTTGTTCTCGATCACGTAGATGATCGGCGCTTTCCAGAGTGCGGCTAGGTTGCACGCCTCGTGGACCGCGCCCTGGTAAACCGCACCGTCCCCGTAAAAACACAGGGTGACGGCGTCACTCCCTTGCATCTTGTCGGCCCAGGCCACGCCGGTGGCCGGCGGAACACCGCCGCCGACGATCGCGTTGGTACCAGCCACGCCGATGGCAGCGTTGTAAAGGTGCATTGAGCCGCCGCGTCCGCCGCTGCAGCCGCCGGCAAGGCCCATGATCTCCTTCATCAGGGTCAGGACGTGGGCCTGCATCGCCTCCGTCAGCCCCTTGCGCAAGGGGTCGATGCGCCCCGGCGCACACGCGCTGAGTGCCTTGGCCAGATACTGGTGGTGCGCCCGGTGGGTGCCGCAAAACTTGTCCTCACGCCGGATGGCCAGCGCTGCCCCCACGGCCACCGCCTCCTGTCCCACGCTGGTATGCACGGGGCCGTTGACCAGATCGGCGTCCTTGAGCACGAGCATTTTCTCCTCGAACGCCCGGATCAGCGCCATCTGCTGATACATCCACAGCAGTTCATGGCGCGGCACGGCTGCCCAATCCCCGTCCTCGATCGCCAGCGCCAGCAGAGGCGCGCGCGGATCTATGTTCTTTTGCCTCATCTCCAGCAGCCTCCCATATGATTACCGATACTTGACATAAACAACTTTATGCCGCGTAAAAAACTCAATCCCCGTTTTACCGGCTTCCGGCAGTCCGACGCCGGACTGTTTGATGCCGCCAAAGGACAGTTGGGGTTCCTTGTATGCCGTGGGCATGTTGACATGGGTCAGGCCCGCATCCGTCGCCTCGACAAAGCGTAGAGCCTTCTCCAGCGAGGTCGTGAACACCGACGAACTGAGGCCGAACACCACGTCGTTCGCCATGCGCACGGCCTCGTCAAACCCGCTGGCCTTGATCATCGCCAGCACCGGGCCGAAAATCTCCTCGCGGGCGATCACCATGTCCGGCGTGACACCGGTAAATACCGTGGGTTCGATGAAACAGCCTTCGTCCCCTATCCGGTGCCCGCCGACAGCCAGCGTCGCGCCATCACGGAGCCCGATCTCGATGTAGCCCAGTATATCCCGCGCCTGCTTTTCGCCGCAGACCGGCCCCATAGTCGTTGCCGGATCCATGCCCTTGCCAACCTTGAGGCGGCTCACGCGCTTCAAGACTTCCTGCTGAAACCGCTCAAACACCGCCTCTTCCACGATCACGCGGCTGGTGGACGTACACCACTGCCCAGCGCAGGCGTACGCCGCCAGCACCACGGCATCGGCGGCCGCCTCCAGATCGGCGTCGGCCAGAACCACAGCCGGATTCTTACCGCCCATCTCAAGCTGAGTCCGGGCGAGCGTTGCGGCCGCCTTTTGATGGATGCCCATGCCCACCGGCGTCGAACCGGTGAACGAAATCGCCCGGATCTTCGGGCTGATCACCAACTCGTCCCCGGCCGTGCTTCCGGGCCCCGTGATGAAGTTGATGACACCGGCTGGCAGCCCAGCCTCGGCCAGCGCCTCCACAAAGTACGCTGCGGTGCGGGGCGTCAGGCTCGCTGGCTTGAGCACCACCGTGTTGCCGCCCATCAGAGCCGGAACACACTTGCGGCAAATCACGTTGAAAGGGAAATTCCACGGGCTGATGACGCTGACTACACCTAGCGCCTGCCGCATCGAATAGGCAAACACGCCGTCGCGCTCTGACGGGGCCGTCTCGCCGTACAGCCGCCGGCCTTCACCGATCTGCCAGTCCATCTCCTTGATGGCTGCGAGAACCTCCCCCCTGGACTCGCCCATCGTCTTGCCGTTTTCCCGCGTGATGCTCTCGGCGATTTCCTCTTGGCGGCGCACGAGCACGGCCTGCGTGCGGGCAAGGATTTCTGCCCGCTTCGGCACAGGCAGGGCGCTCCAGGTTCCGAGCGCCCCTTCCGCCGCCGCGATCGCGGCGCGGGCATCGTCGCGGTTTGACTGCTGGAAACGACACGTCACCACGCGCAGATCCGCTGGATCGCGCTGCTCACTGACTGCACCCGTCGCGGATGGAATCCACTCGCCGTTGA
>CAZKZI010000192.1:0-4152 GCA_964557205.1 uncultured Lentisphaeraceae bacterium
ACTCCACACTGAATCCCGGCGCGTCATGCGAGGCGAACGGCGGACGTGCGTCCGGCGAACCGGTCTTGAAACGGGCGTTGCGTATCTTGACGTCTTTCGCGTGCCGCACAAAGATGCCGTGCGCGGGTAGTGTGCCGAAATTACCTGCGTGCGGATAAGCTTCCGGCCGTTCCGGCAGCTTGGCCGCATCCGGCACAAAATCGACTCCGCCGGGCACCCTGATGTCCAGATTCTCGATCAGAACATCCTCCACAAAATGCCCGGACAGACCCGAAACGCAACTGTCATACGCCCGTTGAGGATGCCCCGTGGCCCACTCGCCATCCTGTATGCCATGCTCCAGCAGCTGATCGCGCCAGGCGCGCGAGGCCGTGTTGCCTTTGACATCCCGGATACGGATGTTACGCAAAAACCCGACCTGCGGCTCAAGACCCTTGGCCCAGTAGGATGCCCGGAGGCGCGCGCCGAGACGGATGTTCAGCGCCACAAGCGCGTCATGCGCCTGTACGTTCTCGATCAGGATGTCCTGCGATTCCGCGCCGTCGACCGAATAAAGCTCCAGCGCTTTCGAGCCGTAGCAGATAAGGTTGCGGCAGACGATGTTAGAATACGCACCGCGTGTCTCGGTGCCGAGCTTGAAGGCGCCGCGGTAGGTGTGGCAGACATTGTCGACCACCTCGATATTGCGGTTCTCGCGGTCACCGGTCTGGCTCTTGATCACGATCGCATCGTCATCGGAGATAATAGTACACTTCTCTATCTTGACGTTCTCGCAGCCGGAGAGATCAATGCCGTCATTGTTGCGTCCAGGCAGCACGCTGCGAACAAGCACATCGCGGATCGTCAGTCCTATGCAGCGAATGTAGTGCTGGGTCCAGGATCCGGAGTTGACAGTGCTGACACCCTCCAGCAAAACATCGCTGCAATTCGTCATGTGGATGCAGTAGTGCCGCCAGTCGCGCGCCCCGACAAACGCGCCGCGCGCGTCGATCAGGCCTTTGCCCGTGATGCCGATTCCGCGAACTCCGTTGGCCTGAATCAGTGCCTTGCCCGTGAAATGCTCGCGATTTGTCGCAGCCAAGACCGTCGCACCCGCGCTGAGGTGCAACCGCACGTTGTCACGCAGGAATAGCGTCCCTGTCAGATAATGGCCTGGCGGAAGCCAAACCGTGCCACCGCCGCTCTGGGAGCAATCGTCGATCACTCTTTGCAGCGCCTGCTGGTCCAGCGTGATGCCGTCGCCCTTGACCCCGCGCTCGCGTACGTTGATGAACTTGCCGACGGGCGGCCGGCTGTCAACCTTCTGCCGCACCTCTCGCTTGCGCGGCAATGCCGCGGCCTTGGCATCAAAGTCCGCCAATTTCAGAGCTACCGTGCAGTCATTGACACTGCCGTCACCGACCTGCCCGAAACCGTTATGACCCCAAGCCCAGATGTTATTGTCACGGTCACGCGCCAGCGCGTGGTGCATACCGCCCGCGACCTCGACAACGCCGCCTAGCTGCGGCAAAACACCTGTGCCCGCACGGGCGCCGAGTTCCATCGGCAGATCAATAATCTCTCCGCTTTCGACATTAGTCCAGCGCAACCGCACATCCGTGGCGAAATCGTCGTCGCCGTCATGGACACCGAACATAAGCCTGGTCAGAACGCACTTCAAAGGCTTGCCGGCCTCAGTCTGCGTCGGGTATACCAGCGCGGCCATAGTCTCGACGTTATCGGCGTTGCGCAAAACCGATCCTCTCTGCATGCCTTTGCCGGCTTTTCCGGCCACCGTAACCGGAGTGCCATTGAAAGTGTCGATGATTTCGAGATCTTTAACACCTTTGTCGATGTGGGCTGTATCCGTATAAAGGTAGGCCAGTCCGGGCCGCCAGACTCCCGGCGGTGGATTCTGCCAGACGATTGCGCGTCCTGTAACCGCAGGCCACAAGACATCGCGATTACCGCCGCCGACAGCACCGGACGCCTGCTCGCCGTACATGCTCCATCCCGCAGCATGCACCCGCCCGTCCGTGCCCAACACATAAGTGGCCTCATACCCAGCAGCGACCGCCAGGGCACCGGTGAAAGCCTTGGCCTTCCTGCCAGCCGCCTGTGCGACCGTCGGCACCCCGACATTGAGCTTGCCGCCAGTTCCCCAAAACCCGTCGCGTCCGCCTTCCGGCACCTGCCCGGTGCCGTTGTAGCCCCATGCGTAAACCGTGCCGTCTGCCTTGACCGCCAAGCTGTGCAGTCCGCCCGCCGCGATGGAAACAATATTCGCAAGCTCGCCCTTGCCTTCCGAGCCGGCCACCGGCCGCGGCACAGCACTGTGTGTACCCTTGCCTACCTTGCCGTTACCGAGCTGACCGTTCCAGTTGCTGCCCCAGGCCAGCACGCTGCCGTCCCGCAACAGCGCCATACTATGCTGTCCGCCAGCCGCGATCATCTTGACCTCCGACACTCCCGGCAGCGCCTTAGGCCGAGCCACGGGCACACCGGTCTCGCGCACTCCATCGCCGAGCTGACCGTGAGAACGGCAGCCCCAGGCATAAACCCTGCCGTCACGCGCCAAGGCCAGCGAGTGATCCCAGCCCGCCGCGATTGCAATGATGTTCTCAAGCCCCTTCACACGCTCGGGTTCGTAAGACTTCTCCCCCGGCCCGAAACGGCCGTTGCCAAGCTGCCCGAGATCGTTGCGCCCCCAGGCGTAGACGTGCCCGCCACGGGTCAGGGCCAGCGTGTGCCACGCGGCCGCCACAGCCGTAACGTCGTTTAGCCCGGCGACCGGGCGCGGACGCAGGCTTCTCCCGGCATCCGGCTGACCAAGTTGACCGTAGGCGTTGTCGCCCCAGCTCCAGACCTGCCCGTCTTTTACCGCTGCGGAATGCGTCCAGCCCGCCGCCAGCTCAGCCGCAACCGCACCGCCAGCCATCACCGCACAGCACAGACCCATACAAACGACTCTTTTCATTATCTAACCCTCTATTCAGAAGCGCCACGGCGGTGTCGCCGGTTGTGCAGTAATCACTTCCTCAACGTAACAGCCGTGATGCGGTGTCTTTGCAGCGGGAGAAGTTATCACACGGTATGCGACAACGCAGTGCCACAACCTGTCGCCGAGCTGGACAACGGCCGATACAGGATGATCTATGACCCAGCGATGGCCATCGAATCTGCCGAATTCCTGCGGCCCATCCCGGACCAGCCGCGGCCGCGGCGGATTAAACCCGGCCTTCCCTTCGGCCAACTGCCACAGAGCTAGTTGCACGCGTTTCCGGTCTGCCCATTTCACCTTCCCGTCCAGGCTTGTGATGCCGGGAGGGTTTGAAAGAATAAATATTTTTCCGTCGGTTGTCGCATGCACACTGACAGGCGCCTGGCACCGTTCATTGTCGGCACGCAGGTGTTGCGCCCAAGGGCCATCGGCCTCCTTCGCGGCCCACAGCTCGATGCTCTCGCTGGCGCTGTTTTTTCCGAACGTGCGGGCCGTGAAAATAAACGAGCCGTCGGCACGCCGCGCAAGACTGGGTTCACACGCACTTCTTGCAATACCGGTTTCATCCTCTCCGATCACCGGAGTGAAAAAGACCGGGCGCCACTGCCCTTCCAAAAAGCGGAAACGGCAAACCCCCGTCTGCTGCCCCCCTTTCTTAGACGACGCTGTCAGCGCCAGCAGAAGATCGTCCCCGTCTGGAATCGCCGGCTGTAATCCGGGGCTGAAAACGCTCCAGCCATTCGTCGTCACCCAATCCTGCCCCGGCTTGATTAACCTGCGTTCAACCACCGACACCTGCCGGCCGTTAAACGCCAACCGCATGACTTCCACATAACGGTTCAAGGTTTTGTACATGTCCCCCGTGAGCTTCTCGCCGGTTCCGATCAATGACAGGGCTTGGCAAAACGCGAAGCCTTTCCCCGCCCCTGGATGTGCCGTGCCGTCTGGCCGCTTGGCCCCCAGCGGCCAGAATCCGGGACAGGGCGGGAACTTGAGGATGAACCGCGGTTCGCCCGTTTTGCCGTCCTTCTCCTTCTCAATCCGCGTGACCGGCATCGGGCCGCCCTTGGCGATGTTATTCAGATCGTCAAAAACGAAAACGTCGCCCCCATCCTCATAGTCGCCAAACCCCGGCTCGACGATCCGCAGATTGCAAAACAAGGCAGCCTTTC
>CAZKZI010000193.1:0-4101 GCA_964557205.1 uncultured Lentisphaeraceae bacterium
CAAGACCGCCTTGACCGAATATCGTTTGCGCCTGACCGCAGGCAAACAGGTTGCCGCAAAAAAACCGCTTTGCCGGGATTTCTGCGTCTAAGACCTCGCCCCAGCTTCGCACACTGAAGCCGCCGCTGTCGCCGCTGTCGCCTGTCGGCAACTCGCCAGCAATCCGCTCACAAGCCAATCGCAGACCTTCCGCGCCGTCCGCCTGCTGCATCATTGCGATTGCCTGCCGCCTGATAGCCCGGTCGCATATTTGGGTCGCGTAGTATTCGCAGTGCGCCGGGATACCGCTGTCGATCATAGCTTGCAGGGTCAATGCGTCTAAGCCTGAATCGGCTTGGACGGTTAGCAGGTCGAGAGGTTTACCATCTGCCTCCAGGCGCAAGATCGCGCCCCACGCCAGCCGCGCCGCTGTGTCAGTGAAGTGATCGACGGCAAGCCCCGCCTTTTCGACAATCGGCCATACGCGCTCGGGGTCGGTCAAGACCGCGCCGACAAGTGATCTCTCGCAGTTTTCCGCATCCGGTGCCCTCGGTTTTTGGACTGGAGTTTTTTTAGCGGTTTTCATTTCGCACCCCCGTCCTTTTGCTCCGCCCGTGCAACGCACTCCCGACACCAGCAGGTTTTATTTTTCAGGCAAGAAAAATATACGTCGTTTGGGTCGATCTGTTGCCCGCAGCCGCGACATTTAAAGCCCGCGTTTTTTGATTTGCGCCTTAGCCATGAAATGGTTTTCATTCCGCACCGCCCTTCGTGACAACATGCCGTCCAATGTACGCCCGCAAGCTCGGGACGTGAACAAGTCGCATGCCAGTACGCCCCGCGCCGGGTGCCTTTATCGCGGCAGACCTGACCGCGCCTGCCCTGATTAGAGCGAATATTTGCGAACGATAAAGACCTTCCAACTGTTGCCCGGTTCGCGGGACACGCGCCCACTCGCAGGACGCGGACGCGTCAAGCTGCGCCGCCGTCTCAAGGATCTGTTTACCTAATGCCATAACAACCTCCGTTTTACAGCGCACTAATTGCGCTGACACATACAACCCGGTTCTGCCGGGTTTCTTCCGGTTGCTAAAATGAGAAACGCGCCCGCCCCCCTGTATTTATTGGTCAAAAAAAGTTTCGACACTTCCGGTTTACTTCCGGTTTCAGGTAAAAAAAAGACCGCCCCGCGCAATGCGAGACGGTCTAAAATGCGCCCTTCTGTTTCTAATAGTCGCTTTTTCTTTTTCCGCCCTTCCCGTAACGTCTCATTTCGCTCTGAAAATCGTCATCATTACGTTGTCCCTCATCCCATTTTTGACACTGGTCTTTACTCGTGTAGACGTCCATATCGGGAACACGCGCCGCGTTTCGTAATTCCTTTTTAGCGGACTGCGTTTGTTTATAGCTATCCGCCCATTTAATAAACACAGTCGGGTTTTTGCGGCCCGGATAATCTTTGGGTGTTGACTTGTTTTTGTCCCAGTCTCGGATTGTCCGCTCGCTTACACCACACGCTTTCGCCGCCGAAAACTGTGTCACAGCCTGCCGATTTGTCTTTACGGCCATGTTCCCGCCGCCGGAAAAATGCGCCGCAATAATCCTTTGCACATTCGCATTGTCGCGTATGGCCTGCATGTCCGTTATCGGTGTCAGCCTGCAATATTTCATGTCGATAATTGAACCGTCCGAAAACACCACCGTCCATTTAGGCTGTGATATTTCAGAGATATGCCACGGGCGAAGTTTCGCCGTTCGCGCCGATAGCAGCCCGGTGTCGATTGCCAGTGTGAAGTCTGCCGCATCGCAACGCCCCCACACAAGGCGGCACGTCAACGTAATGGACGGATAATCAGTGTCCCAGTCGTTAGGCTGTTGCTTCGCGTCGCATATATATGCCGTGTGCCGCTTGCCGTCATCCATCACCAAGCGGACGCTGTCGCAACGCTTAGGCGTTTTCCGTCCGTCCGGAGTTTTTATGCGTTCGTTGTTCGCTGCCATGTGCGCCTTACGCTCTTCAAACTTTGAACGCAGTTGCGCGTCGCGCTCTAGCATCCGGGTCGCCGTTTCGTTGTTTTTCGTTTTCATTTTCGCCTTTATCCGATCTTTGGAAGTTTGTTTAGTGCATCACGCATCAGCTTTGAATCGGAATGCACATAAGCCCGGTCAACACTCACGCTGTCATGTCCTACGATCTCCATCGCTATCGACTCCGACGCGCCAACGTCGCGCAGCCATGTCGCTGCACTATGCCGCAGGCTGTGGAAGGTCAGCGGGTTCACCTCTCGGGAAACATCCCCCTCGGTTTCACGCTTGCGCTTAATGGGTCTTGCCTTGCATATTCCGGCATCAACCATAACCCGCGTGAAGTCCCGCGAGCAAAGGCCTATGCCGTAATTCTCGCGCATCTCGCAGACTCGCGGGTGAACGGGTGCCGCTGGTGTGCCGCGCTGCAAGGTGAGGATGTGCGCCCAAAGCGCATCGCTCGCGGGTATGGCCATGTTGCGCTTTGTCTTTTCGGTCTGGAAACGAATCTCTTTTTTGTCAAAGTCGATCTGTGCCCAAGTCATCATGGCTAGGTCTCCCAGCCGCTGGGAAGTGTACACGCCGAATATTATCAGTGACCGCCACTCGGCATCGGCAACCCGGACAAGCCGCTCGACTTGTTCCACCGTGAACGCCTGTTTTCTTACGGCGTTGCCTTTGAGAACTTTCACGTTAAAGGGGTTTCCCACCCTCACGCCGTCTTTCATGGCACAGCCGAAAATCGCACTCAAAACTTTAACGGCGTTATTGGCGGTAGTGAATGAAGCCGTTTTTTTAATCTTGGCTCGGAAGCTCAAAGCATGAGAAGGCTTCACGCAGTCGATGGTAAGCTCTTCTCCGACGTGTTCCACAAACTGCCGCAGCCGCAGGTTGTAGGAAACGAGCGTCCGGGGTGCCAGTTCGCCGCCGTGCGCATCGCGCCATTGATCGAAGTATTCCCTCACGGTCGGCACCGTCCCCACCGATTCAGGGTCGATCTGTCGCGCAATGGTTGTGAACTGTTCACGCAGGTACGCCACCGCGTCCTTTTGGCGGTAAGCCTGCTCGTATGCCTCGCTTATGCGTTGCGCCTTTGCCCGGTTCGCTCCGGTCGCTTTGAGTTTGGTTGACCTGTTGGTTCGACGGCCGCTCCTGTCTCTGTAAACGGCTATCCAGTAGGGTGATTTTGCCAGCGTTCTAAGGTATGCCATAACGACCTCGCTTTTAGATGTGTGTCCCAGTTACACCATAGGTTACACCATCCCGCGTAGTTCTAGCAAGTACCAATTTCAAAAAACCCTAATAAAAACACTATTTAGCACTTTCTAAAACTATGCTTAATCTTTCGGGAGTTCGATTCTCCCCGCCTCCACCATGCTTCGCCCTGACGGGCTACGCATGGCGCAGCCATGAAAAGCCTGTCAGGGCGAAGCATGCCCTGCATAGCTTGAGGTACGAAAGCGACGCACGGGCCTGCTTGAGGTACGAAGTAAAGTGACGAAAGGGTTGATTTGTAGAGTCCCATATCCATCAATGCCTTCATCACCCGATCTACCTGTGATAACTACTTGAATGAAGTATGATTCACGAAGGATGCGTTGACAGAGGCGCTCAAAACCCTCTGGCGGTAACGACCTGATTACCTCAAGGATCACATCGCGGTAGTTGTTTGATGGTGCGCCTGTCGATTCCGCAACGACCTCGTCAGATTCCGGTGGATTGACAAAGTAAGTTAGCCCCCCGTGAATCGAAAGAGGCGCCGTTATCCGACCACACCGTATCCCGCGCCCGCCGGAAAACGCAGCTTTTACGTCCTATCCGCTAGGGCAAAAAGACGTCAAAAGAGGTCGGAATGTGTTCCTGTTCGGGTCAGGTAAAGCAACAACGCCCCCGCGTCGACTTCGTAGATCAGCAACCAGTCCGGTGTCACGTGACATTCGCGACAGTCGGCGAAACTACCGGAAAGCGCATGGTCGCGATGCTTTGGATGCAACGGTTTCTCCGCAGCCAATGTCTTCACCACCGTATCGAGCAAAGACATGTCGAAACCACGTCTGACGGACTTTTTCAGATCCTTGCGGAATCGGGCTGAAGCGA
>CAZKZI010000194.1:0-3952 GCA_964557205.1 uncultured Lentisphaeraceae bacterium
CCCTCCGCGATTAAGCCAGCCACGCTCGACGCTCCGCCCCGCGCATAAAAAGCGACTGATGGCAGCGAAGTCACGACCTCCGTGGCCCGTCCGAGCGCAGCGCGTAGCCGTGCCGCGTCCTCCGGCTGCGCGGGATCAAGCAACTTCACACCTTCGACCTGCAATTGCGTGATGCCGTCCGCTCCGGCCACATTCAGAGCGTATCGGTCGCCGTTACCGCGCACCGCCGCCACTAAGGCCGGATCAACTTCTGCCACTGCGATCTCATCAAACATTCCGCCTTCGAACGCCTCTTTGGCGAAAAGCCCCGACTGGATGGGCCCGAACCCGAACCCCACGAAAACATGCTTCATCTAATTGCCTTTCCTACTTGCGAAGCGCTCAGTGCGCTTCGCTGAAATAAAAATCATCCAAATAAAACGTCGTCTTTTTCTGCGCGGTCGAGCAGAAGCCCAGCCACTCCATGACGCGGAATTCGTCGCTGGCGAACAGCAGTCCTGTGATCTCCACCTCCGGCTGTCCCGCCCGCGTGACCTTTACCGACCATGTCCCGTCCACCGTCGGCCCCACCGCCGCGCGCACGGCAACCTGTGCCCAGGTGTCGGCAGGCAGATCGGCGACCAAACGCTCGACGCCCGTAAACTTTCCCTCAGCGTTCTTCACGCGCGCGCACGCCATCAGTCTTCCGTTGCGGAAGGACAGACGCGGCCCGATCTTGTAACTGTTTCCGCCATCTTCGGGATAGTCGCGCCATTCCGTGAAGAATTCCGCTCCCGGCTCTGCCCGTAGCACGAAGCGGTTCTCAATCACGGCATTGGTGAAAGAATAACTGAAAGTGAAATGCGGATTGTAAGCGTGCGTCAGGCCGGGGGCATCGGTGATCTTCAGTGACTGACCTCCTGAAAAAGCCGCGTCCGCCGTAACCACGATGCTGTCGCCTTTTTTTTCGGTATGCGTCGTGACTTTAGGGAAGGGTACGCCTGGCGGCAGACAGTCGAAATTCTCGTTTACCCGCCTGACAATATACTTCTCCGGCTGCGGCGCGAACTCGACCGGCGGCACGCAGTTGCGCACGGACAGTTTGCGCCATGCGCGCTTGCCGTACACGCCAGCCTCGGCATAGTCGAACGGCTTGAATCCGGCCTGCACCGCAGGCGAGCCGGACCTGAAGCGGAAGTCGCCCTTGGCCGGATCCCGGAAACGCGGATCTGCGATCTGCGAGCGTGTGTCATGCCCGGCCGCGCGCCAGGCTTCCCACGATCCGCCGTTGAAGGCTTTGGTGGCTATGCCCCGCGGGTTCCAATAGGTGTTGGCGTTCACCACCACGTCCGTGACCGAACCGTAGTTGCCGACATGACCGCGCCAGAAGGCAGCCGATTCGTTGTCCCAATAAATAATGTTGTTGGTGACTATTATCGTGGTGTGATCCTCGATGCGCGAGCGCTGTATCTGGCCGTTCATGCTGAACGCCAGGATGTTGTTGCGGAAGACGTTCTCCCTGCCATAATGCTGGTGGATGCAGCCGGTCTTGACATGATGCACCAAATTGTTCTCATATAACATTCCAGCACTGCCCTCGTCAGTGTAAAGCCCCCAGCCGCCGCGCCCGGTGAAATCATAGGAATAAACGTCGTGGATATGGTTGTTGGAGACCGCCGTGCCCTCTGACATGCCGAGGGTGTAGATGCCGCCCATGTCGCTGAGCACACCTTGACCTATATGGTGAATATGGTTGAACGCCAGCGTGTTCCGGTGCGTAACAGTCTCGCGATAACCCCAGGTCCACCCCATGGATATGCCGGTGTAAAAAAAATCGCCGATGTCGTTGTGCGTCACACGCACGTCGCTGGCATGGCCGATCCATACGCCGACCGCGCCCGGGAAGACGCGCCCGCCCTGTTGCAGAATGTTGTTGTCGATGACGATTTGTCCGGTCAGCCGATCCGGCAATTCCTCTTTGCTCCATTTTGAGTGTCCGACCAGAGCCGCGCTGCCGCCGAGATCAAACATGTGGCAGTGCTGCAGCAGGCTATCGCGGCAGCCCTTGCGGAACCAGATGCCGTGCGCTCCGGTGTGCGCGAAAACGCAGTCAAGAAAAGCCATCTGGCGCACGCCGTTAAGCTCAACCGCCGCAGGCTGCCTGACCGCCGCCTGACTGTCGCCCTGGCCCTCCGCAGGCAGAGTGTAGGCCGCGTATTTGAAGGTCAGCCCCGAGAAGGTCAGTCGGGAAATCCATTTGCCGGCGAGCGCGTCGCCTTGGAAATGCAGAAAGGCGGGCGTCACCGGCGCGACCGCCACGGTCTTGCCGATCTTTTCGCCGGGCAGCGGCAGGTAACTCAAAACCCCGGCTTCATCCAGAAACCACTCGCCGGCCTCGTCCAGCGCCTCGCGGAAATTCTCGATCTGATAACGCGGAAGATATGGTGACCAACGGAAATAAGGCCACGGCGTGCATGGTGTTACCGTCACGCGCCCGTCGACCGGGTCGATCTCCTGCACCCGTGCCTGGTTCACCTCCCACGCATGGAAAGCCCGCACCACGACATTCGCAAGCTCCGCACGGCTCTTGCCTGCCAGCGGAGCGATGTCCGCCTTGTCGGCGATGAAGGCGCGCCGCGAAAGGTCTGCCGCCTTGCCGGTCAGAGGATCTATACCGTACTGCACCGGCTCGCGCATGTAGTAGTAAAAACGATTCGGAGACTTGGCTCTGACCGCACGGCAGTCGTTGACATAAAGCTGCTCGAAACGCAGCGCCGTGCCAACCTGCGCGCGCCACACGCCATCAACACCGGCCGTGAAAGGCGGCAGGCGCCGACCGCCAAAGAAGACCGGACGCGCGCCCTTGGCCGCAGCGTAGGTCACCGGCGCGGAATCCGTGCCGGAGTCCTCCGGACCGAAAACCACCGGCTCGTACAGCGGGTACGCGCCGTCAGCGAACAGTACCGTCACCGCTCCGTCGGCCTGTCCAGCTCCAAGTATCTGCCGCACACGGTCACGCGCCCCCTGCAGGGTCGCCAGCGGTCGTCTGCGGCTGCCTTCCGCCGCGTCATCGCCGTCCGGGGCGACATAAACCGTAGCGCCCAAAACATGTCCGGCAGCCAGCACGCAAACAACGCAGCCGCGCAAGAAGCTTCCCCACCGCAGATTATTCAAAAGAACCCCCTTTCAAAGACTCCTTATGGTATAGACTTGCGGTTCAAGCGTCCAGACGGAATCAAACGCGGGTTTTTTGTTGGGCTAAATTTACCTCAAGGGCAAGAAGCGATTTACAAGAGGGGGCAAATAGAGTATTATAAACTCCACCAGTCACATGAAGTATCTGGCATGCGTAAACCCCGCTGAGAAACTGGAGAATACAGATGGACACAACAATCAGAACAGTAACGGCCCGTGAAATACTTGATTCGCGGGGAACCCCTACCATTGAAGCTGAAATCGGTCTCGCATGCGGCATGACGGCTCGGGCCGCGGTTCCGTCGGGCGCGTCCACCGGCGAGCATGAAGCGCTTGAGCTGCGGGATAATGACCCGGCCCGCTATTGCGGCAAAGGCGTATTGCGCGCCGTTGAAAACGTCAAGAAAGAGCTGGCCGCAGGCGTGATCGGCATGGACGCCGCAGATCAGACCGCGATTGACCGGCGCATGATCGAGCTGGACGGCACTGAGTTCAAGACCCGCCTCGGCGCCAATGCCATTCTTTCTGTCTCCCTCGCCAACGCGCGCGTGGCGGCAGTCGCCGCGAACGTGCCGCTGTTCCGTAATCTCGACAAGGAAAACAAGCCGTCCCTGCCGGTCCCGATGATGAACATTGTCAACGGCGGCTCGCACTCGGACGCGCCCATCGCGTTTCAGGAGTTTATGATCAGGCCTCACGGGTTTGACAGCTTCAAAGAGGCTCTGCGCGCCGGATCAGAGGTTTTCCATGCCTTGCGCTCTATCTTGAAGAAACGCAA
>CAZKZI010000195.1:0-3941 GCA_964557205.1 uncultured Lentisphaeraceae bacterium
TCTATCCGATAAATGGACGACACTGGACATATGGTCAAGAACAAATGCTCACCATCATGAACGAGTGGGCTTCCTATGAACTGCGCCCTATCGATGACTTTGAAAAACGCGTTGATATTTGTGGAACAAGGCAGGACAAAGTGCCGACTACGATTCATGCCATTTTGCTTACCAGACCATTTGATGACGTTAAAGATGAAACAAAAAAACGTTACGACAAGGGCGTTTGGCCTTTTTTGTATTTCACTGGAAATGGGCGAGGAGGTATTCGGTGTAAACGGTATCTCGATGTAATGGGGGACAGACTAGTCACCAACTTATGGTTCTATTCTGAAGTCGGACACACGGATGAAGCATCAAAGGAGTTGAAGGCCATATTTGATGGCAAAACTGCTTTTGACACGCCAAAGCCGACTCGCCTTCTAGAACGTGTGTTTCAGATTGCAACAAACCCCGGCGACCTCGTGCTAGACTCGTTCGCAGGCTCTGGCACGACCGGACATGCCGTTCAGAAAATGAATACCGTCGCATCCGACAAACCGCCGCGCCGCTTCATACTCGTGGAGATGGAGCCAAAAATCGCCCGTGAAGTGACCGCCGAGCGCGTGCGGCGTGTGGCGCAAGGCCACACGAACGCCAAGGGAGAGACGGTCACGGCCCGTGGCGGCGGTTTCCGATACTGCGAGCTAGGGGAGGCGCTCTTCGACGAGACGGGCATGATCCGAGAGACGGTGAAATTTTCGGAGTTGGCCCGGCATGTCTATTTCTCCGAGACCGGTGAGCCTCTGCCGCGTGCGCGGGTGCTCAACACGCCGTTTCTCGGCGCGTGCCGCGGCGTCGGCATCTACCTGCTTTACAACGGCATCCTGGGCGACGAGAGCGCCAACGGCGGCAACGTGCTGACGCGCCAGATCCTCGCCAAGCTGCCGGAGTTCGACGGGCCGAAGGTGATTTACTGCGCGGGCTGCCTCGTGAGCCGCGACCGCCTGCAAGCCGCACACATCACCGTCCGTCAGACGCCGTACGAGATCAAGGTGTCGTAGGGACGGGGTTTAGGCTGTAGACTGTTAGGCTGTAAGGGAGAAACTAAGACTATGGATAGCGGACGTATTCAGAGTATGCAGAAGGATTTCGACGCCTTGGCCAAGGCCGTCCCGGAGGAGAACGTCGAGTTTTGGTTCGCACGAGACCTGATGGAAGCGTTGGGCTATGCCCGGTGGGAAAATTTCCTAACCGCCATCCAGCGGGCGATAACCTCTTGCGAGACCATGGGCTACACCGCCGGCGACCATTTTCGTGGCGTCACGAAAATGGTGGCGCTGGGCAGCGGAGCTGAACGGGCGATTGACGATTTCATGCTCACCCGCTATGCCTGTTACCTGATCGCCCAAAACGGCGACCCCCGCAAGGAAGAAATCGCCTTCGCTCAAAGCTACTTTGCCGTTCAGACGCGCAAACAGGAATTGATCGAAGAGCGCATGCGCCTCCAAGCCCGGCTGGATGTGCGCCAGCGTCTTCGGGATTCCAAAAAAACGCTCTCGCAGAACATCTATGAACGCGGCGTTGACGACGAGGGCTTCGGCCGTATCCGCTCCAAGGGGGACGCCGCTTTGTTTGGCGGACATACCACCCAAATGATGAAGACCAAATTCGGCATCACCCAAACGCGTCCGCTCGCTGATTTTCTCCCGACATTGACGATTGCGGCAAAAAATCTGGCGACTGAAATGACAAATCATAACGTTACGCGAGCCGATTTGCATGGCGAGTCCTCCATCACGGGCGAGCACGTGCAAAACAATCAGAGCGTCCGCGTCATGCTTAACCAGCGGGGAATCAAGCCCGAGACCCTTCCGCCGGAAGAGGATCTTGCCAAGTTGGAGCGCCGTGTGAAGTCGGAAGAGAAAAAGCTGGGGAAACATTCTGGACGGCTTCCTTCAGGCAAAAAGGACGTTCAATGATCGCTCTCAAAGACTATCAGAACCGCGTGCTGGACTCTCTGCGGGAGTTCTTCCGACTGTGTTCGAGGACCGGCAGCCCGGCCGAGGCGTTCCGCGACGTGTGCGCGCAGAACGGCAGCGGCGGCGGCCTGTACCTGCCGATCCACGCGGCGGGCCTCGCCCGCGATATGCCCTACGTCTGCCTGCGCGTGCCGACCGGCGGCGGCAAGACGCTCCTTGCCTGCCACACCGCCGGGCTCGCCATGAGCGAACTGCTGCATGCCGACCGCGCGGTCGTGCTTTGGCTGGTCCCCAGCAACACGATCCTCGACCAGACGGCCGACGCGCTGCGCGACGCGCGGCACCCGTACCGCCGGGCGCTGGAGATGGCCTGCGGCGCGATCGAGGTTGTCACCATCGAGGAGGCGCTGAACCTGCCGCGCGCATCGGTGGACGGCCAGACCGTCGTCATCGTCTCGACCATCCAGGCCTTCCGCGTGGAGGACTCCACCGGCCGCAAGGTCTACAGTCAGAACGGCGTTTTTCAGGAGCACCTCCTGAACGCGCCGGCGAGCCGCGAGGCCGACTTGCTGAAAGGCCCGGACGGCAAGCCGGTTCCCTCGCTGGTGAACATGCTGCGCCTGCGGCGCCCGGTCGTGATCGCGGACGAGGCGCACAACGCCCGCACCGACCTTTCGTTCGCCGCGCTGGGCGACGTGATGCCCTCCTGCATCGTGGAGTTCACCGCCACGCCAGCGCGTTCCAAGCACCTTTCTAACATCCTGCACCACGTTTCCGCCGCCGAACTCAAAGCCGCCGACATGGTGAAACTGCCGTTGCGCGTAGTCACGCGCCACCCCAGCCAGAAGGACCAGTTGCTCGCCGACGCCGTGAGCCTGCGGGCCGACCTTGAGAAGCTCGCCCTGACGGAAGCCCAGCTTACGGGCGAGTACCTGCGGCCTGTGATGCTGATACAGGCCGAACGCGTGGACGCGTGCGAGCCGCTGCGCGAGCGGCTGGTTGCCGACTTCGGCATCAGCCGCGACGAGATCAAGATCTCGGTCGGCGCGCACGACGACCTGAAGGCTGCGGGCGACATCGCGTCGCCGCAGTGCAAGGTCCGCTTCATCATCACCGTGCAGAAACTGCGCGAAGGCTGGGACTGTCCCTTCGCCTACGTGCTGTGCAGCCTGAAGGAGACCCGTTCGGCCACGGCCATCGAGCAGATCGTCGGCCGCATCCTGCGTCTGCCCAACGCGCGGCCCAAGAGCCACCCCGACCTGAACTGCGCCTATGCGCTTTCGGTTTCCGACTCACTGCCCGAGGTCCTGAACGAGTTGCGCGAGGCGCTGGAAAGCAACGGCTTCACTAAGGCCGAGGCTGACCGGATCATCCTGCCAGTGCCGCAAGGCATGCTGCCCTTGGGCTCTCAACCGCAGACCCTGCGCCTGCAGCCCGAGGAAATCGACGCGGCGGTCGCCCAGGCGCAGGAGGCCGCCCTCTGCGGCAAGGTGTGCATCCGCCCCGAGACCGGAGCCGTCACAGTCCTTGTCCCGCTCGACGCCGACGAGGCCGAGAAAGTCGCCAGTTGCGGCAAGACCCCCGAGGCGCGCGCCAAAATCACCGCGCTTGTCGAGCAGGTGCGGGAGGCCGACAAGACACTCGGCGGGGGCGGGCAGCCGCGGGCGCTCTCGCCTTATCAGATGCGCTTGGATTTCCGCGTGCCGCTGCTCTGCGTGATTGAAGACGGTAAGCTGCATGAGTTCGAGCGCACGCACCTGCTTGAACACCCGTGGCGGCTGGGGTCCAAAGACGCGGCGCTTTCCGCCGCCTACGATCCCGCCCGCCGCCCGACACTCGCCTCCGGCAAGTTGGACGTCGGCGACAGGGGCCAAGTCACGGCCGACGTCTCCCGCGAGACCGACGAGCCTCTCGACTTTGTAACGCGCCTGCACCAGCAGACGCTGGCGCTGGGAAACGTCAGCGGCACGGACTGGACCG
>CAZKZI010000196.1:0-3940 GCA_964557205.1 uncultured Lentisphaeraceae bacterium
GGGATGTGTGTGCGGTGCTGGACGCAGCCGACCGGCCTGTCTACTATTACCACTGTCCGCCGAACAACGGGATCAACCTTTCACTGGCGCAGTTCAACGAGATCCTGTCGCACCCGAACCTGAAAGGGATTAAGAATTCGGCCAGCAACATGTGGCTGCGCCGGGAACTGATACTGATGAAACAAGACAAGGGGTTCAAGGCCGTGCTGTTGGAGGGTCAGGAATGGGCGGCGGACGAGGCGCTGCTCGTGGGTTACGACGGCATGCTCTGCGGCATGGGCGCGCTGGGCTCGAAGTTCATGGTGGGGATCGCCCAGGCTGTGGACGCTGGCGATGCCGCGGAGGCGACCCGGCTTCAGAACCGCTTCATCCGGCTCTTCCACGGCGTGTACGGCCCGAATCTGGAGACGGTCTGGGTGGGGCAGAAATACGCGCTGAAATGTCTCGGGCTGTGCGCGTCGGAACTGACGCTGGCGCAGGAGATGGAGACCCTGACCGAGGTGCGCAAGCGCGAGATCGAGGCGTGTATGGAGGAATTTCGGGAAGAGCTGGACTGAAGCAGACGGTAGTTGTCAAAACGAGGAAGTATGCGATGAAACATTCAAGGCGTGAATTTTTGAAAGGCTCGACGATTGCAATGGGTGCCGCAGCGACCGGCTTGATCGGTGCCCGCACGGTCCGGGCGGGCGGGGGAAAACCGGAATCCAGCGGAGGTTGTCCTCCGGAGGTGCGTGCGGCTCTGAGCGGACCTTGGCCGACGGTCCGCACGCCCTTTACCCAAAGCGGCGAGATCGACTACGCATCTCTGCACAAGATGATCGACTTCATGATCGAAGAGGGAAAGGCCAAAGCGGTTGTGCTGACGTGGGGAGACAGCCTGTTCTCGATCCTGACCGACGATGAGATAGCGCAGCTCACAAAAACGATGACGCGGTACATCAACAAGCGGGCGTATGTCGTCGCCGCCACGGGTATGTGGTGGACCGGCAAGAGCGTGGAGTTTGCCAAGTATTGCCGCGAGCAGGGAGCCGACATGCTGATGGCGCTGCCACCTGACTGGGCGCATTCGACAACAGTCGACTCGCTTGTGTCTTATTATCAGGCCGTTTCGCAGCCCCTGCCTGTTATGATGGTGACGAACTATCTCAATGCCCGAGGTGCGGCTTTCGGTCTGGAACTGATCGGCAGGCTGTTGCGTGAGGCACCGCATGTGTTCGCTTTGAAAGACGACGTTTGCGGCGAGTTCATTCGCAAAGCCTCTCTCTTGGCTCATGGCCGCTGGGCCATGGCGGCCGGTGGTCAGAAACAGAACCACATGAACATGGTTCCCTACGGCGCAGACGGCTACCTTTCGACATTTATCACCTTTAAGCCGGAAATCGCCTGGCGTTATTGGCGGGCGATCGAAGTAGGCGATCTCACGGCGGCCGCGGCCGTGATCCGCGACTACGACATGCCGTTCTTCGAACACATCATCAAAGTCGAAGGCAGTTTCGACGCCGCGATGCACGGCGTCTATGAGCTGTTCGGCTTGGCCCAGCGCTGGCGCCGCCCTCCCTATCACAGTCTCGCAGACGAGCAGATGGAGCGGCTGGCCGAGTTTCTTAAGAGCAAAAAATTGTTGAGTTGACGGCTGTTTTTTAAGCCCGTGCGGGAGTATTGACATGAGAACGACACGCGAGTTTCTTATTCACCTTTCCGCAGTGTGCCTGACGGTTGTGGCGGGCGTTGTTGCGGCAACGGCGCAGGATGCCGAAACGAAAGGCTCACCGGAACTCATTGTCGACGTTGACATCAATGACGAGGTCTGGCTGCGAGATCATGCGATGACAGAGGACGATGTCGGCGAACTGGTGGCGCGGTTGAAGCGGAACGGGTGCCAGACGCTTCTGGTGCGCTGCGGGTGTCTCGGACACCTTCCCTACCGGACCCAATTGTCGTATCCGGCGGAAGCCTTTGACGCGGCCGACGTGCGAGCGAACCCCGCTCCCGGCATGATCGCGGACGCGGAGGCATATATCGCCCAGCGCACCCCGTGGCAAAAGCGCTACGCAGAGGTCATCCGCGCCTTCAACCCGCCGGAAGTTTTTATCCGCGAAGCACACAGACAGGGCATGAAGGTGATCGCGTGGATCGACCTTTTTGATGATTACTATCCCGGATACCGTTCGAAGTTTCTCGAAGAACATCCGCATTGCCAGTGGGTCGGCAAGGACGGGAAGAGCTATTTCAAGGGATTGACGGACTATGCGTGGCCGGAAGCGCGGGTGTTCCGCGTGGCGCAGGCACGCGAGCTGCTTGATCTTGGCGCTGACGGCATTCACTGTTCCACCAGCGCACACTGCCGGCACCTGCCCAACACCCATGAAATCGATTTTTATGGTTACAGCCAACCTGTTGTGGATGCTTTCCGTGCGAAATATGGTATCGATTTGCGCACGGCTAAGGATTTCGACCGAGCGGCATGGCATGATCTGAAAGGCGATATGATGGTGGAGCTTTACCGCGAGCTGGACTCGCTTTGCCACGGCCGCGGCAAGGAACTCTGGATCGGTCTGCAACTTGGGAGCACCACGCACTTTGCCGCCGATCCTTACTTCAGCACGAATGTTGTGGCCAGATTCACCAACCACTGGAAACGGTTGGTGGACGAAGGGGTGGCGGACGCCTTCATCCTGGGCGATTTCGAAATCGTGTCCAGCCCCGATCATGCCTACTGGAAGGTGAAGGAGGGCATTCAGCGTCGGTCGGGAGAAGACCTGTTTGCCTGGGCGGCGAGGGAGTATCAGGCGTACTGCAAGGGGAAAACCCGCCTGTATCTCTTTTCTGAATGGCTGCCTCATACTCCGTCTGCTCTCGCCGGACGGTTACGGTTCTGGGCGGATGTCACCTGCACAAACCGTTTTGACGGCATCGATGTTCATGAAGCGTGGAATTTACAGCGCCATCCCGACAACATGGCCGAATTAGGCAAGATGGCTGAAAGTTTGAAGGCTTGCGGCCTTAAATAGGGGTGAACGTTTTGGGAAAGGGCATGTGGTTGCCTAACTGAAAGGGAATATGGAATGAAAGCGATTACGGCGATGGCGGTTTGCGGCATAATGGTTCTGTCGCATGCCGGTTCCGTGCTTGGCGCGGAAACCCCTCACGCCGGGAAGGCGGTTACGATTGTGGCTTTCGGTGATTCCACCACCGCGCCGCGCGGGACGTTACAAGTGTATGCCGACTGCCTTAGGCGCGATCTGCCGGGAAAGGGCATCAACGCCAAAATCATCAACGCGGGCGTGGGCGGAAACACGACCGCGGCGGCAAACGCCCGTTTCGAGAAAGATGTGCTGGGCCGGCATCCGGATCTGGTCATCATCCAGTTCGGCATCAACGATTCGGCCGTCGACGTCTGGAAAAAGCCGCCAGCCACCGCGTCTCGTGTCGCGAAAGTCCAATACAGAGAAAACCTCGAATGCTTTGTGGACGCGTTGCGGGAAAAAGGCTGTAAAGTCATTCTCATGACTCCCAATCCCCTGCGTTGGACTCTGGGCCTGAAAGGTCAGTATGGTAAGCCGCCGTATCGCCCGGATGACGCGGATGGATTTAACGTGACGTTGAGCCCCTACGTCGACTGTATGCGGGCGGTGGCCAAGAATAAGAAGGTTCCCCTTGTCGACGTTTATGCGGCCTTTCAGTCGTACGGCAAAGTCAAGGGGCAGTCGGTGGACGACCTGCTGCTCGACGGCATGCACCCGAATGACCGAGGCCATCGGCTTGTAGCGGATCTGTTGATTAAAGCCATGCTGAAACAGAACACGACTGGAAATCACTAAAGAGTCGAAACAAAAGTTTCTCACATATTGAAAGGTGTGAGAAAAGATTGCCCCCGCGGAGGGCGCGGCGCATCAGGAATAGTATAAAAATAGAATTCTATTTTTGTGACCGTTTTGTT
>CAZKZI010000197.1:0-3894 GCA_964557205.1 uncultured Lentisphaeraceae bacterium
GAGAAAAATTTCATGAAGTACCTGTTTCCCTATGAAGAATTCGGGCCGCTCGAAATACCCGACCGCCATTTGGCCGGCGTGTATTCCATCCACGCGGCCGCGCCCCGTGGCGAGCCCAAAGAACTCATCGCCGAAGCGCTGGCGTGCCCCATCGGCGCGCCGCGCCTCAAAGACCAGATGCGGCCCGGGATGAAGGTGTTGATCGTCATTGACGACAACACCCGCACGACAAGGACAGAGCTGATGCTTCCGGCGGTGCTGTCTGAACTGCTGGCCTCCGGGCTTGACTACCATGACATTCAGGTGTTCGTCGCCCTTGGCACACACCGCCCGATGACCCGCGTCGAGATGGACCTCAAGTACACGCCCGACCTTGTCGCCCGCCACAGGTTTATCCTTCCCAATTGGCAAAACCCCGACGAGTACGTTGCTGTCGGCTCCTCCGGCGATTTTCCGATACGCATACACCGCGAACTGCTTCAAGCCGATTTCGTGATCGGCGTCGGACAGACCGTCCCGCACCTGATCGCCGGCTTCGGCGGCGGCTGCAAGATCATCAATCCCGGCTGCGCGGATCCGGACACGATCGGGCGCATGCACTGGCTGTGCAGCACAGTCGAGGACGGGCGGCTGTTTGCCGTTCGCGACAATCCTGTCCGCCGGGTCATCGACGAGGGTGGGCTTAAGGCCGGCCTGAAATTCATCGTCAACGAAGTGCCCGGAACGGACGACGCTCTCGCCGGTGTCTTTGCCGGCGACCCCATTCTCGCCCATCGCGCGGCGTGTGACTTTGCCCGCGCCTCCTGTACTGTCACCCTGTCCGAACTCGCCGACATTGTCGTGGCCGACTCCTATCCGTCCGACCTTGATTTCTGGCAAGCGCTCAAAGGTTTAGGCGCGGCTTGCAGCGCTGCGCGTCCCGGCGGGACCGTCATCTTTGTGGCACCTTGCCCAGAAGGGGTGTGCGCATCGCATCCGGAATTTGCGGCCATTGGCTTCAAGCATTCGACTGGCCACATTCAGAATCTGGTGGCAACCGGCCATCTTTGCCGGATTCCGGCGGCGGCCATCTGGCTGGGCACCCGCATGCTCGAACGGGTGAATGTCACTATGGTGACAAAAGGAGTGTCGGCGGCCGAGGCGACAGCCATGGGGCTCGACTATGCTTCCGATCCCGCAGAGGCGCTGGCGCAGGTTCTCCGGCGGCATGGCACCTCCGCCCGCATCAACGTGCTCCACAAAGCGGCGAAAATGATTTGCTCAGTTTACCAAGGAGATTCAGTTATTCAACCATCAAGAAAGGAAGTGTGATTCATCATGAATAAAAAAACCATGCGTGCGGCCCGGCTTTTCGGCCCAAAAGACTTGCAGATCGTCGATCTGCCGATTCCCGAACTTGGCGCTGGAGACGTCCTCTGCCAAGTGAAGTGCGCCGGCATCTGCGGCACCGATTACTCGATCTATACGGGAGAATTTTCCTTCGTTAAAAATGGCGGGGTCAAATTTCCGTTCACGCCGGGACACGAGTGGTCGGGCGTGGTCTCCGCTGTCGGCAGCGCGGTCACCCGTTTCAAGGTTGGCGACCGTGTGGTAGGTGACACCTGCGTCTCTTGCGGGAACTGCGTCTCCTGCCTGCTCGGCGACTATCTGAGCTGCGAAAAGGTTTTTTGCGTCGGCACGGTCAACGCGTGGGACGGCGGTTTCGCAGAATACACCGTTTTTCCCGAACGCCATCTGTTCCAACTGCCGGATAGCGTGAGCTTCGACGCCGGGGCGTTCGTCGAGCCCGCCGCCACCTCGCTCTACGCGGTGCAGAGCGCCCAGGTCAAAATCGGCGACACCGTTCTGGTTCATGGCTCCGGGTCGCTCGGGTTGCTCGCCGCCAAGCTGGCCAAGCTTTCCGGCGCAGCCAAAGTCTTTATCACCGGACGCAAGGAAGCCAAACTCGAAATCGCCCGTGCCTTCGGTGCGGACGTCGCCATCAACACCACCCGCGAGCCGTGGGAAGAAATCGTCCTGCTTCAGAACGGCGGCAAGAAAATCGACCGGGTGATTGAGACCTCCGGTGCCGCAGAATTGCTGGTCGCCTCCTTCGACCTGGTCCGCGCCGGCGGCGCCGTTGCTGCGGTCGCCTTCTACGACAAGACCATCGACAGAATGGAGATCGACAAACTGGTGTTCGGCAACATCACCCTCCGCGGCGCTTCCGGCAGTACCGGCATGTACCAGCCGGTGCTCAGCCTGATGGCTTCCGGCGCGCTCGACATCACGCCGCTGATCAGCGGACGTTATCTGTTCAAGGATATCCTGCAAGGATACCATGATATGAAGGACAAGAACAATATCCGCATCAAGTGGCTGGTGGATTTCAATTGAGGAGTCTTTTATGGGAAGCTACATCGAGACGCTGACGGAAGTTGGAAAGCCCCCGTTGCGGCTGAACAAAGTCTGCGTTCTGCCTTTCAGTGGCAGAGTCATGGGACTTTACCCGCAGGAGGGGTTGAACGCGTTTTGGATCAACGATGCCCTCGGTTCGGCGACATCCGCGCAGTCGTTGCTGACCGGCGGCGGCTGGATCAATCTGGGCGGTGACCGCACATGGATATCCCCCGAGTTCGATCTGTTTGTCTCCGACGCGTCCCGCCCATGGGAAACCTACAAGGTTCCTGCGGGCCTCGACCCGGCTGCCTACCGCATCGTGAGCCATGGCGCAAACACAGTGGAATTGGAAACGGTGGTGAGTGTGGATTTCTACCGAAGCGGCGGCATGGGCGAACTGTCGCTTCGCAAACGCATCAAGGAACTGGACGCTCCCGGTTTCACGCTGCCCATCGGTGTGTCTGCCGCAGGTTACGAACTGACCTGCACGCTCTCCGCTATAGACACCCTGCCTCCGGCGGTCCGTCCGGCGATCTGGAATCTGCTGCAAGTTCCCGGGGGAGGTAAAATCATCATGCCGGTCAAGGGTTCGGCGGCTCCGATCACATTTTTCGGTCACCAGCAGTGGCGACAGGACGGTCAGCGCCTCGTCGCCTCTGTTCCGGTCGCCCCGGAGGGTTATAAGTTCGGTGTGCTGGCCGACCAGTGCCGGGGGCTGATGCTGTATCTCAATCTTGCCGCACAACAGCCGTTCATGATTCTCCGGCGTTTCGACGTCGGCGCTCAGGACCGGTATTTCGATGTGCCGTTTACCGATCCGCAGCGGAGAGGCATTGTTCAGCAGGTGTATGTGGATAACGGTTCGTTCGGCGGTTTCGGCGAGATGGAGTACCACTCTCCCGCGATCATTCCCGGCCGTTGTGACGAGGTCACCGACACCTGCACAACCTGGGCTTTAGCCGGATCATCCGAACAATTACGTGGTTTGACTGAGACGCTTCTGAAAGGTAATGGGATTACCTGAACCTTACGGCACAACGACGCCAATACAAAACAAGTCGTTTCACCACGAAGACACGAAGAGCACGAAGTTTGATGGCTGAATCAATCACCTCTTCGTGTCCTTCGTGAACTTCGTGGTGAGGATTCGGGGTTGTGAGCCTTGCCACATTAAGAGAGGAGTAATAGAATGGACACTTCACTGATAGGCACCGGGCTTGCGGTAATCGCAGGCATCGCTGTGGGGCTTTTCGGGGCCCCGATCAAGTTCATGACAAGGTACCGCTTCGAACACTGGGCTTTCATTAACGCCTTCGTGGCGCTGATCCTGCTACCGTGGGGTCTGGCGTTAGCCTTGTGTCCCGACCTTGCAGGCGCGATAGGACAGGTCTCGGCATCCGCCTATCTGAAGGCCAACCTCTGGTCGCTCGCCTGGGGGGTGGCGAACGTGCTCTGCGGGCTCTGTTTCGTGCGGATCGGGGTGAGTCTCACGATGGGGCTTCTGACCGGGGTCGG
>CAZKZI010000198.1:162-3799 GCA_964557205.1 uncultured Lentisphaeraceae bacterium
GGACCGAGAGGTGATCAAAGCGAGTTATGGGTCATACCCGCTTCGCTTTTAGAGGCTGGCGGGGACCGAGAGGTGATCAAAGCGAGTTATGGGTCATACCCGCTTCGCTTTTAGAGGACGGCATGGACCGAGGGGAATTCGTCTGACCTGCCTGACTCCTAACTCCAAGCGCCCTGGCCCACACCCGCTTCGCTTTTAGAGGCTGGCGGGGACCGGGGAAGAAGAGAAGAGTGCAAAAGAATCTCAGCAAAAATTCAGGGCTAATGGAATCTTTGCTTGAAGTTTGTTCGACGAGTCGCTTAAAATGCCAGCATCTTTCTGGGGCGTTGTGGTCTGACGGCGGCTTTTGGCCGAAAAGGAGGTTCACATGCGGACAAGACGGATCGTGTGCATGGCGTTTCTGGCGTCAGGCGCGGCGTGCGGCGCGGCGGCGCAGACTTGGCTCGAAGACTTCGAGACCGGGACGAAAAGTTCTTATGCGTCCAATGATGTCACCTGCACCATGGGCTCGTGGAATATGAATGATGCGCTCATTGGTAGTCTTGTCAATGATAAGACAATCGACTCGAAATCCGTCAGGATACAAAACAACGGCTATATTTCCATGAATTTCGACAAGACCAATGGCACAGGGATACTCGCGTTTTATATTGCAAAATACGGCTCTGATGTTGATGCGACGGCACTGGCCGAGTACTCGATTGACGGCGGCACCAATTGGACGCAGGCCGGGGAGACGATTTCCGTGACAAATCCAGCTTTGGCGCAGATCGTCATTCCGCTGAACGTGACCAACAACGTGCGTTTCCGAATCTCCCAAAGCAGTTCAGGGGATAAGCGAATCAACATCGACAACATCGAGATCACGGATTACATAGAGGGGGGGACGCCGCCGTGGATCTCCACGTTGGCGGCGCAGACGGTGCGGTTGGGCGAAACGCTGGGTTTCGGGCTGACGATCATCCCCACGGAGGATGATCCGGTGATCTACACCAATGTGACGGCGGAAGGAGTATCAGGCGCGTATGTGTTGGAAGAGGGCTGGTTCAGCTACACGCCGCTGGCAACTGACTTCGGCGTGCGCAACTTCACTTTCGCGGCGGCGGACAAGGACGGCACCAACACAATCAGCGTGAGCGTCAAAGTCTGCCAACCGCAGGTGCAGGCGGTAGTGATGGATGAGGTGACCGGCGCTTACGCGCAGGATTTTGACGCGATGGAGTCTGCCGGCACGCCGGAATGGGACAACCTGGCCTGGCCGCTGCCGGTCTGGAGCGCCTTTGCCGGGGCGCCGCCCGCGACAAGCTACCGCGCCGGCAATGGCTCGGGTACGGCTGGCGGCCTATATTCATGGGGCAATGACGCGGACCGTGCGCTAGGTTCGCTGGCCTCGAACGAAAAAAATTATTGTTACGGTTTGGCCTTCACCAATGCCACGGGGCAGACGGTGACCAATCTGAGTGTCAGCTTCACGGCGGAGCAGTGGAGGGTGGCGTTTAACGCTGAACCCAACGCTTTGGGTTTCGAGTATTGCGTGACCAACCGCGCGCTGCCGCTGATCGAGGGCAACTGGCGGCGGGTCAAGGCTTTGTGCTTCGAGTCGCCGCTCGTGACCAACGAAACGCAGGCAGCCGGGGCTTGTTGTGCCGCCGCGGCGCTGTCGGCGACGATTCCTTGGCCGGTGGCGGCGGGCGAGGTCGTACTGCTGCGCTGGAGTGATCCGGATGACACAGGTTCCGATCACGGGTTCGGCATTGATGATCTGACGGTGGCGTGGGCGGCGGGGGTTATGCCGGAGGCGATATTGGTGACTCTGGACGGGGCACGGGAAGATTTCGATGAGATGAGCGCGGCGGCGGCGGAAGATTTGCCGTGGATGTGGAGGCTGGAGGCGCGTGACGACGCGCCGCGCGTGAGCGGGGCGTACACTGAAGCGGGCGGCCGAACAACACGGACAAACCCGTCCGGCAATTTCACGGCCGCAGGGGGCTACAACTTCGCGGCCGCGTCGGCGCTCGACCGGGCAGTGGGCGGTCTGTCGGATGCCGCGGCCGCCAAGAGCGTGACGCTATTCGGCAAGTTCGCCAACGCCACCGGACGGGCTTTACGGAACTGGGATATCAGCTATAATGTAGAGAAGTACCGCAACGGCACACTCGCCACGGCGGTGCAGTTACTGGTGTCGGCCGACGGCGTGACGTGGCAGGCGGCGGGAGCGCCCAGGGTTTTCGCGGCGGACGACAACACCGACGGTTTTGCGGCAGACGCGCAGCCGGTCACGACGGTGGCAGAGCAGCGGCAGGTAACGCTGGCCGCGCCGGTGGAAAAGGGCGGGGTGTTTTATCTGGCGTGGCAGATAGCGGTGGCCGACGGCGAGGTGACGGAAGGTGCGCAGGCGCTGGGCGTGGACGAAATCATGGTTATGCCGAGGGTGTCGAGAGGGAGTGTGATGAAGATTAAGTAGTGAACAGAGAGTAGTGAAGGGTGAAAGAGAGAAAGAGTGAAGAGAGAGTAGTTAAAGAGGGAAGAGGGAGAAGAATTAGGAGTTAGGAATTAGGCGTGGGGCGGTTGAGGCTGAGTCTTGGGTCCTGCGTCCTGAGTCCAGGGAGGCATGGAGTCAAGCAGGGACCGGAGACGCTACGGGGTATGGGCCGATGCGCACGAGGAGACGCTACGGGGTATGGGCCGATGCGCACGAGCTCGTTTTCTCGCAAAGCGAGATGGCGCCGGAATACCGGCTAAACGATCAAAGTGCGCCCTGTCCCACACCCGCTTCGCTTTTAGAGGGGCGGTATGGACCGGATGGGTGATCAAAGCGAGTTATGGGTCACACCCGCTTCGCTTTTCGGGGGGCGGCGATGCGCGGCTAGGTCCCGAGTTCGGGAGTCAAGAAGTCATGAAGTCAAGAAGGGACAGGGGAAGAAGAGAAGAGTGAAAGTGAGAAGAGTTAGGAGTTGGAGGGGAGTTTTTCAAAGAATTGAACGAATGGGGGGAGATTGTGGAAGAGGACGCGGACATTATAGAGAGGGTAGAGGAGGCGCTGGAGCGCATTGCAGTGGCGTGCGCCCGGGCTGGGCGCACGGCGGACGAGGTCGAGATCATAGGTGTGACCAAGACGCACGGGCCGGAAGTAGTGCGCGGGGCTTGGGATGCCGGCATCCGGATCATGGGTGAGAACAAGGTGCAGGAGGCGGCCTGGAAGATACCGCAGAGTGTGGGCGGACCGGAGTGGCACATGATCGGCCATTTGCAGCGCAACAAGGTGCGTCAGGCTCTGGAGCTTTTCTCGGTTATCCATTCGGTGGATTCGCTGCGGTTGCTGGAGCAGGTCGAACGGGTGGCGGAAGAGTTCGGCCACCGTCCCGAGATTCTGCTGGAGGTGAATGTCGCGGGCGAGTCTAGCAAGGACGGCATGTCGCCCGATGAGGCGTCGGCGGCGGTCGAGCGGGCATTGGAGTGTCGGAATGTGACTTTGACCGGGCTGATGACTATGGCGCCGTTCTTTCCCGAGCCGGATCAGGCGCGCCCGGTGTTTGCGCGGCTGCGTGGGCTGCGCGATGAACTGGAGCGGAGTCTCGGAGTGGGGCTGCCGCGTCTCTCGATGGGCATGAGCAACGACTACGAGGTGGCTGTAGAA
>CAZKZI010000199.1:0-3768 GCA_964557205.1 uncultured Lentisphaeraceae bacterium
CCATCAACCATCAACCATCAACCATCAACCATCATCGCTTGTATCAGTGCCGTCTTGCCGGCGGAAATCGCCGGGGTGTTGTTTGAAGTGATTGACTCCGAAGGGTTCACTCCGACTTCATGGCATGATGTGGAAAGCGGTGTCTGTCGGGTCGATTTCTTTCCAGACGAGCCCTCTGGCGTGAAACAGGCCCAGGCCGCGCTGCTCGCTGCCGCCGCACTACTCGGCGTGGCGGTCGAGCCGGAAGTCACGACTGTCGCGCAGGTGGATTGGGCCGAGAGCTGGAAGCGGTTCTTTCATGTCGAGAAAATCTCGGACCGCGTGGTGGTGCGTCCGTCATGGGAGAACTACGCGGCGCAGTCCGGCGAATGCGTCATCACGCTCGACCCTGGCCTGAGTTTCGGCACCGGCAAGCACGCCACCACCCAGGCATGCCTCTGTTTTCTGGATCGGCTGGCTGTTGAAAACACACGCCGTTCTGTGCTGGATATGGGGTGCGGGTCCGGCATTTTAGCCATCGGCGCCAAGCTGCTGGGTTTTGAAGAGGTGCGCGGTTTCGACAACGATCCGGATTGCGTGCGAGTTTCCTGTGAGAATGCAGAGGTCAACGAGGTGTCGATCCCGTTTGTGCTGGATGACCTTTCGCATGCGCACGTGCCAGCCGACGTGGTTGTGGCCAACATTCTCGCGCCGGTGCTGATAGAGCACGCGGCGCAGGTGGTGTGGTCATTGGTCGCAGGCGCGCAGGCCCGCCTGGTGTTGTCAGGTATTCTTGACGGGCAGTATGGCGCTGTGAGCGCCGCATACCAAGCGCATGGGCTGGTTGAGATTGAAAGTCTGCTGATCGGCGAGTGGCGCAGCGGATTGTTCAGGTCGGCGCGGACGGCTTAGAGCGGCAGCTCTCTGTGGCGGGCGACGGGCGTGAGGCCTAAAAGTTTGTAGCAGGCCTGGGTCGCGACGCGGCCTTTGGCCGTGCGTTCCAGATAGCCCTCCTGAATCAAGAATGGCTCATAGACCTCCTCGATCGTGTCGGACTCTTCGCCGACAGAGACCGCGATGGTGTTCAGGCCGACAGGTCCGCCGTTGAACTTGTGGAGCAGGGTTTCGAGAATGCGGATGTCCATCTCGTCCAAGCCGTGCGGGTCGATCTCGAGTAGCGACAGGGCTTCGTCAGCCACGTCGCGCGTGATGCGGTTGTCGGCACGCACCTGGGCGAAGTCGCGGACACGACGCAGGAGATTGTTGGCGATGCGGGGAGTGCCGCGGGCGCGCGCCGCGATCTCATGCGCACCATTGTTGTCGATCGTCACGTCAAGCTTGGCGGCGGAATGCTCGATGATGGTCTGGAGTTCAGCGGCAGCGTAATAATTCAGGCGGTTCGCGATGCCGAAACGCGAGCGCAGCGGGGCGGAAATGAGGCCGCTGCGGGTGGTGGCGCCCACCAGCGTGAAACGCGGCAGTTCCAACCTTACGGAGCGCGCGTTCGGTCCCTGGTCGATCATGATGTCCAGCACGAAGTCCTCCATTGCGGAGTAGAGGTACTCTTCGACGGTGCGCTGCATGCGGTGGATCTCATCGATGAAGACAATGTCGCCCGGTTCGAGGCTGGTCAGCAATCCGGCCAGGTCGCCGGGCTTGTCGATGACCGGTCCGGAGGTGGTCTTGACATGTACTCCCATGGCTTCTCCCAGAATGAAGGCCAATGTGGTTTTGCCGAGTCCAGGGGGGCCGGAGAGCAGCACGTGGTCGAGAGCCTCCTTACGTTGCAGGGCGGCCTCGACTGCCAGCATGAGGCGATCCTGCACCTTCTGCTGGCCGACAAAATCGCTGAAATGTATAGGGCGCAAGCGGTTGTCGAATGAGGCGTTGCGCTGGTTTAATTCTTCTGAAGGGTGTCTTTGCATGGGTGTTTATCAATAGCAAAAACTGCGGGAAAAAACAACCACGACGATTTTCAGTGTCACATTCCCGCCCGGATATGCTTTAATACTAGTCATTTTAATTGTCGCACCCAACTAACGAACTGATGTACTAATGAAATCTCCAGCTCGTATCGCCATCGCTTATCCGCCGCTGCCTTCCGACAAAGGGGTGCCGCTGCTTTCCCAGAACCGCCAGTTCCAATGGTTCACGCGGCCGACGTTCATTTATCCGGTGGTGCCGGCCCTGGCTGCGACGCAAGCCAGGCAGGCAGGGTACGAGGTGTTTTGGTTGGACGGGATCGCCTCAGGCTGGAGCGTGGATGAGTTCGGCCGGCGCCTGGAAGAAGCCGCGCCGGACGTGGTGGTGCTGGAGACCAAGACGCCGGTGGTGAGTCTGCATTGGGCTTTTGTGAAGGTTTTGAAAGAACGCTCTCCTCAGATGGCCGTGGTTTTGGTTGGCGACCATGTGACCGCCCTGCCGGAGGAGAGTTTTGCCCGTTGCCCGGTTGATTTCGTGTTGACCGGCGGGGACTACGATTTTCTGCTCGTTAATCTGCTGGCCTGTATAAGCAAAGGTGAGCGGGAGTGGGAGACTGATGCCGGAAAACTAGAGCCTGGCGTGTTCTGGCGGGACAAGGACGGCACTGTCCGCAACAGCGGTACATTCAGGCTGGATCATGACCTCAACGCCGTGCCGTGCATCGACCGTGATCTTACGCAGTGGCGGCTTTACTCGAAAAAGAACGGGAACTTTAGGCGTACGCCCGGCACCTACATAATGGCGGGGCGTGACTGCTGGCACGGCAAGTGTACCTTCTGCTCCTGGACCACGCTTTATCCGACTTATCGCGTGCGCGATCCGATCGCGGTTGTGGATGAGATCGGCGATCTGATCGAGCGCTACGGAATCCGGGAGATCATGGACGACACCGGCAGTTTTCCGGTGGGAGCCTGGCTCAAGACTTTTTGTGAGGCGATGATTGCTCGCGGCTACAACAAAAAAGTGCGTATAGACTGCAATATGCGTTTCGGGTGTTTGGATCAAGCGGCCTATGCTTTGATGCGGCAGGCCGGGTTCCGTCTGGTTCTTTTCGGACTGGAGTCGGCGAACCAAGGCACGCTAGACCGATTGGTAAAGGGGCTGACGGTTCGCCAGATCGAAGAGGGGGCCAAGGCCGCCGCCGCGGCCGGGCTGGACGTGCATTTGACCGTCATGTTCGGTTATCCTTGGGAGGGCGAGGCCGAGATTGAAAAGACTGTAGGACTGGCGCGTCGGCTTCTTCGTAAGGCTTACGCATATACGTTGCAGGTCACCATGGTCGTGCCTTATCCGGGAACGCCGCTTTTCAGGGAGCTGGACGAGGCGGGGCTGCTGACGACCCGGAACTGGGATGATTATGACATGCGCCAACAGGTGATGCGTTCAGGTGTGCCCGAAGAGGTTATCAAAGACGCGGTGCGCCGGGTCTACAGGGGCTTTCTGCATCCGGAAACAGTTGTTCGCAGGGTCTTGTCCACCCGCGATCCCGTGGCTGACCTTAAATTTTATTGGCGCGGGTTTCTGTCGCTGGCCGGTCATTTGAAAGATTTCAGAGGCTGATTTTGTTATACTACTCGGGATTCAGGATTCAGAATGAGAGACACAGCAAGGTTGGTAAGTTGCTGGAGGCCTATTCGCAGGCCATTTTGACTTCCGAGCAGTTACTTTTTTTAGTTACTTTACTGTTGCCGCCTTGCGCTCCGAGTGGTAAACTTACAAATAACGGTGAAGAAAAGCGTTGTTTGTGGTTTGCAGAGAGCGAGTTTATTGGTTGAAACAGTTGATGAAAAAGTGTTTAAGGTTGCT
>CAZKZI010000200.1:0-3669 GCA_964557205.1 uncultured Lentisphaeraceae bacterium
CTTTTCGCAATATACGTCTTTTCCGGCGCACATCGCCAAAATTGCCAGTTGCGCGTGCCAGCGGTCGCCGGTGGCGATATACAAGGCGTCAATATCTGGCCGCGCCAGCATCTCGCGGAAATCACGGTAAGCCACACAATCCCGATTGCCGTAGAAGTCGTCCACGATTTTCTTGGCTTTCTGTTTACGCTCACGGTTGACATCACAAACGGCCAGTGCGCGGGTGCCTGCGATGTTCATGAAAACCGGCATGAGCTGCACGGCGCGTCCGCCGGAGCCGACAAACCCCATGGTAACGGTGTTGGAAGGTGCGGTTGTCTGTGCCCGCAACCTATGTCCGGCTGCGGTCGCCGCGGCAAAACCTGCGGCTTTGCAAATGAATCCTCTACGTCGAATATGCATCGTTAATCCCCCAGTAGCGACAATAGAACCTAAGCCTTGTTAAACCGCGTCTTACTTTATCGCGTATTTATAAATATTGTACGCTTAAAGGTGCTTGGATGTCTTGTAAAAGTGCCGGGGTCTTGTGTACATATTACGCATCAAAGTTCCGGCTCTTGACGTGAATAAACACAAAATCAAAACATCCTGTTGCCCCTGCACCGGTTATGCTATATTTTAACCAATTCAATAGTGCATTGTGATAATCAGAACAATAATGCTTTACGCCTGAAACCCCGTACGTTTTCCGCCATGACCGAGCCGACAAAGATCAATCAGGTAAACGCGGCCGAAGAGACCGTGACCGGTACTGTTGAGTCTATCGTATACCGTAATGACGAGAACGGCTATACGGTCTGCAATGTCAAGTTTCCATCCCGTGTGCGGGGACGCGCCGAACTTGTTACCGTGGTCGGCACCTGTGCCGCGATCTGGGAAGGTGAAGAGCTGCGCGCCGAGGGCACATGGGTACGCCATCGCTCGCACGGACAGCAGTTTCAGGCCAAGACCATAACTTGCATTATCCCTACCTCCACCGAGGGCCTGCGCCGTTATCTGGCCAGCGGCATGATCAAAGGCATCGGCCCCACCTTTGCCACACGTATCGTGGACAAGTTCGGCGATAAAACCCTGGATATCATCGACCGGGAATCCGGCCGCCTGCGTGAGGTCGAAGGCATCGGCGAAGGCCGCCGGCGACTCATAAAAGAGTCATGGTCCGAACAGAGCGGCGTGCGCGAGATCATGATTTTTCTGCAATCCCACGGCATCGGAACCTCCAAGGCCTCCCGCATCTACCGTCAGTACGGTGCTGACTCAATCGCGATCGTCAAGCGCAATCCCTACCGTCTTTGCGAGGATGTCTGGGGCATCGGCTTCAAAAGCGCCGATGCCATCGCTCTCAGCGTGGGTATACCGCACGACTCCGAACTGCGCGCATGCGCGGGTCTGATCCACACCTTGCGCACTGAAGCCAAAGACGGCGGCCACTGCTTCGCGTCTGACGCCGACCTGTTGTTGCACGCGCAAGAGATGCTGGACATATCGGTCGAGATACTGGGTGCCGCGCTGACCCGGGAATACGAGAAAGGCACACTGGTTAAAGAGGATAACCGCGTTTATTTGCGTGACCTTTACCGCGCCGAGACCCACGTGGCAGCCAAACTTCGAAACCTGCTTGACACTCCCCGCGCGTTCAAGCCGATCGACACCGGCAAGGCTCTGGTTTGGGCCGAAGCAAAAATGGGCATTCAGCTTGCCCCGCTCCAACGCGAGGCGCTTTGCAATGCCATCAACTCGAAAGTCTCGATCATCACCGGCGGCCCGGGTGTCGGCAAGACCACGATTATCCGCGCCCTGACGGAAATCTTCGGGGCGCGCAAACTCGACGTGCGCCTGGCCGCGCCGACCGGGCGCGCCGCCAAACGCATGTCCGAAGCCACTGGTCGCGAGGCTCAGACCATCCACCGCCTGCTGAAGTTCAACCCGAGCCAGACCTGTTTCGAATTCAACGCCGACAACCACATGACCGGCGACGGTTTTATCCTGGACGAGACTTCGATGATCGATATCCGCCTGATGGACCAGTTCCTGCAAGCCCTGCCTGACACCGTGACGCTGATTCTGGTCGGCGACATCGACCAGTTGCCGAGCGTAGGCCCCGGCAATGTCCTGCGTGACCTGATCGCCTCAGGCGCAATCCCCTACTGCCGTCTCGACACGATATTCCGCCAAGACACCTCGGGGCTCATTGTGCGCAACGCCCATCATGTCAATCACGGCGAGCTTTTCGAGACGCGTAGCGGCGATAGTGACTTCTATTTTGTCGAGACCGGCGAGCCTGACAAGATCATCGCGCGCACACTCGAACTCATGACAAAACGAATACCACTCAAGTTCGGCTTGGATCCGTTGGCGGATGTGCAGGTGCTCACCCCTATGCGCAAAAACCTGCTCGGCACCGAGAACCTCAACGATGTGCTCCAGACCGCTCTCAATCCACAAGGGCCTACCCTGACCAGGGGCGGCTCTGGATTCCGTCGGGGCGACCGGGTGATGCAGATCAGCAACAATTATGACAAAGCTGTTTTTAACGGTGACATCGGCTTTATTAAGGCTGTCGACGAAGAAGACCGCGCACTCATCGTGCTGTTCGACAAACGCCCGGTGCGCTACGCCCAGAATGAACTCGACGAGTTGGTGTTGGCCTACGCCTGCTCGATCCATAAATCACAAGGCAGCGAGTATCCGGCCGTGATCGTCCTGATGCACACTCAGCATTACAAACTACTGCAGCGGAATCTGTTGTACACCGCCATAACGCGCGGCAAGCGGCTTGTGATAGTGGTCGGATCGTCACGCGCCATCGGCATCGCAATCCGCGCCAACCAGGTGCGCGAACGCCGCACCACCCTTAAAGAACGCCTGCGCTAAAAACCTTCCCTGATCCCCGCTTTCTTCACTCTCAACTCTTCACTCTCCACTATTCACTCTTCACCATTCACCATTCACTATTCACTATTCACCATTCACCATTCACCATTCACCATTCACCAATGTCTGCCTTCCGGAAGGAAGCGGGAAAGGACGAATACAAAATGCAACTTAAACTAATGACACTTTGTGCCTGCTTTTGCCTGCCATTTATCGCTGAAGCGGCTGGCGGCAATAACCTGCTTATCTGGGACGACTCCGAGGCGAGCAACCAATGGAATATAGCTTATCCGGTAGGCAACGGACGGCTTGGCGCCATGCCTTTCGGCAATTTTCCAAAAGAAAAAATCCTGCTTAACGAGGAAACCATTTGGCACCGCGCCGCCCGTAAAGTCATGCCCCAGGACAGTTTTCAACATCTGGAAACCATCCGCGGGCTTGAGGCCGCCGGTGATTACGCCGGTGCCGACAAGTTTTTCGAGGAAACCCTCCAACATGAAGGTATTAGACCAGACAGCTATCAATTATTCGGCTGGCTGGAAATCGAGTATGTCGCCGGAGCACAACTCAAGCAGCGTTATCGCGAGCTTGACCTGAAAACCGGCATAGCGAAAACCATTTATACATTAGACGACGGCACCGAGATTGAGCAACAAGTCTATGCCTGCGGAGCTGATGACGTGATCGCAATCATGATCTCGGCGGACAAGCAAACTAAAATACGCGTGAGCATGGATGGCGGGTCGATCGAGAACGGCGACATAATCAAAAGGGGATCTGCCACAGGCCAGGAAG
>CAZKZI010000201.1:0-3664 GCA_964557205.1 uncultured Lentisphaeraceae bacterium
CAATTCACGCTCGGCCCGCTTGCGCATCAGCGCCTCGCCGATGTGCGAGGCGATTTCCTCAAGGAGTTCGACCGCGTCAAAGGGCGCTCCGGCCTCCAGCGCCCACCGGTACAGCGCGACGGTTTCCTGACCGTCGAGGGCGGTGGCGACCGAATACCCGCAGCGTGTCAGCATTTCCGCAACAAGGCCGCAGACCGTTTCATCATCATCCATCACGAGGATTTTGGCGGGACGGGCCGGTGCCGGGACTTCAGCGGCTGGCGGTTCTTCTTCCGCTGACAGCCGTGATGAGGAGGTGGGCAGGTAGAGCGTGAAGGCGGTGCCTTTTGAAACCTCGGAGGCGACGCCGATGTGGCCGCCGTGCCTGGTGATGATGGACCAGACCGTGGCCAGCCCAAGCCCGCTGCCGGTCTGCTTGGTGGTGAAATAGGGGTCGAAGATATGACCGAGAACAGTCGGGTCGATACCGGTCCCTTCGTCTTGCACAACGATTTTGACGTACCTCCCCTGCTTGAGAGTGGGAACGGCGTCCGCCGGGATATCCGCGTTCTCCAAGGTGATCGTCAGGTGTCCGCCCTTGGGCATGGCCTGGCGGGCGTTGATGACGAGGTTGGAGACGACCTGCTGGATCTGGCCCCTGTCCGCGTCGACCGTCCACAGGTCTTCGGCTTGCCGGCAAACGATTCTCACGTTGCTGCCGGTGAGGGTGAAGCGCGTGACCTCCTCTATCATGACCCCTAGGCTGACGGACTCCTTGACCGGATCGCCGCCCTTGGCGAAGGTCAGCAGCTGTTTGGTCAGCCGCACGGCGCGTTTCATGGATTTTTCGGCATCTTCGAGGAGCGCATAGCTGGGATGCGCTTTCGCGAGATCTTCCATGGCCAGAGAGATGTTTCCGTACAGACCCTGAAGGATATTGTTGAAGTCGTGCGCGATCCCGCCCGCCAGCAAGCCGACGCTCTGGAGATTAGCCAGTTTCTGAAGTTCGGCCTCGTCCTGCTTGCGTTTGGTGATGTCTTGAATGGTGCCGACCATTTTCACAGTTGCATCCGTTTCATCCAGTTTCAATCGGCCTATTCCATGAACCCACCGCTCAACCTGGTCATTTTGACGAATGATGCGATATTCCATGTTGAAAGGTTTTCTCTCTCTAATGATTCCATCTTTTAGATAGTCGCTCATCATGGCGCGGTCAGCGGGATGCATCAGCGCCACCCAGCCTTCTCTGGTGTGATTATAGCTTTTGCCTATTCCTAACACCTCATCCAGCACGACCGAACTTTTCCAGCGGCCCGAAGGAATATCCAACGCATAACTACCCATGCGGGCGATCGATTGCGCCTCCGAGAGGATTTTTTCACTCTCCAGCAACGCGGCTCGACTTTTCGCGTCATCCTCGATAATGCCGAGCAGAGCTTTTTTTGCCTGATTACTTTCCTCTAACAGTCTGGCGATCTGTTCTTCCGCCTGCTTGCGTTCGGTGACATCCGCGCTGGTTCCGAACATCATCAGAGGCAGGCCATCGCTCGTGCGGGTCATGAGCTGGCCGCGGTAGCAAACCCAGACCCAGCTCCCGTCCTTGTGCTTTATCCGGCATTCGCATTCATAGAAAGGCTGTTTACCGGAAAAATGTTTATTTAGAATCTCATCGGACCGCTTCAGGTCATCTGGGTGGGACAACGTCTTCCAGGTCTTAATGGTGACAGGAGCCAGCTCGTTGAGCGTATAGCCGATCATCTGCGCCCACTTGTCGTTAAAAAGGACTTCGCCGGTCTGAACATCCCATTCCCAGGTTCCGACATCCGTTGCATGGATGATGCGAGCCATGCGCTGGCGCTCGTCGCGCAGATTAATGGCCAGTTCCTGCGCCAGCCGATACTGTTTTTCACCGGTGCTTAATAACGTCCAGATTAAGCCAAATATAATGAAGGTCACCAGGGTTCCGCCGATGAAGACAACCCAAACCTTCATATAGAGCGCTGAGAATAGTCCGCCGCGCGTCTGAATAAAGCGCAGGGTCCAGCGATGCCCGTTGAAATCAACCGGAAGCAGTTCGGTATTTTGCTCTTTCAAATCGCGGGTGCCGTTCGCGACGGAACGGAGTTGGTAGAGCAGGGTTTGGGGCAACGGCAACTCGCCATCAAAAATCTGAATCTGATAACGATGCGACTGTTCTTGATCCAATATCCGATCGCCCAGTATACCCCGAGTCAGATCGGTCATCCGGTAAGGACTGTAGACCCAGCCATAGAGGGCGGTGCGTCGTTGCTCAACGGAGGCGGTGGGCATGCCTTTGCGGTAAACGGGAACATACATCAACGTACCGGCCTGGACGTCTTCGTCGGTTTCCTGAACCAGCAGAACCTTGCCGGAGAGGATTGCCATATCCTCATCCCGTGACCGTTCCATGGCAGCACGGCGCACCGGCTCAGAAAACATGTCATAACCAAAAGCCCGCTGGTTGCGCGCATCAAAGGGTTCCAGATAGATGATGGCGGAATAAAGTTCCCGATCCCCCGCCGGTTTTACCGTGTATTCCGGAAACCCTTCGCTACGGATCTCCTGAATATGCCGAGTCCGTTCTGCCGGCTGGATTAGAAGGGAAAACCCTAAGCCCTGAATGCCGGGGAGCTTATTTTTTGTCTCCTGAAGCTCGGTGTAACGATGCCATTTATCGCGCGTAACGGCTTCGTCCACACTCAAAAAGGCCGCTCCGCTCCGCAGGATACGCGCATGGTCATAGAGACGCTCTATGATCTTCAATTTAATTGCGTTACAGCGGATGTTGAACGCCGATTTGTCATCTCGATCCGCGCGTATTTTCAGCTGCACGGTAGCCATGGCGACCAGCATCAGGCCGACCGCCAGAATAAACCAGGGTACACAGCGGCTACAGCGTATGGACGAAAGGGCCTTCATCGGTTCTCCTTGCATTCAACGTTTTCGGGTGCGCCATAGGGCGGCGGCTCGCCAAGGCGGGCGGACAGTTCATTGACCTCGTTTTTCAATTCGCCGATCCGCCCTTCGCGTCCAAGCGTCACAGTCTGCCAGCGTTGCAACTCGTCCATCTTCTGCTGGAGTTGCGCCGCCGCCTGCTCGCGATCCGCCTCAGCCCTCATGCGCTCGGTGATGTCCTCAATCGTGGCCATGGTGCGTACGGGCTGGCTGGCGGCGTCCCGGATGACGGTCATGTTCACGTTTACCCAAGCCACCGTTCCGTCCTTGCGCAGATAGCGTTTCTCCATGCGGTAATCAGGCGCCTCGCCCCGCACGACTCGCAGGAACAGCTCCAAATCCTGTTGCCTGTCTGCGGGGTGTGTCAGTTCCGGGATACGCATCTTGAGCATTTCATCGGCGGAGTAGCCGGTGATCGCGCACATCTTCGCATTGACACGCAGCCAGTGTTGCGTGTGCGGATCGGCTTGTGCCATCCCGATGGAGGCCACTTCGAACATGGCGCGAAACTCCTGTTCCCTTGCCCGCAGCGCCTCTTCCGCCCGCTTGCGCATCAGCGCCTCGCCGATGTGCGAGGCGAGGTCTTCCAGGATCTTTACTGTGGCGAGGGTGAAACAGCCTTTGCGGCGGGCGTTGAGGTGGAGCAGCCCGACGATACGCTCCTTGTCCCGGACCGGAATGAGGGCCACGGAGGCATAGCCCTGATGGA
>CAZKZI010000202.1:0-3484 GCA_964557205.1 uncultured Lentisphaeraceae bacterium
GCCATCTCGCTTTGCGAGAAAACGAGCTCGTGCGCATCGCCCGTATGTCGGAGCGGCTTCACTCTTAACTCAAAGAGTTGTCAGCAGCCCGTCGGCCACACCGTGGGCAGTCTCCTCGTCCACAAAATGCTTGATCAAGACCAGCGCGAAAAGCATGGCGGTTCCCGGACCCTGCCCGGTGATGATGTTTCTGTCCGCGACCACCGGAACATTGTCATAAGCTTGCCCTAGCTCTGCGGCGCAGGCAGGATAACAAGTGGCGCGGCGCCCCTGCAGCAAACCCGCGGTAGCCAGAACAGTAGGCGCGGCGCATATCGCCGCGATAAATTTGTCCGCCGCGTCAAACGCGCGCAATGTCTCCACAACCCGCAAGTCCGCGCCAAGATTTTCAGCGCCCTTCCCGCCCCCCGGCAAAACAATGGCGTCGAACTCATCAACCTCCGGCCAGAGCATGTCGGCCAATATGGTCACTCCGCGTGAGCCGCAAACCGCCCTGTCGGGACCCAATGCCGCAGAGACAACCTCCAGCCCGCCGCGTCGCAGAACATCTATGATCGTGACCGCCTCAATCTCTTCAAAACCTTCTGCCAGTGGCACCATAACTCGCATATTACAACCCTTTCTGTAATTGTTGGGGCATTTTTCAAACCTTTGGTTTATGCAAACGCCTCATTTTAACCAAACCCCGGCAGTTGACAAGCCCGGGGTGCTGTTATAAGTTTGTTGCTCATGTTAACCACAGGTACCATAGAAAAGATCAAGGCCCGCATGGCGCTGGCTTCGGTCTTCGAGGAGGATATCCAGGAGTCGTTCATTCTCGGTTCCGGACCCGGCGGTCAGAAGGTCAACAAGACCGCCTCGACAGTGCGCCTGCTGCACGCACCCAGCGGCCTGACAGTCAAATGCGGCCAGAACCGCTCGCGCGAGATGAACCGCTGGCTGGCGCGGCGCGAGCTGGCCGAGAAGATCCTTGAGCGCGAAAACGCCGCGGTCTCCGCACGCAAGCAGGCAACGGAAAAGATACGGCGCCAGAAACGCCGCCGCTCGCGTCGGCAGAAGGCCAAAATGCTCGATGAAAAACGCCGCCACGGTGAAAAAAAAACCGCGCGCGGCAAAGTGGAGCCGGATAGCTAGTCCGATCTGTCTGACCAGGTCATTTCAAAATTCTGGCGATAAAGTGCAAGACGAACGCATAGCACGCCGCCGTGTTGGATGCCAGCGCGATGAAAAACGCGCCAGACGCAGCCTTGGTGGTGCAGACCACCCAAAGGCCCACCCCAACCAAATTGAACAGGTAGATCAAGACCCAAGAGAAGACCCGCCCGTGTTCCTGTATGTCCGGCTGCCGAACCATCAGGCTCTGCACCGTGAAACAGACATGGAACCCCCAGGTCAGCCCTACCAGAAAAAGCCAAAACAACGGATACGGCACAGGCTTGATAAACAAGCCTAGTGCAAGCCGCAGAAGAATCACAGCCACGGTGTAAAAGGGAAAGAAATAAGGCGCAAGCGTGATCAGCAGGTTAGAGCGCGATACGCGCACACTGCCGCCACGCGCCGATACGCTCAAATCCTGTACGCGCGCGCCGAACAGCAAACCCCAGAGCGCGTGTGTCAGCTCGTGGGCCATGACATACGTCTGGATCGGCTGCGGCAGCAGAAACCACATAGCCAGCCACAGGAAGAACCCGCCGCAAAGCCAGAGAGTCTGCGTCGACAGCAGAACGCCGTTGTCCGCGATCCCGCGCAGCGTGTCCAAGAGCGTTATGGTAACCGCCACGCAGACCGGCAACAACAGCAGCCCGGTGACTAGACGCAAAATTCGAGGAATCAGTCTTTTAGCTCTCATGCCGGTAGATCAAACCCGAAATAGCGAACCGCATTACGGTAGCAGATGTCTTTTACGACTTCGCCGGTCCAGGCCAGATCATCCGGTATGCGGCCTGCCTTTATATCGCGTCCCAGCATATCGCAGAGGATACGACGAAAATATTCGTGACGCGTGTAGCTCAGGAAGGAGCGGCTGTCGGTCAGCATACCGACGAAACGGCTCAGCAGACCCAATTGCGACAAAGCCTCCATCTGCCGCAACATGCCGTCGCGCTGGTCGTTGAACCACCAGCCGCTACCGAACTGCATGCGCCCAGCTTCGGGCCCACGCTGAAAGTTGCCCAGCATGGTGGCGATCATCTCGTTGTCACGCGGATTGAGCGGGTAGATCACCATGCGAGGCAGTACACCGGCCTGTTCGAGACGGTCGAACAGCCGTGACATCGGGTGCGCGGCATGCCAGTCGCCGATGCTGTCGAAACCGGTGTCCGGCCCGAGCGTCTGAAACATCCGGGTGTTGTTGTTGCGCATAGCGCCGTAGTGAATCTGAGTACTCCAGTCACTGCGCGCGTCCATCGCCAACGCCTCGTACAGAAACGCGGAACGGAATAGCGCCGCCTCGTGCGGCATGGCCGCGCCGCCGCCGCGCAAGCGGCTGAAAACCGACCGCACCTCGGCTTCCGTGTAAGGCACCGCGCACACGGTCTCGACGCCGTAATCCGAGAGTCGGCATCCGTTCCGGGCAAAAAAATCATGCCTTTGCTGCAATGCCGCCAGGAGATCGTCCCAATTTTTGACCGGCATGCCCGCTGCCGTCTCCAGACGGTCTACCCAAGCGTTCCAGAATTCCGGCCGGTCCACCGCCAGCGCCTTGTCAGGACGCCATGTCGACAATACCTGCACGGCAAAATCTGAAGCCTTGATTGCAGCGTGATGCGCCAGCGTGTCGCACGGATCATCAGTGGTGCAGACCAGCTTGACGTTGCTACGCTCCATCAGGCCGCGTGCGCTGAAACCGGGTTCCGCCAGACGTTCTGAGGTCACCTGCCAGATTTTATCGGCGGTAGCGGGCGACAGCAGATCGAAGATGTCGAAATAGCGCGCTAGTTCCAGATGCGACCAGTCGAACATCGGGTTGCGTAAAAGAAAGGGCATGGTCTCGGCAAATTTCTGGAACTTCTCGCGGTCGGGCGCGTCACCGGTGACGAAGCGTTCGTCAATCCCGTTCGAACGCATGACGCGCCATTTGTAGTGATCACCGCCCAGCCAGATCCGGCTGATGTTTTCCCAGCGTTTATCCTCCGCTACTTCGGCAGGCGGCAAATGACAATGGTAGTCGATAATCGGCATCTTGGCGGCATGGTTGTGGTAAAGCTCGCGCGCAGCTTCGTTACTCAAAAGAAAATCGTCGTGTATGAATGGTTTCATGGTCGTCATTTGGTGTTTGAATTGTGAGTGTTATAGTCGGTGCCGCCGGGACTGCTCTCCCATTAGTGGTTTCATCTCTTCCGTCCCATGCCCTCTAAAATCCTTTGTGTCCTCTGTGGTTAAGAAACTCCGGTCCCTGCCCATTCGCGTCCATTCGTGGTTTCATCTCTTCCGGTCCTTGCCCTCTAAAATCCTCTGTGTTCTCTGTGTCCTCTGTGGTTTAAAA
>CAZKZI010000203.1:0-3459 GCA_964557205.1 uncultured Lentisphaeraceae bacterium
CTGAATCGCACCCCTTACAAAACGGGCTGGTGTGCTGGGGCGTGTAATGGTATTCTAAATGCACAGCAATATCTTGTTGGGGATGGCTTTGCATCATGGACTTTGTAGATATCGAAAGCGTTGAAGAAGAAGAGGCGTTGGAGAATAATCCCGGGTGTCTCACAGGGGTCTTAAAGGCTTTGTTGAGCCTGATCGCTGTCGCGACCCTGGCCTTTTCGTTGCTGCCGGCACTCATGTCTTCCGATCCGGCGCGCAGGCTCATTCTCGATAAAGTCAATGCCTCTATCGCCCCCGCTAAGGTTTCTGCTGGCGCTTGGTCGCTGGGATGGTTCACTAAAGTCAGTGTGCAGAAACCATTTTACGAGAATTCTGCGCAGGGTCTCTTGTTCAGCGGCGATGAGGTCAAGTTTGACCGGGGGCTGCTACGCCTGTTGCCGGTCGGCAAGCTTGATTTGGGCACGGTGACACTGGTCAAACCGGACGTGTCATTGTCGCTTGTGCCGCCGCCTGCTGAGGAGATCAAGGAGCGGGAGGCCGACAAGCGGACTAAAGACAAAGGCTTTTTCTTCCTGCCGGTGATTGATGTCGGTTTCGGTTTGCAGGTGGAGGATGGACATGCGGAGGTGCGCGGGATCGCCGGCGAGCCTTTTGTGGCGGATGATGTCAACGGGCAGGTGCTAATGGGTTCTTACCGAAAGCCTGCGATGGTGGACTTGAGCATGTCGGTCGGCGGCGGAACGGTCGCGCTGCAAGGGCACCTGCAGAGCATTAAAGACTTTATCAAAGAACGTGACACCCAAGCGCAGTCCGAAAAAATCTCGCTCAAGCTGGTGAATGTCGATATAACCTCGTTACGGCCGCTGGTGCGTCATGCAGTCGGCAATGCGTGGATCGGCAGCGGTTTGGCGGACGGTGTATTGACTGTGGCGCAATCCGGCAAGGGCAGGTTTGCGGCCGAGTGCGGACTGCTGGTCAACGGGTTTTCCCTAGAGGATGGCAACCGGCCGCGTTCGCCAGCGGGCGACCTGGCGCTGATGGCGGATCTCTGGTATGAGGCGGACGGTGTGGAGATCCGCAAGTTCGATTTCTCATCGCCCTGGCTGCGGGCGGAGGCACAGGGCAATCTGCATGGCTGGGAAGGCGGCGGCGTGATGACCGGCACTGTGAACGCCAAGGCGACCGCGCATTTGCCGGTGATCGTGCGCGATTTCGCCTCGGTGCTGGGACTGTCGCCGGGGTTCACTCTCGAACACGGCGATCTGAATGCCGTCTTCAGTGTCGAAGGCGGCGCGGACGCCCTGCTGCTCGATGCGAAAGCGGAGACCGCGGGACTGTTGATGAAGGCCAACGGTGAGACGCTCACGCTGAAGCCGGAGCCTTCGCTGTTGTTCAAGGCACGTTTTCCATACGGCTCATGGCCAGACATCGAGACGTTTCATTTCAAAGCCCCCTTCGCCGACTTGTACGGTAGGGGGCGTTTTGAATCGGCGGTTGTCAAAGGGCGCTTGGATTTGACGCGCTTCGCACGGGACTTCAAAAAAATATTGAAAGAGTGCCCGCCGATGGTGGGCTCTGCTTATGTGGATGTGGCAACTAGCGCGGAGGCTGACCTCGTCAAGGTTACCGCATTCGTGAAGATGTCTGATCTGGCGCTAGAGACAAGTCCCGGGCAGTTGTCTGTTGTGCCGCAGGGCACGGTGAAGTTTGCCGGGAGCGTGCCCTACAAGGCGGGCAGGCCGGAGCGGGAGATTCAAGACGCTGATTTCAGCGTGGTGTTGGATGACGGCAGCATTGAAGGCCAATGGCGGCGGCTGGCATTGCCGGAGGAAGACCGCGACACGATCCTGCGCGGGCTTTCGGTAAAAAGCAATCTGGACGTAGCCGGAGCGTGCAGGCTGCTGGGCGGTGTTTTGCCAATGGCGGCGCAACGCAGGTTGCGCGCCTTGCAGGGACGTTTGCTGGCGAACGTGACCGCAGAGATGGCCGGAGGTGTGGTCAAGGCGCGCGCGAATGCGGGCGGGGTCGACATGCGGTTTGCCACCGACAATGGTGTCTGGCGTGTTCCTGATGTGAGGCTGGAGGGAACGTTCATCCGTGACGGTCCCAAGGAAGATGCTCGTATAGAGGCGGCGGTGACGGGCGGCGTGGCTTTTGACAGGGACGGCGAGACCGTCTTCGCAGAGCCTGCAGCCAAAGGTGACTTTGAGGTGCGGGTGCCGTCTGGGGGTGATCGTCTGCTGGCACCTAAGTTTAATTTGAAAGCTGGGTTGCTGGAGATAGAGGCGGCGGCAGATTTTAAAGAGTTGTCCGACCGATGTATGTTGACGGCCAAAGGCCGCGCGGCTCTGGATTTCGCCGCGCTCAAGGGATTGTTGGAGGTCGAGGGATTGGAGGCTTTTGAAATTTCCGGGCGCAAGGCGCGCGAGTTCAGTTTCGCGGCGCCGCTGGCGGGCGGGTGGGCCACTGTGTTGTCGGAAGGCGAGTTTTCTGGCGCGTCTGGTATCGAATCGTTGAAGGGCATGGGCCTGATGGCGGGACCTGCCGACATGTCGTTGCGCCTGTCACAAGGCGTCTTGAAAATTGATTACGCGCCGGTCTTGAACGGCGGGCGTCTGCGGCTGGTGCCTGAGGCTCAGGTCGGTGCGCGCGGCATCATGGTCAAGTGCCCGCCAAAAACCCGATTGCTTGAGAACGTGGCCATAACCCAAGAGATGGTCGACATGCTGCTGGCCAGAATCAATCCAATGTTCATGGGCAGTGTCGTCAAGAACGGCACGGTCACGGTTGACCTCAAGAACTTTGAGTTTATGCCTGAAGCTGTGCCTGAAAAACAGCTTGCGGCCGAGATCGACATCACATTCAACCGGCTTAGCATGGACATGGGGCCGTCGTTGCGGGAAGTCCTAGCCATGCTCAGAATCAAAGAGCGCCGTTATGAGGTGGAGCGTCTGCCGGTGAAAGTGACCATCAAGGATGGACGTGTCAATATGGCGCCTTTGCGTATCGTAGTGGACCGCCAACCGATAATTCTCAGCGGATGGGTGGCTTTTGACGGCAAGATCAAGTATTTGATTGAAGTGCCGGTTACGGACAGGTTGGCCGGTAGTACGGCAGGGCATATTTTGCGCGACACTGTTATTAAGATACCGGTGGCTGGCACTGTTGAAGAGCCCCGGCTAGACACCAGCGCTCTGAAAAACGCCATGTCCAGCATGCTCAAAAATATCGTCAACGAGCAAACCATTGAAAAGGTCGGCGATTTTCTGGAGAAGCTGCAACGCGAGATGCGGAAGTAATATACGTGCGATTCAACTTTGTTGAATCGCGAAGAATTCAGAATTCAAGAATCAGACCGCAATTCGGCGGACGGTTCGGGGAACCATCCCTACCAGGACCGCCTCGGTAGGGACGCCTCCCCGAGGCGTCCGCATAGCCCCCGCGATCATTCGTAGCACAGCC
>CAZKZI010000204.1:0-3356 GCA_964557205.1 uncultured Lentisphaeraceae bacterium
ACAGCAAAGCCAACGACCAGTTTGAGATTTGGCGTTACGGATTGCGCGGCGGGTTTAATTTCAATCGCAACCTTATTTTGTCCGCCGAGTATTTCGAGAGTCGCATCGAGCATAAAATCCGCCCGCGCTGGAACGCCGTTTTTTATGATCCGGACGATTTGACCTCGTACACCTTTAAGGCCCTCAAGCGTGAGGCGCGCGGACGTCTGACATACCGGACGCCGGGCGGCATGACCATCTCGGGTTCTTTGGGCATGGCCAAACTGCGGCTGGATTATGACGAGGATGACGACATCTTTTATTTCTTGGAGGATGATGTCGGCGGCATGGAATTCAGCGCGGGTGATGAGGATACGGAGATTATCGGAGATCTGGCCGCAAGCTGGGCGCCGCGCGACAATCTCAGCATCTATGTTTATTACGCGCGGGATCTGGTTATGTCGGCGGTCAAGAAACTGCATTCGGATTCTGTCGGTGCGGTTGTCCGCTGGAAACCCTCCGACAGTTGGCATATGACCATGCGCGGTCAATATTGGAGCTACGAGGATGATAACGCTCTGTTTCTTTTGCAGGGCGACTCCTTCTGGGAACTGATGCCGGACGAAGGCATATGGTTCGGTCTGGATTTGTCCACCGTATCAACCAGCGATGCCTGCGATTATTATTGGTCGCCATATTGGGATCAGCGTCTGATGACTGTTCTGCGCTATCGGCAGATATGGCACGGTTACTCATTTCGCCTGGACCTGATGGGGGGATTGCAGCGTGAAGACGCACGACCGCTACGGCGCACGGATGATGCTGACCTTTCCAGCGCGGCGGATTGGGAAATGGCGTGGGGTGTTTCTTCGTCCTACAACAAGCGCGTGTTCAAGAAAGTGGATCTGTTCGTGGACGCCAACGTCATGGCCTTGCGCGAGTATATCGACCACCGCTTCCTGATAGGCTTCAACCTGGGCTTCTAGCGATGTACTCGCCGGACAGAAACGGAATGCTGGTTTCGAAGAGTTCGCGTGTCCACGGTTCGCTGTAGAAACTGTGGCCGGCATGGGGTATGACCCGCACTTGGTGCGGGATCTTGTTGATCCGGCAATACCGCTCGTACGCGCGTAGCGATCCGGCCGCGTCCGGGTCTGAACCCCCGAATACGAAGCAGACTTGGTTGCGGTAGCTTCGGAAGTGTTTGAGCACGGCATCTTCTTGGTGAGCTTCTTCCGCGCTGCGCTTTTCCTGGCTGACCAGCGCTTTGGCTACCATTCCGGTCTGCACTCTGCCTGTCATAATTTTACGCCAGATTTCGGGTTTCAACAGTTTGCGCATATAAATGTTGAGCACGTTGATAGTTTTGCGCAGTCCGGTCGCTGGACTGCGCAGTGACCCCATGGACTCTGCGGACCACAACAGCAGCTTGGCGATATCTTGGTTGCAGGCGGCCAGCGTCAAGGCGACTTTACAGCCGGAGCAGATGCCGATGACAGCAATCGGTGCGCCGGAAGGCAGGTGCTGACGCAGATAGTCAAGCGCTGTCTGGGCATTCTCCGCCATCAGAGCGATTGATGCCTCGCCGCTCTTGCCACCGCTTAAGCCGCGTCCGATGAAGTCTGGCCGCAAACACAGAATCCCTTTTTGCGTCAGTAGACGTGCGCAACTTGTAAACAGGCGATGCGGACCGGTGCGGTCGCCGGACCAGCCGTGCAGAAAGAGGGCTCCGCCCCGGACGGGCGCGGTCGGCAAATTCCACACTGCGCTGAACGGTTTTACGATACTGCCGAAATCTTCGAATGCAGTGGTTGGCGTGGCGTCAGCCAGTGCCGGCAGGCGGCAAGGCACGCTTTGTTGGTCACGCACGCGGTCCAACAGCCATGTGACGGTCATTGTTATCAGCGCGCCCATGTCAACATGCCCCACCGTGTTCCAGAATGGCGGGTAACGCAGCTCGGAGGTGGTGGTGTGCGAATCGTGCGCCGACAAGGTTTTGCGATCATGGCCGCCGGAGACTGCGAGCGTAGGCACGTTGACCGATTGCGGACACAATTCTTGCAGCCAGACGTAAAAGGCGCCGGTGATCAGATAACCGTCAAGGTCAACGGTAAAGTTCTGACGCAAAAGCTTTTCCAGCACAACGCGGCTCTCCTGCGCCTTGCCGTAGGCCACCATGTCATTGACCATGCGCCGCTGTAGCAACTGACGGATGAAGTCTGTGCCGCTGACGGGCGACCAGAGCGCGACTGCTGCCACGTCGCCACGTGCGGCCGCCAGACGCGAGGCTAGTAGAGCGCCCGTGCGTACGCCAATCACGAAGAGCGGGAGACCGGGGCAGACAGCGGCCAGCCAGTCAAGGGCCGCTGCGCATTCGGTCTCAAAGGTAGAGGGGGCGGCCGCCTCGAAATCGCATTCCGAGTCGCCGCAGCCGGAAAAATCAAAGAGCAGCGCGGTAATTCCTTCAGCGGCCAAGGCGCGCGCGGTCTGGACAAAAACCGGCAATGTGCCTTTGCGTTCTTCAACAAACGGCTGGATCAGTAGCGCGCCGCCAGCGGCCGCTCCAGGCAAAAAACAAGTGGCGGCCAAATGGTTTCCGTTGACCGGCAGAAAAAAAGATATCTGAATAAAAGAATCCATAGCGATCAAGTATAAGCCAATCGCGTATCAGGTTTCGATTAAAACTATTTTTGCCCGCTAATCTCCGCGAAACCCCAACTGATTTATTCAGGCGGTTGAAAAGGAGCACCGAAAGGATGTATGATTCTACTAGCCGTTAAACTCCTGCATCCTATGGGATGCTAGTGATTCGAGTTTTGTAATGAGAGTTGGTGGAGGTGGTTATTGTGACCACTAAGTGGACGCAATGAAGAGGGTGAAAAGGAGGAGTGGAGAAGTGGGGGGAATAATATGCCGTTGTATGAGTTTTATTGCGGACCGTGTCATACGGTCTTCACTTTCCGTTCGTTGCGGGTAGACACGGTGACGATGCCGGACTGCCCTGTTTGCGGCGGCCTGCTTACGCGTGAGGTATCTGCCTTTTCCCACATAACGCGGAACGGACGTGAAGCGTCGGCGCCGGATGACAGCGATGCGGTTGACCGCATGGAAGAGGTTATGGCTAAAATGGGAGACAGGGTGCAGACCTTTGATGACGATGACGCCGACCCGCGCGAGGCGGTCAAGGTCATGCGCGAGATGGCCGCGGCCGGCGGTCTAGGTTTTAAACGGGAGGTGTGTGAGGCGCTGGACAGGATTGAGGCCGGCGAAGCCCCCGAGAAGGTCGAAGAGGAGTTCCGTGAGGTTTTTGAGACTGACAATCCGTTCACGGAGCCTGAAGACGGGGAGCAGTCCGGCGGAGCGGCTGTCGGATGGTG
>CAZKZI010000205.1:0-3356 GCA_964557205.1 uncultured Lentisphaeraceae bacterium
CTTGAAGATCTCAATCTCCATCGTTACTCCCCTTATCATCTCCTGCCCATCCACATCCACCTTGAAGATCCCGCAGTCCGGCCCTTTTAGCAGAGTCGCCGTGATATCGACATACTTGTCTTCACCGTCCCAGGTGAAAAGCACACGTTTTAAACGCGGTGTGTCGCTACAGTAGGGACCTGCCACGCCCAGTCCGCCGCCACCGGGATACTGACTAGCTTTTGCGCGGTGAACACTGTCCGGAACTGCACATAGCGTCCGGTATTCCCCGAGAACATCGCGCCATTGATTGCCGGGAACACATTCTCCCAGGCAGGCGCGTCACTGATCCCGAAACCGTCCTCGCTCAACGTATCGCCTGAACGCGCAAACATGATCAACGTCGCTGCGGATGGTATATCAGCCTGCCACGCAATTTGTTTTTCCGCGCCGGCGTCACTCAGCGTATCAAACACATGCGAAATATAATCGCCTTTCTCGGCATAGTTCAACGCCATGAACTCTAAAGTCGGCAGGATATACTCTTGCACAAGGCCTGCCGTATCAGTCCAGTCCTCAAGCAGCAGATACGAGCTGTCGCCACCGGGAATAACCCAGCATCCGGGCAGACGCTGGACTCCGACACCCGGTTTTATATCCTGGCGGTTCGCAGAAAAGCGCGTGAACCGGTCGGTGCCATAATTAGCCACACGCACCTCGAACTGCAGCATCAGTGTGCCGCCCATTGAAAGCGGAATGAAATTCGCCGGGCGCAGCTCGACATTTTCCCTGTTGCCGCAATCCTCCCAGCTCGCCTTGAGAACCCCGCCCTGCCAGAAATATAGCGGTATGGCCAGCTCTGCCTCAAGTCTGGGCGAGAGATCGCTGTTAACCTCGGAAACTGGCATCTCGTCATTGGTCAAAACCGCAAATGATGGGTTGATCACTTTCAGACCACCATTGTAGAGGGATTTGTACAACACGAAAACCGGGCCGAACCCCTCTTTCTTTACCCCGTAACCAATCGGCTCGCCCTCGTTGTTGATGCTGGGATCGGACATCACCGGTATACGCATAACGCAATTTGTGGGGTAATAATAATCATTGCGCGATCCCGATGTCTGCTGCGCGGCAGTCCAGTTGTTTAAGATGCCGAACTGGCCGGCCAGCTTGGTCACTATGGTGCCGCTGTCAAAGCCGACAGGACAGTAGCCGTTGTCGAAGTGCACCACAGTGTTCGAAAAGGCCACATTATGCGCACGGCCGATAAAGGCGCACTCCTCGATGGAGTCGTTATGCAGCGTCAGCGACAGCTTGTCGCCGTTGGCCGAGGTCTGTGCCGCCAACCCGTAGGCGGCGCTGGCCAGCCCCTGCCCCACAAACAGCGGCGCGGCAGTCACGCCGCCGACGGGACAGCTCTCCGCCTCCACCGGCCACCCCGAAACGCTGGCGGCTACCTGATCCAGCCGCAGTCCGCGTCCTGACGAGCCGATGTTCTTGTCGATAATGGTGAAGTTGACCGTGTGCTCGCCTGCCGGCAAAGGCATGCTGCCGAAGGTAATGATCTCGCTGGTGTTGGTAACGGGCGCGTAGGCGTCAAAACGTGCTTCCGCATGCCAGAGCTTGCCGGTGAAAAGGTTCTCGAAAAGCACGAAGGTGGCAGGTGTCTCGCCAGACAGTGCCGCCGACTCGCCGTTTCCGCTGGTCACCACCGATTCCACCTGATCGTAACGGTCGGCATAAGAAGCGTCGGGAATTCTGTTGGCGAAAACCGTGCGCCGCATCTGGTGCGGCGCATGGTTCCAGACATGATATATCACCGTCTCGCGCCAAAGTATGTTTGTTCCGCCGTCATCCATGTCCATCAGTCCGTCGCTGTCCTGATCGGTCGGCAGGGCGAATGCGACAGCCTGACAGGGGAAGACATCGCAAGGATAAAAGATAATGGTCTCGCGGGCGGTGTTTCGCATCTCGGCGCGAAATCTTTCGACGACCTTGCGCACGTCCATGTCCAGCATGGCTTGAGTGTTCACCCGTTGAGACTTGTGCATGAACAGTATCCACGAACCCATGGCCGCCCCGATCACCAAGCCTAAAATGGCAAGCGCAAAGACAGTCTCAAGCAATGTTAAGCCTTTGCGCATTTTTACCTCAGTTCTTGTACGCTGTGAAAATAAAGGACATTTGCTCGTTCTCATCCGTGAATCTGCATTGATATTTATCGGTTTTCAGCGGATGATAAATTTTACGCCATCCCCATCTTGAACAGATACAGATTTGTGTCCGCACTGTCATTGTCGTCAACCCCGCTTCCGGCGTATCCTGGCTGACAATCGTCGTACGCCGGAAACGCCCGACAAGCGAATCGTTCCCGAAGTCATCCACCGTAATCCCCTTTTCCGCCATCAGAGGTATGTCGGAATACGGTACGCCGCGAGTGCGCTCTATGCGACCCTGGCACAGCGTGGCAGCCACATAATGGTCGCGCGCCATCTGGAACCGTGAAACCATGGCGTCAATCAGCGGGAAGGCCGCACTCATAACCAACGCCAGTATCCCGAGGGCGATGGTCAGTTCCAGTATCGTCATTCCGCTGTTAAAAAAGATTTTTTTTTTCATCTTCGCCACTGTCTAGCCGCCGTCTTTTTCAACATCACGCAGATCTTTGCGGACAACATTCATCTGATTCAACTGCTCACGCAGTTGGATGACGGCCGCATAGCACAAGTCGATCATCTCGCGACGCATATTCTCATCCTTGCCGTTATCCAGCTTAAGTATCTCGATGCTGGTCAGCATGACCGTGGCCGGCTGGCCTAATGCATGACTTGCGGCAGCCATGTTGTCCATCAGGGTCTTGGTCCGCTCGGCTTGCTTCTTCGCCAGTTCAGCACGCCGGCGTTCAGCCGTGTCACGTATGGATATGACCATGCCGCACAGTTCACCCTCGTCATTAATGTCGGGCACGGCTGAAATCATCAGCCATCCCTCTTCGCCTCGGTTCAACACACGCTGCTCGCCCGACCAAGCTTCGCCCAGATTGATCTTCTCGAACAACGGATCGATCACGCTCTTGCGTTCGAACCATGTGTCGAGAAGCTTCCCGACCACCTCTTGTTCGTCCCCGTCCGCCAACAGCCTGGTCATCATGCGGTTGGAATACAGCACGGCTCCGTTCATGTTCACAATGCCTATGCCGCTGTCGGTGTTGTCCATTGCGTGATATGCCGAAAGCAACTTCCGCTCGGCCTGCCATCTGGACTGAATGTCCCGGACCAGATAACAAACCGGCTCCTTGCCTTTCAGGCTGTTGCCCATGGCAACGATCTCCACCGCCGTGAACGCCTTGATATGCAGCGATGGGAAGCGTTGGCGCA
>CAZKZI010000206.1:0-3346 GCA_964557205.1 uncultured Lentisphaeraceae bacterium
CCGGCGCTTGCTGGAGACGCTGAAAGAATTGCGCGTCAACCAGCGCGTCACCACCGACAACCCTGAAGGTCAGTACGAGGCGTTAAAGAAGTACGGCAACGATCTGGTGGAGCTGGCCAAGTCCGGCAAGCTCGATCCCGTGATCGGCCGCGACAGCGAGATCCGGCACGTCATCCGCATTCTCTCGCGCAAGACCAAGAACAACCCTGTGCTGATCGGCGAGCCGGGCGTGGGCAAGACGGCCATCGTCGAGGGTCTGGCTCAGCGCATCGTGCGCGGCGACGTGCCGGAGGGGCTCAAGGATTGCACGATCTTCGCGCTGGACATGACCGCCCTGATGGCAGGCGCCAAATACCGCGGTGAGTTTGAGGAGCGGCTGAAGGCCGTGCTGAACGAGATCAAGGCCGCCGAGGGTCGCATCCTGCTCTTCATCGACGAGATCCACACCATTGTCGGCGCAGGCAAGACCGAAGGTTCGTCCGACGCGGGCAACATGCTTAAGCCCATGCTGGCGCGCGGCGAGTTGCACTGTATAGGCGCGACCACCATCGACGAGTATCGCAAGCACATGGAGAAGGACGCCGCGCTGGAGCGCCGTTTCCAGCCGGTGCAGGTCGACGCGTCAAGCGTTGAAGACACCCTTTCGATCCTGCGCGGTCTGAAAGAGAGTTACGAGCGTCACCACAACGTGCGCATTCAGGATGCCGCGCTGGTCTCGGCGGCGGTGCTTTCCGACCGTTACATCCAAGACCGCTTCCTGCCGGACAAGGCCATCGACCTGCTGGACGAGGCCTGCGCCGCGATCCGCACCGAGATGGATTCCATGCCGGCCGAGCTGGACGAGATCACGCGCCGTGTTACCCGTCTGGAGATCGAAGAGACCGCGCTGCGCAAGGAGAAGGACAAAGCCTCCAAGATGCGTCTGGATGAGCTGCGCAAAGAGCTGGCGGAAATCAAGACCAAAGCCGCGGCCATGACCGCGCACTGGCAGTCGGAAAAGAAGGTTTTGGAAGAGACGCGCGTTTTGCGCGAGCAGCTTGAGACGGCTCGCAACGCCTATGCGCAAGCCGAGCGCGCGTACGACCATAACAAGGCCGCAGAGCTGAAATACGGGCGCATGCCAGAACTAGAGAAGCGGCTAAAAGCTTTGCAGGATCAGCTCAAGTCACACGAAGGCGCGGTCATGCTGCGTGAGGAGGTCACCTCCGAAGAGATCGCCGAGGCAGTCTCGCGCTGGGCCGGCATTCCGGTGACCAAGCTGCTGGAGGGCGAAAGGGAGAAGCTGCTGCAACTGCCGGATGTGCTGCACCGCCGCGTTGTCGGTCAGAATGAGGCCATCGAGGCGGTTTCCGAGGCGGTGCTGCGTTCGCGCGCGGGCATCAAGAACCGCCAGCGCCCGGTCGGCGCGTTCCTCTTTCTGGGTCCGACCGGTGTGGGCAAGACCGAGTTGGCCAAGACTTTAGCCGCCGAGCTGTTCGACTCAGAAAGCGCCTTGGTGCGCATCGACATGTCGGAGTACATGGAGAAGCACACGGTCTCGCGGCTGGTCGGCGCGCCGCCCGGTTATATCGGTTATGAAGAGGGCGGACAGCTCACTGAAGCCGTGCGCCGCAAACCGTACAGCGTGGTGCTGCTCGACGAGATCGAGAAAGCGCACCATGATGTCTTCAACATCCTGCTGCAGGTGCTGGATGACGGACGCCTGACCGACAGCCACGGCCGCACGGTCAGCTTCCGCAACGCGGTGATCATCATGACCAGCAACATCGGATCTGAGCTTCTGGCGGCGGACCGCGCAGACGGCGCAGATATATCCGAGCAGACCCGCCGACAGGTGCTCGACCTGCTGAAAGCCAATTTCCTGCCGGAGTTCCTAAACCGTCTGGACGAGACCGTGCTGTTCACGCCGCTCGGCAAGGAGCAGATCGCGGCCATTGTGCGGCTGCAGTTGGAAGACCTGCGCGCGCGGCTGGCCGAACAGGAACTCGCCCTCGAGGTGGACGACCGGGCCGTGGCCTGGCTGGCGGAACAGGGTTTTGATCCGGTCTACGGCGCGCGGCCAGTAAAACGCGCCATCCAGCGCGAGCTGGAGACACCGCTGGCACGCAAGATTGTGGCAGGCGAATGCCTGCCGGGCGCGACCCTGCACGTCACCGCCGACAAAGACGGCTTGCGCATAAGCTGAAGACGGATTAGTGCCTCAAAGGTCAAGAACAGCGATAAAAAACAAGTTGTTTCACCACGAAGCACACGAAGAGCACGAACAAATACAAGGTTTCCGTATCTGGCCGCCTTAGTCAGGCGGATTGCCGGACGATTAGTTTGGGTTTGACCGTGACTGATTTTAGGGTGTCCGCGCCGCCTTTTTCTATCAGCCCGGCTAGCATGTCCATGGCCGCTTCGGCGAAAACCTCATTCTGCGGATCGAGCGTCGTGATCTCGGGATCGAAAAAACTGGCGATTTTGAAATTGCCTTGGCCCACTACCGAAACGTCGCCGGGCACGCTCAAGCCCAGCCTGCGTATCGCTTTGATCAACTGGGCCGCCCAATCGTCATTGATGGCGATGATCGAGTCTGCGCGCCGGGTGATCACCAGTTCCTGGACAACTTCCGCGGCCTTGTCGTTCGAGACCTCATGCGGGTTGGGCAAGAGGCGGTCGTCGCCTACCCATACCAACGCCTCTTCCAGCGGAAGGTTGTGGCGTTTCATGGCCTCGGCATAACCTTGTCGGCGGTGAAGATTGGCCTGATAAAAGTCGTCGAGGATCACGAGGCCTATGCGTTTTCTGCCCTTGCCGGTCAGGTGCCCGACCGCCTGGTGGATACAGTCGGCGGCATCGACATGAATGTAGTGCGCGTCCGTGACAGCAGGCTGGCGCAGATAAACGACATTATGAAGACGCGAGACCAGCCGCGCAATCGCCTCCGGCCGTTCACGGTACTCGTGGGTCATGCAGATGGTGCCGTCGACTCGGCGCGCGGCAAAATCGCTGACATACTGGTCCGCCAGCTCCAGATTCCCGCCGAACTGTCCGACCAGCGTGCGGTAGCCGCGTTCCAGCGCGGCGCGTTCCAGCGCCAGCATACGGTCAAAAATAACGGGAGCGGAACCCAGACCGGCCAGCACACCGATGAGCCCGCTCCGGCTACCACGCAACTGGCGGGCCACTATGTTCGGCAGATACCCCATTTCACGAGCCACCTGCCCGATGCGCTGGCGGGTGGCGGCGCTAACGCGACCGACGTCGGCTTTGCCATCCAGCACCAGCGACACCGTCGCCTGCGAGACGTTGGCCACCCGCGCGATATCGGTTTGTCTGATGCTTTTATTCATATAACCAATAC
>CAZKZI010000207.1:0-3331 GCA_964557205.1 uncultured Lentisphaeraceae bacterium
CGTGTGGGCGCGGGTGCGCCTGCACGGAGAACAACGGAGGGTCGGATGTGTACGGGAAAAACCCTGAAAGCGGCGAGTTACGACACGTTCATGGACAACACGATTCGCGAGAAGGTGATCTGGGGCGGCGATATCAGTGACGGTGCCGTCGGGAGTTGCCTGCCCGTCTTCGGCGATACGCCCATGCTGCGGCACTACTTCGACCTCTTCTGCCGATCGCAGGGCAAGGATGGCGGCCTGCCAGCGAATGCTCCCGGGGGCACGCCGGTGATGTGGGCGGCGCATCCGCTGCGCACGGCCATCTGGATGGCGGAATACGGCCTGTGGTGCGGCGATACGGACTCCTATGCGACGACCGTTTTGCCCGTTTTGGAGCGTTACATCACAAACCTCAAAGAGCGGAGCGATCCACGCGGACTCATTTCGCTGCGTGGACCCGAGGTGGACTGGGTCGATTGGATCACGGGGCGGAAGCCATCCGACACACCCACGCCGCATAACCTGTGGCATGCGGTCCTGCTCAGGAAGGCGGCGCGGACCTTTGCGGCCTACGACAAAGCCGAACTCGCCCAAGCATATACCACGCGTGCCGATGAGATCTGTGAAGCCGTGCGACGTGATTTTTGGGACGAACAGCAAGGGCTTTATGTGGACGGCATGTTAGCGGGCAAGCCGTGCGGTTCGGTGTCGGAGCATGCCAACTATCTCGCGCTGCTCTGCGGGCTCGGCAGCGACGGGCGACAAGTGCGCATCCTCCACGCACTCAATGACCCTCAGCGCGTCGGGGAGATCATCCAGGCTGCGCCATCCTTCATGATCTGGCCCTTGGCCGGGCTCTATGCCGCGGGCGAAGACAGGCGAGCCTTGGACCTGATGCGCCGCCGCTATTCCCGCTTCTTTGTCAATGGTGGTGACACATTCTGGGAGGAGTGGTCTTGGCTGATCGGCGGCAATGGGTGGGGCGCGCGATATCGCAGCCTGGCTCAGAACGGGGCCGGTTCGCCCGCATGGTTCCTGCTGACCGAGGTGCTCGGCGTGAAGCCGACATCCGCCGGATTCGCCACGTTCGAGATCGTCCCGCATCCTGGCGACCTCGCATGGGCTGAAGGCGTGGTGCCCTCGCCCAAAGGCGACATCCCGGTCAAATGGAAGTGCGACGGCGACAAGTTCAGCCTCGAGGTCACCGTGCCAGAGGGCACGGAGGCAACCGTGCGACTCCCCGGCTCGGAAAGCGCAGTCATGCTGCGTCCCGGCGCTCACGTTCTCAACAACGAAGGAAAACAAAAACCATGAAACACACCTTCGCACTCCTCACCGCCCTGCTGCTCGTGCCGCTGGCCGCGCTGCACGCCAAAGACCAAGTCGCCAACGTCCCAACCAACGGCGATGTCCGCGACGTGCGTGTCGTCCGCACTGCCGACCAAGAGCCGCGAGCCGCGCTGCTTGGCCAGCCCACCATCGCCTTGTGGAAAGAGAAGCACCTCGTGGTGGCTTATCAGAAGGGCATCGCGGGCAAGATGGACATGGGCAGCATCGACGCGATTGTTTCCAGCAACGACGGCGACTCATGGAGTATCCCGAGCACGATCTTTGACCACGAACAGCGGCATGGCGCCTTGCAGTTCGGCTACTGCAATGCGGTGCTCTACCATCCGCCGGGGCAGGAGGTGCTGTGGTGCTTTGCCATGCGCTGCCCGCTGAACTATGCCGACAGCGAGGACTCACACCTCGCCGCAGCCTACAGTGGCGATGGCGGTCGCTCGTGGAATCCCGTCGAGCTGGCGATGCACTACACCGGGCCGCTCGTCATTCTCGGTGAAATCCAGCGCGTCATCGAAAACGGCCACCCCGTTTATTTGCTGCCCGCGCATCGCAACACGAAGCGCGCCGATCCGCTCGGCCAACGTGAGCATTTTGTGCTACGCAGCACCAGCCTGCTCGATTGGAGCCTCGGCGGTTATGTGCCGCAGCCCGAGCCCGGGAAAATCTTCCTGCACGAAGGCCAGATCGCGGTCATCAACGAGCAGCGGCATCTCAAGATGGTCATGCGCACTTCGGTGGGTCGAAAGGAGGGCAATCTGCTCGATGGCGGCGCGCTCAATCCTCCCCGCGCCTGGTCCAGCACCAGTACCGATGGCGGCAAAACGTGGAACATCGCCCAGGAGGAACCGGATCTCTGGAACACCGTGTCGGAAGCGTGGTTCGGCCAGTCGCACACCGGCACCCAGCTCTACATCTACAACGACGGTCCCGCCTTCAGCCGCATGGCGCTACGCTACAAGGTGAAGCCCGCGAGCGGAGCCTGGAGCGACGAGCACACCTTCTTCGACGCCGGCATCCACAACTCCTACCCCACGCTCATCGAGACCGCTCCCGGCGAGTTCCGCGCTGTGTGGGACAGCGGTGACGAAAAACGGCACCGCCGCTCGATTCGCTTTGGAAAACTCACCCTCAAATAACAACCATGAAAACCACCCATACACTCCTTACCGCTCTCCTGCTGGCACCGCTAGCTGCGCTGCACGCTACTGAGCCTGTCACCATCGACCTCGCCAAGCGCACCTGGCAGGGGATTCCCGGCATCGAACGCACGGCCAAGGGACGTGTGTTTTTCTCGTGGTTCACAGGAGGAACCAAAGAGCCCGAGCCTGAGAACACGGTTGTGCTCTCGCAAAGCGACGACGGCGGCAAGACCTTCTCCGCGCCGCAGGCCATGGGTTTGCCGTTGAACGATGGCACACGTTGCTATGACCCATGCCTGTGGATCGATCCGAAAGGGCGGCTCTGGTATCTCTTCAATCGCAGTATAAAGGACAGCACCCAGCACGGCGTCTATGCCCGCATTTGCGATCACCCCGATGAAACACCGCCGGTGTTTTGCGCGGAATTCCGCGTCGGCTTCGACGGTCCCTTCAGCTTCCGGATGAACAAGCCCATCGCGCTCTCCACGGGCGAGTGGGTCATGCCAGTGGTGCACGCGCTGGAGCCCGTGGCGGCTTGGGCGGGATTCGATCCGAAACAAGTTCAGGGTGTGGGCATCTCCACCGATGAAGGCAAAACGTGGACGCTGCATGGCGCCGTGAAGACGCCCGGAGCGAGCCTGGAAAACATGATCGTGGAGCTGCGCGACGGCAGGCTGTGGATGCTCATTCGCACGGCGAAAGTGCTGTGGGAAAGTCATTCCGCCGATAAGGGCCGCACCTGGACGGAAGGCAAACCCACCAGCATCGCCACGCCGCATTCTCGTTTCTTCATTCGACGACTGGCCTCGGGAAATCTGGCGGATAGGACGTATAAGCTGCGTTTTCCGGCGGGTGCGGGATACGGCAAA
>CAZKZI010000208.1:0-3159 GCA_964557205.1 uncultured Lentisphaeraceae bacterium
AGATGAAAATGAAGAAAGTTTTGATCGGGATGATAGCAGTGTTTGTGTCGGTGAGTGCTATGGCGGATGATCCGACAATCGGCGGTGTGATGGTCCAACAGCGGTGGCCCTGGAGCCGGCTGGTGGACATCGACTACATGCTGACATGTGAGCCGGATCAGTCGTTGGACGTTCTTGTCGATGCGTATGACGGCTCATCGCTTCTGACGCTGCCGCTGGGTTCGTTTTCCGGCGACCTTCACTGCGTGCAACGCGGTGCCCGTCATGAACCCGGAATTACGCCGCGATGGCGTCGGCTTACGCCTTGTGAGGATCCTGCCATAGCGCGGGATCGGCGGACGGTTCGGGGAACCATCCCTACCAACATCTGCGGTTCGCATGGTAGGGACACCTCCCCGAGGCGTCAGCATAGCGCTATTTAAGACGGCTAGAAGCATGCGTCTGTCCGGTGCTCATTTTTCGCCTTCTGGGTTTTTCGGATGAATACTGATTGAAAATCAGTGAACCAGCGGTTTGCAATGACGGCGGGGTTGGATTATACTGCCCGGTCTATGAAAGTTCAGGTTTTACCATCTTTATTGGCGGCGGATTTCGGGCGGCTGGCGGAGGAGATCGAGCGTGTGGAGGCGTCGGGCGCGGAAGCTTTGCATCTGGATATAATGGATGCGCATTTCGTGCCGAACCTCAGTTTCGGGCCGGACGTGGTGGCGCTGGCGCGGCGGGTCTGCCCGGCGTTGTACCGGCACGTACACTTGATGATGACGCGCCCCGAGCTGTATTCCGGAAGGTTCGTCGAGGCCGGGGCGCAAACGGTGCAGATTCATGCCGAGGCGGACTGCGATGTCTGGGCCGCGTTGGAGGATATTCGCGCGGCCGCTGTGCGCACTGGGCTGGTGTTGCGCCCGCAGACCGCCGTGTCCACGCTTTTTCCTTATCTGCGTCTCTGTGACGAGGTTTTGTTCATGACGGTCAATCCGGGGTACGGCGGCCAGGCCTTCATGACTGAGGTGCTGCCGAAAATCAGCGAGTTGCGTCGGCACGCCGACGCCAGCGGCGCGGCTGGGCTGGACATCATGGTTGATGGCGGCATTAATTTAGAGACGGCGGAACTGTGCGCGGCGCATGGAGCCAACCAGTTTGTGGCAGGCAGTTTTCTGTTCAAGCAGCAGGATATGGGTGCGGCGGTGGCACGGTTGATGGAGATTTGCGAAAAGGCCTATGGAACAAACATTAGATAACATCCGCAATTTTTGTATTATCGCCCATATTGACCACGGCAAGACCACGCTGTCGGACCGTATTCTGGAGCTGACCAAAACGATTGAGTTGCGCAACATGCGCGAGCAGACGCTGGACACGATGGATCTGGAGCGCGAACGCGGCATCACGATCAAGTCGCATCCGGTGTCGATGGTTTACACTGCGAAAGACGGCAAGACCTACCAACTGAATCTGATCGACACGCCGGGACATGTGGATTTTGCCTACGAGGTTTCACGCAGCATGGGAGCTTGCGAGGGGGCCGTGCTGGTGGTGGATGCCGCACAAGGGGTCGAGGCGCAGACCGTGGCCAACACCTATCTTGCGATAGACAATAATCTTGAGATCATTCCTGTGCTGAACAAGGTGGACCTGCCCGGTGCGGACGTGGAAGATGTCGCGCACCAGATTGAGGATGTTTTGGGTATCCCGGTTGACCGGCCTCTATACATCAGCGCCAAAACCGGCGCGGGTGTCGCAGAAGTGCTGGAGGCGGTGGTTGAGCAGATTCCGCCGCCGACCACACGCGGCCAGGATGCGCCCTTGCGCGCGCTGGTGTTTGACTCGGTGTTCGATATTTATCGTGGTGTGATCACGTATGTGCGGGTGGTGGACGGCTGCATTCGCGTCAATGACCAGATTCTTTTCGCCGGCAGCGGCCAGACCACGCAAGTGCGGGAGGTGGGAATTTTCAACCCCGACCAAAAGCCGGTCGATATACTTGCCGCCGGACAGGTGGGGTATCTGGTCGGCACCATCAAAGATCCGGCGGACATCAAGATCGGTGATACCGTGACAACGGTCAAGGACGGCGCGACGGAGTTGCTGCCGGGATTCAAGGATGTGCGTCCGATGGTTTTCAGCGGGGTGTATCCGGTCAGCACCGATGAATATGAGAAGGTCCGCACCGGACTGGAGAAACTGCACCTGAACGACGCCGCCTTCACTTTCCATCCGGAGAGCTCGGTGGCGCTGGGGTTCGGGTTTCGCTGCGGTTTTCTGGGTCTGCTGCATATGGAAGTTGTGCTGGAGCGCTTGCGACGTGAGTTCGCTCTCGACATCATCAGCACTCATCCTTCGGTCATCTACAAAGTCCTGTTGCGTGGCGGTAAGGATATAGAGATCGACAACCCCGTGCATCTGCCGGATGTCACCAACGTCGAGCGGATAGAAGAGCCGATGATCAAGGCCACGATCATCTGTCGCAGCTCTTGCATCGGCGACATGATGCGCATAGTTCTGGAACGACGTGGCGAGGTCACGGCCACGGAGAGCCTTGACGCGCGGCGCGTGATCTTGACCTGCACGCTGCCGCTGAATGAGGTGCTTATTGATTTTCACGACATGCTGAAGAGTGTCAGTCACGGTTACGCTTCCATGGACTATGAGCCGGCTGGCTACCGGGAGAGCGAAATCGTCAAGATGGACATTTTGCTGAACGGAGAGGTGGTTGATGCCTTCTCCAGCATGGTACACCGCGACAAGGCCGTGGCTCGCGGGCGTCAGATGTGTAAGGCCCTGGCCGAAACCATCCCGCCCCACATGTTCAAGATACCGGTGCAGGCCGTGATCGGACGCAACATTATCGCCCGCGAGGACATCCGCGCTTTTCGCAAGGACGTGCTGGCAAAACTGTATGGCGGCGATGTGACGCGCAAGCAGAAGCTCTTGAAGAAGCAGAAAGCGGGCAAGGCACGCATGAAAGAGTTCGGGCAGGTGAACGTGCCGCAATCGGCCTTTATCGCGGTGCTGAAGGGCACAGCGACAGATGAGTGATGTCCAACTGTCTTAAACAGATTGGAAACTTGTAATTGCTCAGGAGTCAGGCCGCTACAACATACGGGCGATGCACACGAGCTCGTTTTCTCGCAAAGCGAGATGGCGCCGGAATACCGGCTA
>CAZKZI010000209.1:0-3057 GCA_964557205.1 uncultured Lentisphaeraceae bacterium
CGTTTTGTTCGCACACATTGTCATACTGTCAATAATGGAATCTTGCTTGTGCGATGAGAACAGCATCATCCAGCATCTTATAGACCAGACGGTGTTCGTCTGTGATTCTCCGTGACCAGTATCCTGCCAAAGCGTGCCGAAGGGTTTCAGGTTTTCCCATGCCTTCAAAAGGTGTTCTTGATATCTCCTTGATTAAAGCATTGATTCGCTTAAGCAACTTGCGGTCTGCCTGTTGCCAATGAAGATAATCTTCCCATGCTTGGCTTGAGAAAGTGACCTTCATTCAATGAGTTGCCTTTTCTGACCTTTGCCGCTCTCAAGCTCCCTAATGGAATCGAGAAGCCTTCTGGCATTTTTGGGGCTTCGCAGTAGATAGGCGGACTCCGTAAGTGAGTCATAATCTTCTTGTGCCATCATGACAACCGAATCCTCACGCTTGCGTGTGATAATAACCGGGATGTGATCCCGGCAGACACGGCGAATCGTGGCTGCCAGAGTCTCCCGAGCTTCTGTGTAGGTCATTGCCTTCATGGTGGACAGGATACTGTACAGTTAGTGTTGCTGTCAAGAGTGCCAATACGGGATTTTCTTGAAGTTGACGGCGCGTCTACTGCGTTCATCATGATTACTTTTCAAACACCTAATAAGGGATATTTAAGCCTATGCTGTAAAACTGGGTTGAACAGGGCAAGGGGCGAATAAATGAAAAAACCCCAATAAAACTGCTGTTTTACGGGGCTTTAAGATGGAGCCAGCAATCGGGGTCGAACCGATGACCTCATGATTACAAATCAAGTGCTCTACCAACTGAGCTATGCTGGCAAAAACCGCTAAAACAAAAGGGGTTCTTGAGTTTTCGTTTTTCTTTTCCCAGGAACGTTGACAAGTTGGGACATTTTTAGCAATCGCGAAGGATGATGCAATGCCCACTTGTCAAAAAACATGGAAAGTAAACGGGGCGATAATACGACAACGTGGAAGCGCGTTTCAAGTCGAAACTCATTCTTCAGTCAACCGTGATAAAGACGCCTTCGCCGCTGGCCAGCCTCAAACGCGGGCCGAGCCGCGTTTTGATGCCTTTGACGTAGACGGAACCCTTTAATTTCAGGCTGACGTTGACGGCGGCGTCCGCAGCCCACGGATTCTGGGCGTTGACCAGCATGATGCCGTAGCCGCGCCCCTTCCGGCGCTTGAAGCAACCGGCGATCACGGCTCCGTCGGCCTGGATGCCTGCCAGCAGCTTGCGCTCGGCCGGGGTCGCGCGCTCTGCGTTGCGCGCCGCCTGCGCCTCGATCTGCTTGACCATGCACGCGTCCGCGCCGGAAATATTCCCGCAGGGATAGACGCCGAGGCTGTCGTATTTCATAAAGACATCAGACAGCGCATGCAGCTCGGCGTTGATGTTATGAACGTAACCGTAGGTCACATTTTTGTCTCCTGCCTTGTTGACGCAGGAGGTGGTCTCGTTCCACCAGCCGGGGCTGTAGGATGCGTGCATGATGATTTTTGTTCCGTAGGCGAGGCACAGATAAGACTGCCAGCGGATCTGATGCTCGTCGAGCAGGGCTTCGGCCTTCCACGCGCCGGTCTGGATGATCACCCACATGTCCCGTCCGCTTTGCCGGCACGCGGTTCCCACGATATCCAGATTTTCCAGATAGCTGGCGAACGGGCCGGTGAACGGATAGCTGTCGAAGCAGATGTAGTCCGTGGCGACGGTTTCCACATACATATCGACGTGTTCCTTGTAGGTGGTCGTCCCGAGCTGCGACGGGACTTTTTGCAGTTCGGGGGAGATGCCTTTCGGCGCGGTGTTGGCGTAGATGGGGTATAAATTGACAAACGCCAGTTGTCCCGGGAACAACTTGTTGTAGCGCTTGATCACGGCATCCATGTGAGCGAAGTCCTTCGCGTTCGGCTCGTCGACCGGGTAGTCGCCCCAGAGCGCCGGGTGAGCCTTGCAAGCCTGTCTGATGGCCTCCAGCTTGTCGAGCGGCAGCGTCTCGCGGTATTGTCCCGCGCGTTTGCCGTCGGATCCCCACCACATCGGGATGCGCGAGGCGGTGATCATGCCGAGCTTGTACTTCCGGCACAAATCCAGCACGTTTGTAGTGGCTTTGACGGCGACGAGGAAATCGATCCCGGCATCGGCCACCTCCTTGACGTGCCGGTCGTCGTGAAGGTTATCGGTCAGGTAATACGCGCCGACCAGCAGCTTGCTTCGGTCCATGGCACTGCCCGACTGGCCGCTCTTTAGCGCTGACGGGCAACCTTTTGTCTGTTCAGTCGTTTGCTTCGATCCGGAAGCGCAGCCCGCGACGACCCCGGCGCCGAGCAGTATGGTCAACGCGACGTGTGTGTTGTAGGATATCCTTGTACGTTGTCCGCTCATGTGACTCCCCCCCCCTTTTTTTATGACCCGGTACAAAAGTTCTTCAAGATGCGCCGGATGGTAGGGGATCGAGGGGCTGAAAGCAAGTAGGAACGGGTAAGAGTGCGATTCAACTTTGTTGACTTGCAGAAGAACAAGGGTTCAGTGTTCGGGAGTTGCGTACCACGGCTTTATGTCGGGTTTTCCGGAGAATTTGTGTGTCTTCTGGTTTTGCGAATGTTTTTTTTTGCCGAATCTGTTATACTTCTTGTTTTAAAATCATTAGAATCCCATAGGATGCAGGAGTTTAGGTGTTTAGGTTTGTACAAAAGTAACGATTTTGATGCGCAAAACAAGCGATTGCGCCTTTTTACACAAAATACCGTTTGCTTATTGAAACATACGCACCCGTAACAGCAAGCGCGAGGTTGTGAGAACATGAAGATATTTTGTGAAGGACGAATGTTCTGCGTTGCTGTGCTTCTGTCTGCGGTTCTTGTGCGGGCAGCGGGAACGCCGCCGGTCGGGCTTGAATGGTCGTCGGGATTTTTGTTGCCGCCGCGGGAGGACGGGCGCGCGGCTATCGGCGTGGGCGCGCCGTTCTTCGGCGAGCATGGCGGCCACGCGCTGCTGGCGGGCGGCTCGAACTTTCCGGACGTTCCGCTGATCAAGGGCGGCAGGAAACG
>CAZKZI010000210.1:0-2954 GCA_964557205.1 uncultured Lentisphaeraceae bacterium
GTGCGGACACCCGACTTGATGATGTCATCCATGAGGCGCTGATAGCGGCTCTTGCGGATGAGGTTGCCCTCGTCGTCTCGCTTGCCGGGGGTGTTGTTGCGGAAGTTGTGTGACTCGTCGATGACGATAAGGTCGTAGTTGCCCCAGTTTAGCGTGGCGAGGTTGATGTCGCCCGAATAACCGGTCTCACGGCTGAGGTCGGTGTGAGAGAGGACATCGTAGCGGAAGCGGTCCGCGATGAACGGATTGAGGAGGCTGTTTGCTTTGTAAACGGTCCAGTTTTCGCGCAGCTTCTTCGGGCAGAGGACGAGCACGCGCTCATTCTTCAGCTCAAAGTATTTGATGACCGCGAGCGCCTCGTAGGTTTTGCCCAAGCCGACGCTGTCCGCGATGATGCAGCCGTTGTGCCGCAGGATCTTGTTGATGGAACCCTTGACACCGTCCTCCTGAAACGCGAAGAGCGCGTCCCAGATATCCGTCTCGAAAAGGCTGGTCTTTCCCAAGTCCGCATCCGTCTTGCCGGTGTCGCCAAGGAACTTCTCGAAAATGTGGTAGAGCGTCTTGTAGTAGATGAACTCAGGGGTGTTGTTCTCGTAGAGTTGCTTGAGGTAATTGAGAACGTCCTGTTTGACATCCTTGACAAGTGTGGGACTCGACCACAGTTCATCGAACCACTGCTTGAGTTCCTGCCGATCGCGGTTGCCGTCAACGACGAGGTTTAGTTCGATATTGTTACCGCCGGTGCCAAGGCCGAGGCCATGTACGGTAAAGTTGGAGCTGCCAAGAATGGCATCCTCCACGCCTTGAGTGGCGATGTGATACATTTTGCCGTGTAGTAGATTGGACTGCTTGATGGTCTTGATGTCCACCTTGCGCTCGATCCAGTCGGCGCACTCCTTGGCGACGCGCTTCTGCTGGAGCTTGTTGGCGAGCTCTAAGCCGGACGCGTCGATAATGAACGCTTTTTTCTCGGTCTTGCTCGGGTCGAGGCGGTTCACAAAGGTGGGTTCGCCAAACAGGAAATCAAGGTGTTCGATCGGGTCCAAGGTTTCTTTGAGCGCGTCATAGGCGTAGATCGTGAAATAGGCGGAAACGATGGAGAGGTGTGATCCGGACTTAATCTTTTCGCGGAGAAAATCGGCCACGGTTCCGCGCGTGTGGTTGTCGCGGATACCGGAATTGGAACAAGACGGTAAAGCAGTGTTCATCAGACGGGTTCCCTAGCTCCTGCCATTGTCCGAGCCGTTTCAGTTGTCGGTCGTCCATTCATCGTGATCCCCCCAAGGCGTCGCATCGACACAATCATTAATCTTTTGGGTAATGTAGTCCAATCCTTGTGCTGGGTCAAGCGGTTTTATATCATGCAAATGATCAAATAACCAGATGTTCGTGTTGTGACCATTCCGTGCACAGCGACTCTGTGTGCCCACCGGCACCAAGAAAAAGAATGTATGAGTAAGCAGGCACCGTTTACGATCAAGATCTTTGTGGCCGCCGGCGATCCGGATGGGCTGCGCGTGGTGGAGCGGATGGGGGCATTGATCTTATCCTGAATGGCAAAGGCCAGAAGATCATCGTCCAGTGCAATAGCAGTGTACACGTCGCCCTGGTAACGGGTTAAGAATAAAAAACGCATCCTTAAAACACCCTGTTTCATACTGTGACAGGGGGAACGAAGAGACAGACCGTAAACACAAAAAACCTAGAAAACATTGGCGTTTACGAGGTTTATTGCTTGAAAAACATGGTCGGAGCGGAGGGATTCGAACCCTCGACCTTTTGGTCCCGAAGCAGACGCGCTACCGCTATATTGCTATAATATATGGCATTTAGTTTGAATATTCAAAATGTTTTGGCGTTTGTTTTGGTTTTTCGCTTGATTGCTTTTCCGATTTAAAGCAGACTATCTCATATCTTCTCAAACGGTTGGAAAGTGAGGTGATTATGGGTTTGGAAATACGCAAAGGCAGGGACGGCAAATTGATAGAACACTGGTTCGGCAGATACACCGACGAAAAAGGCGAGCGTATTTGTAAAGCGCTGACAACGACGATAGATGGAATTCCTCCCGCCTCACTCTCATTAAGGGACATGGGCGACCAACTTTTTGAGGATTCACGCAAATCCGCCTTAAAAGAACTGGCGGGATTTAAGATTGATGCGCAGAAAAAGGGACGGGCTATTCACCTCACAGAAGACTTAATCGAAGCCAAGACGGGGCGCAGATGGACAGAAACACCCATAGACGACCTGCCCAGCTTTACCCAGACCATGAAGGGCAAGCGGTCTAAGGATTGGCAGACGTGGCAGGTCGACGTTATTAGGCGCTTTGCCGAGTGGGCTAAAGAACGCGGGCTGCGGTCGGTATTGGAGGTTACGCCCGAATTAGCGGAGACCTATATCGAAAAGCTGGGCGAACCAGACGATACGGGAAGGACGAAAACGCCGAAGACCATCAGGCACATGAAAAGCATTTTCAGTTTGGTTTTTGGCCGCGTGTTGCCGGCAGGAGTTGAGAACCCGTTTAAGAATATACGCGTTGAAACCCCTGATGGCGGAGAAATGGAGCACCGCAAGCCGCTAAACGCCCTAGAGGTGGACAGGTTGTTAAAGGATGCAAAGGCTGACCCGTTTGTATTCCCTTTGATTGTAACGGCGCTCTCCACGGGTCTGAGGCGCGGTGACGTTTGCTGCCTGAAATGGTCGGGGGTTAATCTCAAATCCGGAACCCTTACCATCAAAACGGCAAAGACAGGCGCGGCGGTGACGCTTCCCATTATGGAAACGTTGCGCGGTGTTTTAGCGGAGGCACTTGCCGAGCGGGAAGAGGGTGCGGTCTACGTGTTTCCCGCCGCAGAGAGGATGTTGCGGGAAAACCCCGACGGGATAACGTACAGGGTTAAGAAGGTGTTTGCCCTCGCCTTTGCAAAACAACAGGATGCCACACTGGTCGA
>CAZKZI010000211.1:0-2942 GCA_964557205.1 uncultured Lentisphaeraceae bacterium
TTCCCAGGAAAGTTTCCTGAGTTTCGGTGTCGTTTTCATTTGACGCAACAGGTATTAAAAGCACGCAGAGGTCAGGGTTCAAGATTCAGCAAAGCCTCATATTTCCGTCGAAATCTGATTTCGGCCTCTTTATAAGAATTGCCGTCAAAGCCGGGCTAGCGCTGGTATTCGCGGGGATCGACGGGGGTGATGTCGAAATCGGGCCGCCAGTTGGGCGAGGCGCTGTAGAAGCGCATGGCGGTGTTAAAGACCAGGTCGGCGATGACAGCGTCGCCGTGGCCGTCTTTGCGCATGTAGTCCACGACCTTGATCAGCGCGAGCGGGTCCGATACACCCCAGTCGGCGGAGCCGTTGACGATCACGCGTCCGTGGCCGTACTGCTTGACCATGGCCGAGACCCGTTGGGGGGTGAGCTTGGAGAAGGGGTAGACCGTCATGCCGGCATAGCAGCCCGAGTCCAGCGTGTGGCGTATCGTCTCCTCTGTGTTGTGGTCGACATCGATGCGCTCGACCGTGAAGCCTTCGGCCTTGACGATCTCCAGGATGCGCAAGGTGCCGCGCAGTTTGTCGACATGCGGGGTGTGCAGGATCACCGGCATCTTGCGCTCCTCGGCCATGCGCAACTGGCGTATCATGGCATACTCCTCATTCGGTGTGTTGAGGTTCAGGCCGATCTCGCCCATGGCCACGCATCGCGGGTGGCTGATGTAGGGTTCCAAGCCGTCGATCACCTCGTCGGCCAGGCCGCGGTCGTCCGCCTCCTTGGGGTTCATGGCGATGGCGCAGTAGTGGTCGATGCCGAAGCGCTCGGCGCGCACAGTCTCGAACTCGAGAATCAGCTTGAAATAATCGAAGAACGAACCGGCGTAGCGGCGGTTGGTGCCCAGCCAGAACGATGGCTCCACACAGGCGCGGATGCCTGCCCGGTGCATGGTCTGATACTCGTCGGTGGTACGTGAAAGCATGTGGATGTGCGGCTCGATGATAGTCATGGTTTGTGTTTCTGAAAGGTTTGTGTGCGACAGAAAAAGCAAAGAATAGTAGTTATGTGACTGATTGCACAATCCTATAAACGCTGCCCCGTCCGATCCGGTTCATTTCCTGCCTTGAGTACACTATAGAAAAAGCGAAGTGATGCGTAAGTCGTTGAAAATCAATCCTGAACCCTGGCTCCTGAATCCTCGGTGTGATACAACAAAGTTGAATCACACCCCGTTGGGGATAACGAAAAACGAGAAACTTGTTTCTGCTTACAGAGTGTGTTAAGTTATTGCCCAACTTGGAGGGTCGTATGCGACTTGTACTTCCACTCGGTAAAATGAGCGCCACTGAAAAGATGGGAGCCATGGCGGAAATCTGGACAGAGCTTTCGCGCAACGCTTCAGATGAAGTCGGAGCCGCGTACCCGCGCCGCCGTCAGCATACCGCAATCTTGTCCCGGAATATGCGAAGGATTATGTTTCGTTGAACCAGTTTGTGGCACAGGAGGCAATATGGCAAAAATAAGACCCAGCGGAGGATATCGTGATCTGCGCAGTTTCCAGATAACCACCATTATTTACGATGCAACGGTCTGGTTCTGCGAGAAATTTATCGATTCGCGGTCACGCACCGTGGACCAGATGGTGCAGGCCGCGCGCAGTGGTCGCCAGAATATAGCCGAAGGCAGTCGCGCCTCTGCCACTTCGTCACAGACCGAACTGCGCCTGGTCAACGTCGCCCGCTCCAGTCTGGAGGAACTGCTGCTCGACTACGAGGACTTCCTGCGTCACCGCCACCTGCAACGCTGGGCGCCCGACAGCACCGAAGCGCTGAAAGTCCGCAGGATCAGGCATGATCGGTCCGATCTGTCGGATCGGTCTGATGAGGCCCATTACGCGCTCTACGCCCCTTGGCTCGACCACGACGACCCGGCCATTCGCGCGAATACCCTGATCTGCCTGATCAACCAGGCCAACTACCTGCTCGACTTGCAGATTGTCGCGCTTGAAAAACAATTCATCGGAGAGGGCGGTTACAGCGAACAACTGGCCGCCGCCCGCCTGGCCGAGCGAGCGCACAAGAAACGCGATCAGTCTGATCAGCCGGATCCGTCCGATCAAATCCCCGCCTGTCCGCAATGCGGCAAACCCATGGTGTTGCGCACGGCCAAGACCGGCAAAAACGAAGGCAAACAGTTCTGGGGCTGCACCGCCTACCCCGAATGCAAAGGAGTGGTCAACATCTGACCGATCGGTCGGATCCGGTGGATCAAGAAGTAAACCCATGCTCGCCACTGATGCCAAACGCCGCATCGACACCGCCCGCGATATGGGGAAACATTCTGTGAAAGGATAAACATGAGAATATCGTCATCATCGTCAAAGCCAATGTCTCCCGCAATGAAATTCTTTTTCTCACGGATATTCCCGTTCATATTCGTTATTGTCGGGGCGAGCGTTGCCTTCTTTGGCATACGTGGACTTGTTAGAGCAAAAGCCAGTATGGACTGGCCCGGCACTCCAGGCAAAGTGATCGAATCATCCGTCGGGCGTCGTCGCAGCAGCGGCAGCAACGGAGGAAGCAGCACGACCTATCATGCGGAAATACTCTATGAGTTTACCGTCGAGAGCACAAAATTCAACGGGAACCGTGTTGCATACGGAGACTATGGTTCCAGTAATCCGTCGCATGCGCGCCGCGTCGTAAACCGTTATCCGAAAGGCAAGAACGTTACCGTGCATTACATGCCCGGGAATCCGGAAGAATGCCTGCTAGAACCTGGCTTGAAAGGACAATCCTGGTTTCTGCCTGGGGTTGGCTTGATCTTCTTCGTTGTCGGCAGTGGGATGGCAGTGTTTCTGCCGAGGGCAATGAGGATGAAGGATGAATTGTGATGCAATGCGTATCCCTGTTGCGTCAAATGAAAACGACACCGAAACTCAGGAAACTTTCCTGGGAAT
>CAZKZI010000212.1:0-2886 GCA_964557205.1 uncultured Lentisphaeraceae bacterium
GTACGTGGAACTTAAAGCGAAGGACAACTGCAAGCTTTACGATAAGGACGGCAAAGTTGTTCAGGATGTCGTGCCGAAGGGGGAGGTCCCCACACTTAAGAGCGGCAGAAACGATGTTTCGTTCCAGTGCGAAAACCCCGGTAAAGAGGATGTCAGGGTACAGGTAACCCTGATCGGTGAAGGCAAGCCCCTATAGCTGGAAAAGGCGCACGAAAAGGGTGCCACGATATCATGATCTACAACATCACGATCCGCAACGTGCGGGTCAAGAACGCAGTGCTGCGCAACAATAAACGCGGCTGATGGATTTAGGAATGTTGCGTGATGATGCGCCTCAGGAACGTGTGGCTCATTTTGACGAACGCTTTGGGATGCGAGAATCAAAGGAGGAATGAAGTGAAAAAAGGTTGGACGGAAATATTGCTTTTGGGGGCTGCGGTGGTGTGTCACGGGGCACCGGAAAATGTCGCTCTGAAAAAACCGTACACTCTGTCGGCGGTGCCGAGATACAAGTTTTGCACGGATCCCGCCGACAAGGTGCAGCTCACCGACGGGGTGTATGCGAAAGATCATTTCTGGACGCAGAAGGAAACTGTGGGATGGCGGGGAGGTGCGCCGGTCGTCTGCACGATCGATCTTGGAAAGGTGGAGCCGGTCTGCGGCGTGTCGTGGAGCACGGCCGCCGGTGTGGCGGGGGTCGTCTGGCCTCGATCTCTGCAGGTGCTGGTCAGCGAGGACAAAAAGTCGTGGACGTATCTGGGTGACCTGTGCGAGTTGGGGACGGAGACCCAGTTTCCGCCCGCCAAAGGGTACGCGACCTTCCGGTATGCGACGGATCGGATGAAAGGCCGCGGGCGGTATGTCTGCGTGATGGCGGCGATGCAGCCCTACTGCTTCGCCGACGAGATCGAGGTGTGGCGCGGCCCGGACGAGTGGCTGCAGGGCGAGATGCCGGGGCGTCGCACGGACGATCCAAGGCGTTTCTATGCGGAATTTTGTGTGCGATCGGGTGTGGCGACACGGCTGCGTGAAGACCTGCAGTTGATTCAATCCCAGGCCGAGTCACTGGGCTTTGCGGCGGTGGCGGCTGAGTTGAAAGTCAAGGCCGGGGATCTGAAAGTAAAAATTCCCGCTGAGGCGGAGAAGGCCAGCGATACGTTAGAGGTGGTGTTGCCGTACGACGGGCTGCACAAAACGATCCTTGCGCTCAACGCGCCGGTGCTGCGGGCGGCGGGAGTGAAAGATCCGCTGGTGTGGCAGAACAACCGCTGGGATCCTCTGGCGCTGATGACGGTGCCGTCTCAGGCTCAGAGGGCGGGTGTCGACAGGATCGATCTCGACCTGATGCGCGGCGAGGTGCGGGGCGAAACCTTCAACATCACCAACCCGCAAGACGGCGATTTCGTTTTGGAGATGACGGTGAGCGGAATTCCCGCTGCGGTGAATCTTGAGTTGCGCGAGGTACTGTTCACCGACACGCTAAGCCGGATGCCGGTCGCGGCGGCGTTGCGCCAGATCGAACCCGATGCGAAGGGTGTGCGGCGTCTGACGGTGCCGGCCGGATGTACGCGCCAGGTGTGGGTCTCGTGCCAAAGGCCGGGCGGCAAAGCCAAGACATACAAGGGAAGAATCCGTTTGGCGTCGAACGGCGCGCCGTTTAAGAAAAATCTGGCTTTGCGCGTAAGAATCAGGAATCTGGATTTTCCCAAGCAACCGTTCATGCATGTGGGGGGATGGGACTACACGCAGGGCAAGGGCGACTATTATAAGTCACCAGGCAATCTCGCGGCAAACCTGGCTCTGATGCGGGAGATGTATGTGGACAGCCCTTGGGGCACTTCGTCGGTCTTCCCGAAAGGGGCCGCGTTCAATGTCGAGGGACGTTTGCAAAATGAGGACGCGCTTGATTTCGCAATGTGGGACGCGTGGGTGGCGCGATGGAACGGGGCACGCAACTACTGCGTGTTCTTCAGCGCGGGCTCCTCGTTCAACGGCGAGAAGATGGGCACGCCGCGGTTCAGCACGATGGTCGGCACATGGCTCGGCGCGTGGGTGCGCCACATTGAGAAGCAGGGGTTGAAAGCGGGACAGCTCGTGATTTTGCTGGTCGACGAGCCGCATGAGCTGAGCCAGGACGAGATTATCGTGGCGTGGGCCAAGGCGATCCGCGCGGCGAACTTGGGCGTTGTGTTGTTCGAGGATCCGACCTACACTGACCCGGCCAAAGGCAATCCCGCGATGTTTGCGGCCAGCGACGTGCTGTGCCCCCACACGCCGATGATGGTGATGGAGGGCAAGCCGTTCCGAGATTTTTACCTGCGCCAAAAAGAGGCGGGAAAGACCCTTTGGCTCTACTCGTGCAGTGGGCCGGCCAAACTGCTGGATCCGATCACGTACCACCGGGCGCAGGCTTGGCTCGCATTCCAGATCGGGGCGGAGGGCTCGTTCTATTGGGCGTTCGGGTGCGGCGGCGGCATCGGCGATTCGTGGCGGGCCTACGCGCAGGCGCACAGGGAGTACTCGCCGTACTTTGTAGGACCTGACAGCGTGATGGAAGGCAAACATAGCGAGGCGGTTCGCGAGGGGGTGCAGGATTACGAGTATCTGCGCATGCTGCGGGACAAGGTGGCGAAGGCCCGCGCATCCAACGGCGATGCGGCATGGCTGAAACGTGCGGAAGGTTTGCTGACGGACGGCGTGGCCGAGGCGGTGGAAACCGTGGTTTCGTCGAATATGTATTGGAAAGTCGAGAAGGATCGTTCCGCAATGGATGCGGTACGTGTGCGTATTCTGGACGCCCTCGAAGCGGACGGGACATAAAGTCAACCCGCTACACTCTTGCTTGCGTTTGCTGAACTTTAGGGCACCCCAACCGTGCCGATCGGC
>CAZKZI010000213.1:0-2790 GCA_964557205.1 uncultured Lentisphaeraceae bacterium
CGCCTGCACCAGCAGACGCTGGCGCTGGGAAACGTCAGCGGCACGGACTGGACCGCCGAACACCTGATCGCCTGGCTCGACCGCCAGATCGACCACAACGACATACCCTTTTCGGAGTCCGCCGTCTTTCTGCGCAAGGCCATCAACGGCCTCGTGGCCCGGCACGGCCTCACTGACGTGGGGCCGCTGGTCTTTGACCGCTTCCGCCTGCGTGACAACATCGAAGAACGCATCGACGAGCACCGCAAGAGCGAGCGCAAAGCCGCATATCAGCACTACCTCGCCCTTGATTCCGCGCTCACGATCAGTGACGACTACGCCGTCAACTTCAAGGACATCGCCTACGAGCCAAGCTGGTTGTACGAGGGATCCTTCCAATTCCGCAACCACTACTTCGGCACCAAGCCCGGCGAAATGAAAGAGACCACGCCCGCTGGCGATTTGACCGAAGAGTTCAAATGCGCCCAGTTCATCGACACTAAGCTTTCCGACGTCCGTTTCTGGGTTCGCAACCTCTCGCGCCGCGCGACCTCGTTCCGGCTCCAGACCTCCACCGACTGGTTCTATCCAGATTTCGTTTGCCAGCTTGAAGACGGCCGGATCCTCGTGGTCGAATACAAGGGCGGTCATCTTCTCGACGCTCCGGACGCCCAAGAGAAACGCGACATCGGCAACCTCTGGGCCGCCCGCAGCAACGGCCGCTGCCTCTTCGCCATGCCCACAAACAGCCGCTTCGACGAACTCATCAGCAAGGTTCAAAATTAGGCTAGGTAGTATCAAGGATGCTGATCCTAGAGCAGGTGTCGACAATTACAGCATCGCGAGTCATGCCGATTCCCCGTCACCACCGTCAACGCGCATCTCGCCGTGGACATCAAACGCAAAGGAACCACTTCTGTCTTTGTGCACACCGCTCCCGGTCTTTACGCCTTCAACCCAACATCAACTCCCCTGCCGAAGCCAATAAAAACATCAAAAAACAACATCGTGCGGATTTGTTGGCTACCTTGTGGCCATTGCGCAAAACGTGAATAAATGCTCACTCTCGGCAAACGGCAGGGGCAACTGTGGTTGCCCTTCTTCCATGCAATAGGCACGCCGAAAAAAACCTCAGTCTTCCGGAGGCGGAGGGATGGGCGGAATCAATTCTTCTCCGACGATCTTCTCCAATATCTCTAAGAGTGCGCGGACCTTCGGGCCGTCCTTTGTATCCAAATAGCCTTTCTTTGTCAGCAACGCGAGGATTTCAGCCCTTTTTCGCCGATCATTGACCAAATGCGGTGCATTCAAATCGATCATCTCGATGTGGTAAGTCGCCGCCGGAGTCGACCCAACCAGTTCATGTGTCTGGGGATCTTCGAAAATGCAACAATCGTAGTCCTGCTCATCACAGCAGTTTAGGAAGCGTAGGCCAAGCGCCCCCTCTTCTGGGCTAGGCCATGTGTCTGATTTCGTCCCGTTACAATGCGCGTCGGCAAGAAACAGATTCGCGTATCGCTGGATCTTATATTTTTTTTCTCGCGGGTCAAAATGGTCGATTTGCATTTCCCTGTCGCCGGCACGTATCAACGACCTCATGCAATAGGCGCATCGGCTCTCGAAGTCACGCTTCAGCTCAGGCAGGCATTTTCTGTAATTGTGCGGTTTGAGCGGGCTCGTGGCCATCGGGGGCTTCCCCCGTTTCACGCGCCCGTTACTGTATGTCTTTTTAGCAGGGGAGGTAGTTGACATACTCTTCGAGCGCCCTCTTGAGATTCTCAAGCCGCCTGTCGAGTTCCGCCGTACGCATGATATCTTCGTATGTCCTGCCCGGCATATTTTCACGGCGGAGGCCCTGTAGCTCGCGCAGTTCTCTCCGCTCTTCCGGCGCAATCGTTTTCAGGGCGGCCTTTGAGACCAGTTTCTCCAGGCGTTTCTTTGCCTCCGCAGACCACTCCCGGCCCGGGAAAGACACGCAGACGCTGCCCTCGTCCGCAATCGTCACGGCGCTGTCCGCAATCGACACCACACTGGACTTTAGAGCCGTATCACGGTCACCGCTCCGCAACGTTCCGAATTCCGCCGAGGACACCCAGACTGCTTCTTGCCCGCGGATACCATGTACATAAGCTTCCGCACCCCGCAGATAGTTCACATTCTCTTGCGGTACTGCAAAGAAAGGCATCATTTTTTCACCTCCAAAAACTGGAGAAAACGGCAGACGAAATTCACATGCGCTTGCAAGCTGGACATCAACGCGGCAACAGGCTCAACCTCAACCTTCTCACCTGCATTTTTGGGGCCGATCACACAGGACAACGGGAAAAAAGACATGTCCATCTCACCGACATCCCCAACCCTCGCACACAGGATCTGCCGGACAAGAGGAGCACTCTTCAGACACGTACCGCTCATCACCCCGTCAGCAGAATCGTTCGGGATAATGTTCAGCTTTGCCACGTACTCCTTAAACGACCCCGCAAAACGGACCGCATCCACCTTTGAGACAAAACATCCGAATTCATCGGCGACTTACCCGACCTTGTTGAGAAACCAAAAACCTAAAAACAAACCGACATCCGCGTCTTCTATCGCAAACTTGTTGAAAAACAAAGTTTTCTTATAACCGGTGCTGGGGAACACCAAATCGATGCTCTTTTCTGCACTCTCCAGCTTCACGCCCATCACCCACCTCCGTACTCGCGATTAAGTAATTAATATAGCACGCCCCTGCGCAGACCCGCAACCCCTATTCCGCGCCCGCGAAACGCAGTATTCAAAGGAGTGAATCGACAAACTAACCTACATCAT
>CAZKZI010000214.1:0-2787 GCA_964557205.1 uncultured Lentisphaeraceae bacterium
CGACTCGGGCGGGGTCATAGCGAAGTTCATCGAGTGTCAATGGTGAGGCCGGATTCCGTATCAGTGCGGCGAGGCAGGCGGCACGGGCCGCGGCGACTTTCAGGTTGTCCATGTCGAGCGCAGGGCCGATAAGGTGATTTTCGAGCCGCTTCCGTGCGGCGTCAATCAGTGTGGTTGTCGGGTCTTGTGGCCTGAGCCGGATCTCGGATATGTGAAGCGAGGTTCCAATCGTGTCGTCGAGCGCTTGGTTCATGGTGAACGTGCCGCCGCGATAGTCGTTCTCGGCTTTAAATATGGCTACGTAGGTCTGCCGGATCTGCGGCAGGTCGGCGGCCCGTTCGAACAGCTCCCCGACATCCACGACCTGTTTGATCACCTGCATGTTGCTCTCGGCGGTTAGCTTGACGCCGACCGTGTTGGGTGCGAACGCGGTGAGTTTGTCGGCCAGGAGGGCGTCGACGGTGGGCAGCGAGATCTCGAGCTCCCGCACCGTCTCAATGAAAGAGGCTCGGATCGGGGTGCGCCGGGTGACGGGATAGAGATTCCGCTCTTGGAGAACATCCAGCATGACGTAGCTGTCTTTACTCGAACAGACGGAGTTGTAGAAGAACTTGAAGTGTCGCCTGCGCGGCAGGCGGTGGTCGCCCCGGTCATCCTCATCCACAAGCACGAACCGCGAATCTTGGGCGAGGCGTCGCAGGAAGGCCAGATCGACGGCTTCGGGCGACTCGGACACAATGTCAATGTCGATGGACAGACGGCGTAAACGCTCCAGCAGGAGCACCATGGAGGTGCCGCCCTTGAAGACAAACGGTATGCCGGAGTCGGCCAGAAGGCCGAGCAGTTGTAGGGCGTGGATACACTTTTCCAATAATCCAGGATCACGCAGGCGTAATTCGGCTTGCTTGGCGGCTATCCATATTCTGTCAAAACAGTGAGTTTGTATCATCCTGATAACCAATCATTTACGTGGCACCAATCAATTAACTACTCGTTTCGTCAAAAAGAGGAGATAATTGATTCACTGTTCTGGAACAGGTCTGTTACGGCGACGCCGCGCAGCTTCGCGTAGGATACCAGCGAGGCGAAGTCAACCCGCGCGGATGTGACCAGCCGCGCCGCCATTTGCCGGAACTCGGCCTTGTCCATCAGGAAGAGCCTTTCGGACTCCAGGCTCAGGTCGACCAGCAAGGCTTCGACGCTCAGCAGGTGGTCTTGAACCGGTGTATGGAGGGTGTTGAGCTTGCGGAGCACGATGGTCCTGGCATCGACCTTGAAGGTCTTGCCCACCTCCTTTTCATTCGGATTCAGGTAGGCCGAATAGCCGCGCTCGCGCAGATCGTCGTAAACCGAGGTCAGCGCGTCCGGGGGTGCGAGCACGAAGGTGACGGATTTTCCCAGCATGTGGTGCATGTAGGGATTGACCTGTTGCGTGGACCAGCAGGCGTAATCCAACAGTGGAAAGCGCTCCTGCATATCCTTCTTGATCCCCGCCAGCGGTTCGGCGTCGAGTTGGGCCGGGTTTGGGATGAAACTGTACCAGCCACGTCCGGCGTTCCAGAGGAAACCGGCGTCCGTCAACTCGGTCATGTAGCGGTTCAGAGTGGCAGCGGTATACTTGACGCGTGCGCCTTTGAGCCAGGCCCGCAGGGTTCCGACATCGAAGTAGGCGCACCGCGCTTTCAACTCAGGTAGACAACGAGTGCTCAACACCTTCTTAAGAGGAGCATCTTTCTTTTTTCGCACGGAGAGTTTTACGCTTTTGGAGGAAATCTCATTGGTCTCCCCTTGGTTATCGGTGCCATAAAGAGCAGACACCTTGCCGTCCAGTTCCTGTTCGAGGGCGGAGATGTCGGCAGCGGGGTCGGCGGTCTTGGAGGCGAGGATGCGGTTCACGAGGTCAACGATGGGTTGCTGTTGGGCAAGCGCGATGTCGGGGATCGGGAGGTTCTTCCAGTCGTCAGGGTAAAGATGGATGTTGCTGCGGCGGTTCGCCCGCAGGAAGTCACGGGCTAACGACGAGTTCATCACGCCGAGCAGGTATTTGACCGAGAAACGGCGGCTGGTTGCCTCTAACTTCTCGCGCTGCGGCAGGTCGGGACGTGGCGGTTTGTCATCAGCATAACGCGCGGTTTTTTTCAGTGAGTTGTTGCGTACACCGGAAAGCGCGTGCCACGGCACGAATGACCACGCCGAATGATTGTGGAAGAGTTGCCCGTCGTCGTAAGCAACGCGGAGGTTCGCAACGCCTGCGGACATATCAATGGATATCAGCTTTTCAGGAACGGTGTATAGTTCCTCAAATGTTGGTCGGCGAAGCAAGGAAGGCGAACGCTTTGTACCCCACTCGAGCCATCGACATGCTACAGGAAGCCATCGGTCAAGGTGTTTTCCTTCCACAAACTTTTTGGGATGTGTCGCGTCTTGACTGACACTCACTAAGTCTTCTAATTGGAATGCGCCTTGTGCGATTTTTTCATTCGCATGCGCCACTATACCAACGCTGATGTAGCATAAAGTTTCAAGAGACACTGTTTTGCAGGCGAACACTTGCGCAACTCCTTCTTCAGGGAAGAAGGCGCGGCATGTCAGGTTCGGCTGTTTGTCGCTGTGAAGAAGCGTGACGTTGCCGAAGGTCTCACGGTGCAAGCGGCGTTCGGGAATGTTGTCCTTTCCGTCGGCCTTCTGGAGGAGTGGGATGACGTTATGGACGGCGGCGTCGAAGATCTTGAGGTCGCCACAGAAGTCGAGGCGCAGGATACGGCTGTTCGCCAAAAGCCAGTTCTG
>CAZKZI010000215.1:0-2778 GCA_964557205.1 uncultured Lentisphaeraceae bacterium
CGGTTTGAGGATTAACACACATCCCATCATAATGCGCTTAATATTGCAAATAGCACTGCTCCTGACAGCCTTGGCGGCACTGCCCGACGGAGAGCGCCTACCGAAGGCGGGGTGGCAGGACGGGCCGGATCCTGTGGCTTGCCCTTATGCGGAACCCGGGGGAATATTGCGATTCTCCGCCTTCCAGCCCCCGAAAAGCCTGAATGGCTATATCGATTCCAACACCTACACCCGGCAGGTTTTCGGCATGATGTACGAGACCCTGCTCACCACCGACTCTTTCACCATGGAGTTCACGCCCGGCCTGGCGGCAAGATGGTTTATCTCCGACGACAAGTCGACTTATACCTTCGAACTCGACCACTCCGCCAGATGGAGCGACAATACCCCGGTCACCGCCGATGACGTTAAATGGACCTTTGACCAGATCATGGATCCCAAGAACGCCACCGGGGCCGCCAAGGTCGCGCTGGGCGTCTTCGATTCGCCGGAGGTGCTGAACCCGTCGACCATTCGTTTTCGCGCCAAAGAGAGCCACTGGCGCAACCTGCTAGCGCTCGGCTCGTTCGAGATCATGCCCAGACACGCTTTCCAAGACCAAGATTTCAACCGCCTCGACTTTGACAAGCCTGTGGTCTCCGGCCCCTACGTCCTTAGTTCAGTAAAGGAACAGATAGAGATCCGCATGAGCCGCAGGCGCGACTGGTGGGCAGGCGCAAAGCCTTCATTCCAAAACACCATGAATTTCGACAGTGTCGTCTTCCGTTACTTCAGCGATAATGAAAACGCTTTTGAGGCCTTCAAGAAAGGCTTGGTCGATGTCTACTCGGTCTACACAGCCCGCATCTGGGCTAATGAGACCATCGGCGAAAGGTTCGACAAGAGCTGGATCGTTAAACGACTCGTGCGCAATCACAAACCGATCGGATTCCAGGGCTTCGCCATGAACATGCGCCGTCCGCCGTTCGACGACCTGCGGGTGCGCAAGGCCCTGTCCCATCTGGTCGACCGCGAGACCATGAACCGCACCATGATGTTCAAAGCCTACTTCCTGCACCGCTCTTATTTTGAAGATCTGTACAACTCGGAAATACCTTTCGAGAACGAAATCATCGGTTTCAATATCGCCCGCGCCAAAACCTTGCTGCGCGAGGCCGGTTACCGGCCAAACCCGCAGACCGGCCTGCTCGAAAAGAACGGGCGCGTACTCAGTTTCAGCTTCCTGACCCGCGACGGCGGCGCTGACAAGTTTCTCGCGGTCTGCGCGAACGCTTTTAACGAGGTCGGTATCCGCATGAAAATAGAGCGTAAAGATTTCGCCTCCTGGATGCGCGACATGGATGAATACAATTTTGACATCACCTGGGCCTCTTGGGGCGGCTCGGTTTTCCGCGACCCTGAAAGCATGTGGCACTCGAAAGAGGCCGACCGTCCTTCCGGCAACAACATCACGGGGTTCAAGGATCCGCGCGTGGATGCCCTGATCGATAAACAGAAGACTATTTTCAGCATCGCCGAGAGAAACGACATCTGCCGCGAGATCGACCGCATCATCACCGCCGCGGTGCCGTACGTGCTACTGTGGAACACTGATGTCACCCGCCTGCTCTACTGGGACAAGTTCGGAACACCCAAAACCGTACTCTCTAAATTCGGCGATGAGCGCTCCTTGCTCAGCTACTGGTGGTATGACGCCGAATCTGCGGCCGAGCTGAAAGCGGCCATGGCTTCCGGCGACGTGCTGCCGCAACGTGCCGGACTGGTCGATTTCGACACCGTCTTCCGACCTTCCGCCCCCACTGTCAACCCGTAAACCCTTTTTATTAACCACAAACAAACTAAAGGTCTTTCATGTTCCCAATCAAACTCGACCGCCCTCTGATCGTTTTCGACATTGAAGCCACCGGGATCAGCCCGCGGGCCGACCGCATCATAGAACTAGCCGCCATACGTATCGAAACCGACAGCAGCGAGGTCAAAGGTTACTGGCTCATCAACCCGGGCATTCCTATCCCCGTCGAAACCACCGCCATCCACGGCATCACTGACGAGATCGTGCGCGAACAGCCAACTTTCAAAGACAAGGCCTTGGAAATATTGTCCTTCTTCAGAGAAGCCGACCTTGCCGGCTTCAACGCCGGGCGTTTCGACATCCCCATGCTCTCGGAAGAGTTTACTCGCGCAGGCATCCCATTTGACGCGCCCAGCCGCCGCCTGCTTGACGCGCAACGCATCTTCCACACCCGAGAACCGCGTGACCTGTCAGCGGCACTGAGGTTCTATTGCGAGCGTGATCATCAAGATGCCCACGGCGCGGAAGCGGACGTGCGCGCCACCCTCGATGTGATCATCGGCCAGTTCAAGCGTTACACCGACCTGCCGCAAGACATGGGGAGTCTGGACAAAACCTTCAACCCTTACGACCCCTTCAATGCCGACCGCTCCGGCCGCCTGCGCTGGGTCAACGGAGAAATAGCAATTAACTTCGGTAAAAAAAAGGGCGCTAAACTTCGTGATCTCGTCAACGTAGACCCCGGATTCTTGAAATGGATGATCAAAAACGACTTCCCGCAAGACACACGCGCCATCTGCGAGAATGCGCTCAAGGGCTTATTCCCCGATCCGCCCCGCATGAAATCGACAAAGCCCTGAACAGTCCGCATGCCTTAAGTTTAAACGCACACCCGTCAATCTGATCAATTTGCCCAACAACTAAAACAGGACTTCTATCATGAATAAACATGTCACAATTATGTTGATGCTTTTGTCACTCGCTTG
>CAZKZI010000216.1:0-2681 GCA_964557205.1 uncultured Lentisphaeraceae bacterium
GGGCGCCGAACTCTTCCCGCAACCAGGCACCCGCCACCCGCCTGACCCGCCGCGCCAGCAAAGCCGCCGCACCGCCTGCCGCCTGCAGGTAGACACAGCCGCACTGCTCACAGGCCGCGCACGTGGCCGCGCCCATGCCGCCTTTGCCGATAATCACGCGCACGCCGTGCTGCGCTATGATCTTCGCCATGTACGGCTCCTCGCGCACCGACGTGGTAGGCCCTGCCGCCACCACGCGCCAACCCGCGCCTTCCGGCACGACCACCGGCCCGCAATGATAAATCGCTCCGTCGCGCAGCGTCACAGGTGCCGCGCCGCCCTCAGCCAGATATTTGTGCAGACGGTCGCGTCCGGTAAATATCAACCCGGACACCCGCACCGCTTCGCCGACCCGCAACCCCCGCACATCCGACTCGGAAAAAGGATAGACGATCTCCCGCATGATTACCCCAGCCATTCGACCGTTTCACCGGATACCCGCACGCCGCGCCGCCTGCAAGCCCAGCACATATAGGCCACCGTAACAAAATAAGAGGCCGGCAGACGCGTCCTTGCCGCGATCTTGATGCCCAGCAACGTGGTTTGGCCGCCCATGCCCATCGGACCGATGCCCAGTCGGTTGGCCTCTTCCAGCACATTTCGCTCCAACTCCGCCAGAGCCGGTTCCGACGCGACATCATGCAAAGGACGCAACAACTGGCGCTTGGCGACAGCAAACCCTTCAGCGCGGTCAGCGCCTATGCACACTCCCAGAATTCCCGGCGCACAGCCGTAACCCTGCGCCTCCCAGACCGCTCGCAACAGACATTTGCGCACACCATCCAGATCACGCCCGGCCTGCAGCTCGCAGTCGGGCAGACTGAACTGCCGGCTCATGTTCTCGCTGCCGCCGCCTTTCTGGAGCAACCACACTTCCAACGTCTTGGCAGGCAAATCTTGATCGTCCGCGTAAACCTCGACCTGTTCGAAATGGCAAACCGGACATCCCTCCGCCACGTTGGTGTCTTCCGACTTGCCCGACAGACCGTCAATCGTGTTGCGCCGCAGCCACCCCTCGTGCGTGGCGCGTTCCGTTGCCTCGCGCGCGGCCTGCTCCAACCCAAACACATCCGTACCGCGCGGCACCCGCCAGAAGAAGTTCAGCGTGCCGGTATCCTGACACATCGGCACAGACTGTTTTCTGGCCAGAGAGGCGTTTTCCTCAAGTGCCGCCAAAAAAAGGGCCGCCTGTGATTGCGGCTTTTCGCTGGCGGCGGCCTTGCCCAGAGCTGCGCACACATCGGCAGGAAGATCGCTTGTAGTACGCCTGATCAATTCCGCGAGCATGTCGCTCCATCTCATATAAACGTCACCCAGGGGTTCTCCGCCCCCAAGGCCTCCAGCAGCGGTGGCAGGTATGAGTCCGGCACATGTAAATTGCCAAAACCCTTGCCGATCGATATATCCGGCTTTGAAAGGCCGTGATAATCAGAGCCGCCGGTGGTCAACAGTTCCAGCTTTAACGCCAGCCGCATCAGCGCAACCGTCTGCTCGGCGTTATAATCCGTATATACCGCCTCGATACCGCTCAGTCCCAAAGACTTAAGGTCGCGCAACCCTATTTCCAGATCATGCTCGTTCAGCTTCCAAGAGAAAGGATGCGCCAAAACGGCCACGCCACCTGCGGCGCGGATCATGTTGATCGCGTCTTCAGGATACATGCGGTAACGATCGACATACGCCGGGCACCCTTTGGCCAGATAACGCTCGAAAGCCTCTTTCACACAAGCGACATACTTGCGTGCGACCATAGCCTGAGCGATATGCGGACGCCCCACCACATCCTGACCGGCGTACGCCTTTATTTCAGGCCACCCCAGCTTTACCCCCAAGCTGCCCAGCTTTTCAAGAATCTTCCCGTTGCGCCATGCGCGGCCGTCAAGGAGACGATCCATGTTCTCTGACATGGCCGGATGACGCGGATCGAGTCCATATCCGAGAATATGCATCGAACTCTGCCCTTCGCCGATCTCCGCGCTGATCTCCACGCCGGCGATACCGGTTATACCTTTTTCGCGACAAGCCGCCAAAAAGCGCTCTGCCCCGCCCATATTGTCGTGATCGGTCAACGCTATGGCCGACACCCCGGCAACCGCGGCCTTGCACACCAGTTCTTCGGGCTTGTCAGACCCGTCCGAATTAATGGAATGTAGATGCAGATCAATCATGTTTAATCATGTACCTTATATGCGCTTCGAGCCTCGGTTTCACCCACACCCGCGAAAAACTCCGCGATCGCGGTGTCATAGCTAGCGGTATGCGCGAAAGCTTTTTTCATAAGTCGCAGGCGAGTGCCAAAATCCAACCTGCCATTGTTCGCGTCAAGCTCTTCCAGCAACACTCCGTAGTCTGACGGATCCGTCACCGAAGCCACGCGCAGATAATTCTTGGCCGAGGCCCGGACCATACAGGGGCCACCGATGTCGATATTTGTGCGAGCCGCCTCGGGGGTCACGCCGGCACACGCGACCGTCTGCTTGAAGGGATACAGGTTCACGACCACCATATCGATGGCAACGGCCTGCACACGCGCCAAATCCTGACGGTGGGCATCGTTGTAGGTCTCACTGAGCAACCCCAGATAAATCTTGAAGTCCAGCGTCTTGACCAGCCCGCCCTGCATCTCCGGCTGGCCGGTATAG
>CAZKZI010000217.1:0-2674 GCA_964557205.1 uncultured Lentisphaeraceae bacterium
GTAATCGTTCACGGCGTACAATAAGTAGCTCAGGAACCCGTCCGCCGTGTACAACTTTCTGCCTGAATTATGAATAAACCCAGTTCAATAATATTTATTGTAGTTTTATCTTTTTCATAAAGCAAGCGTGAAAAAATAGTTTTTTTTTAGCTGGACTCAAGTGGGCGGGTTGCCGTATACTTTGCGCCATGACAAAGACCAGGATAGTACAAGGGCGTGAGGTGAGCGATGCGGACATAGAATTGATCCGCACTTTGATGGTTGCGCATCCGACGTGGGGGCGGTCATCGCTGAGCGTGGAACTATGCCGCCTTTGGGATTGGCGTAACGCTCAGGGCCGTCTCAAAGATATGGCGGCACGCACATTATTGCTGAAGCTGGAGCGGGCGGGTCACATCCAATTACCGCCACGTCAGAGATATTCACCGAATGCTTCGAGAAAGCGCCACGTACCCGTTGCGCCCGCGCCGTCCGAACCGATCCATGCGGCCTTGCGTAATCTACAGCCGTTACGCGTGAACATCGTCGCGCCAGGTTCAGACGATGCGCGGCTGTTCGACGGCCTGTTGGCCCACGAGCACTATCTTGGACACCGCACTACCGTCGGCGAAAACCTCCGCTACCTCGTGCGGGATCGGCAGGAACGAACAGTGGCATGCGTCCTGTTCGGCTCGGCTGCTTGGAAATGCGCGGACCGCGACGCGTTTATCGGCTGGGATCGCGCGGCACGCGAGCACAACCTACAGCATATGACCAACAACACGCGATTTCTCATTCCGTCCTGGGTTCAAGTTCCGCATCTGGCCAGCCATGTACTGGGGCTGATCGCCCGACGCATTTGCTCAGACTGGCAGGCGAAGTACGCTCATCCCGTGTATGCGATGGAAACCTTTGTGGATCGCTCGCGATTCAAGGGAACTTGTTATCGCGCAGCTAACTGGATACGACTGGGTGCCACGCAGGGTCGCACACGCAATGACAGGGCACACAGCATCAAGGCACCGATCAAAGATGTGTATCTGTATCCTTTGAGCAAACACTTCCGTCAGGAGTTATGCGATGATCACTCCTGAACAGGCGTTGGCCATTTTTCACGCTGGCCCTGATGCGGTTGTCAAAAACATCTGCGAGTTGTCGCGGAAGGTCGATCTGCAGCAAAAGAGAGTCGAAGCGCTGGAAAATAAGGTGGCTCAGCTTTTGAAGAATTCATCGAACTCCAGTAAGCCCCCTTCATCCGACATCACAAAGCCCAAGACGGCGAAACGCAAGAGAGACGAGCGTAAGATCGGCGCACAGCCCGGACATCCCAGACATGAGCGTCCGTTATTTTCTGAAGCGGACATTAACGAGTTTCACGATTACCGACTCAACGCCTGCCCTGAATGCAACAATCCGGATGTGGTTTTTCTCGACCGCCCGCCACGTGTCATCCAGCAGATGGAGTTGGAAAAGATCATGGTGCTCAAGGAGGAACACCGTTCGTATCCGATCTGGTGTGAGCGTTGCGGAAAGATCCACTATCACCCTTTCCCTGAGCACGTGGTCAAAGAAGGACTGTTCAAAGAACGTCTCACTGCTCTGGTGGCCTACATGAAGGCGGTCGATCACGCTTCTTATTCCACGATTCGCAAATTCATCCGAGACGTGCTGGGCGAAAAGGTGTCTCGCGGCTATCTGCGCAAGATCATCGAAAAGGCATCTCATTCCCTGGATGCGTCTTATGAAGAGCTGCTTAAGTTACTGCCTCTGGAGCAGACCCTCAATGTGGACGAAACCGGACATAAGGAAAACGGCGGAAAATTCTGGACCTGGGTGTTCAGGGCCAATCTCTACGTGCTGTTTAAAATCGAAAAATCCCGCAGTTCAAAGGTGCTGATCGATGTGCTCGGCGAAGAGTTCAACGGCGCGCTCGGTTGCGATTACTTCTCCGCCTATCACAAGTACATGAAAGATTTCAGCATCACCGTTCAGTTCTGTATCGCCCATTTGATCCGCGACATCAAGTATCTGACCGGGCTGCGTGATGCCGAGACGAAGGCCTACGGGAAGAAACTCCTCGGCGCAGTCAAGGATATGTTCAAGGTCATTCATAATCGCGAGAACCTCGACACGGAAACCTTTAACCGTGCGATGGAAAATGCACGCAAAAAGATCATGGACGCAGCCCTTGACAATGTTCCTTCCAAATTAGATAAGAAAGGCAAGGAACTGAAGCGAGGGCCTTTCAATATGGCCAATAGATTTCGCAAGAACGGCAAAGCCTACTTTGTATTCATCACCACACCCGGTTGTGAGCCTACAAACAACCTTGCCGAACAAGCGGTGCGTTTTGTGGTCATAGATCGACTCATCACGCAAGGTACACGCAGCGAAAAGGGACGAGAAACCAATGAACGTCTCTGGACCGTAGTCGGCACATGCGCTTTACAAGGACGTTCCGCCTTTGAGTTTATCTTCGCCGCCGTCCACGCATACTTCCGCGGAGAGCCGGAGCCGTCCCTGTTACCCGTTATGGGTTAATGAGCCTGGCACCCACGCCGACGGGATGCCGGGCTGATTCCAAATCATTCTTCGGCAAATCTTCCTTAATAGCACACAGATCTAAAAATTAAGTCTCATTGAATAAGACTTGCGTCTCGTAATCATCCCGTGATGCTACCCCGTGAACGGTTAC
>CAZKZI010000218.1:0-2661 GCA_964557205.1 uncultured Lentisphaeraceae bacterium
ATGAAGGGCGGTATGCGGCTCTGCCGCATACCGCCCGACTTTTTCAGCGCAACCTGATGTCGACACCACCGTGTCGGCTGCCCTATTATATCACGGATTGATGCTGTTCCAAGAGGAGAAGTACAAAGAATGTGTGCCTTTTCTGGAAGAGTCGCTGCGTCTCGACCCTTCGCTGCCGGCCGGATGGGAAGGGTTAGGCTGGTCTTATATACGACTTGGCATGCCCGAGAAGGGTTATCGTCTCTGGGAATATTTCCGGGAGCTGATGCCTGATGCCTGGATGCCTTACAACCTATTGGCGCAGGCCGCGATCATGCAGCAGGAATGGCAGACGGCGGACAAGCACTTTCGCAAGGCATTGGAGATCAACCCGGCTCTGTTCGACCTGCGGTTCTGGTACGCGCAGAACCTGTTGCGCTTGGGAGTGCCGGATGAGGCAGAGGCTATTTTCCGTCAGTTGATCAAAGAGGAACCCGACCGGCTGGACATACAGATTAATCTGGCGACCATTTTGACTCACCGTCTGGAGTATGACGAGGCAGTGGAAATCTGGCGGCATGTCAACATCGAGCTGCCCGGCAATCCGGGATTTTTGATGGATCAGGCGGTGCTTGAGATGCGTGTCGGCGAGCTACGGGCCGCTGACCAACTGTGCCTTGATGTGCTGGAGATCGAGCCGGGCAACAAGCGGGCGATGATGCTGAGGGCGGACATAGCTGAGATATCCGACATGGGGGGAATGAGCATTGAAAGGCTGCAGGCTACGATCGACCAGACCCAGGATCCGCTGGTGCGAAGCAAATTGCGTTTGCGCATGGCTAACCGTTGCTCGGTGCTGGACGAACGCACGCCCGGTTTGTACACAGACGAGTTCATATTAGGTCAAACTCGACAGGCGATTGAGGATAATCCCTCGGATGTCGGCGCCATAATACTCTATGCCGAGAAATGCATGCAAGCTAAACGCTACGCTGAAAGCAAAAAATGGGCGGTGCATGTGCTGGAGAAACATAACCGACATCACATACGCGCCAAGATCGCACTGTTTGAACTGGCTATTGTAGAAGAGCGTTATGATGACGCCGAACAGATATTGCACGACCGTTTTGTGAATTACGATCCGACCGATCCCATGCGCTACTATTTTCTGGCGCGGCTGCAAACCGCCCGAGGGAATTATCAGGAGGCTTTGCGTTGCGTCGACAAGCTGGAGGCCGCCGGCGAGCAGGGTTGCGTGCTTACTTTGCTGTATCATGATCTGACGGAGAGCGACTGGGTGCCGGTTACGTCAGTGCGGCGGTTTTATGAGCACTTGAACGCCTTACGTTATGAAGGTTTTACCATCATCGCGCCGACCGACATACCTGAAGTGATCGGGATGCCGCTTGGCGGGAACCGTATTTATCCGGATTTTGAAGAGGACGAAGAAGACGAGGACGATTCGCCGCCTTGGACAGCGCTGCTGATCGATAATGTTTGTTACGGCATAACCGGCAAACGCAGGTTCAAGTCAGCGAAGAAACGTTCCAAAAAGCCCAAACGGCCAATGAAGGTTGTGGCGGTGACTTTTGACGATGCCTTGGGCGCGGCTTTTACCTTGGGTTCGCCGGTCGCGGAGGAGGTCGGCGTGCCGTTCGGCATGTTCGTCATCACCAAATACCAAGAGGAGTACACGCCGTCAGTTGCTGGCTGGGCTGAAATCAAAAAGTATGCGGCGCAGGGCACCTGGGTTATAGGCAGCCATCTTCACGGGGCGCATTATGACGCAACGGTCGATCCGGAAGGACGGGTCATCCGCATGTCGCTGCCGAACCGCCTGTGGTTGAAGGAAAAGAACCGCTTGGAGTCGATGAACGAGTGGGACCGGCGCATGCGTGGCGAGTTCCGTAAGAGCCGCAAGATAATAGCCGAACAGTTAGGCGATAACGACAGCGAAGTGCCGATGGTGGCTTATCCTTACGGCGATATCGGACAAGAGAGCGCCTGTAACCTTTCTCTGATGCGCAACCCTTCGCAAAGCATCATTTCCGAGGCTGCCCGCAGCTATAAGATCGGTTTCTTGCAGGGCATGACCGGTTACACAACCGCTGGCGACAATCCACTGCTGTGCAAGCGCTATGAACCAAACTGGTATGACGAGGGCGCGGACGTTGTTACGCACGCTTATGAGAACCACCCGGTCTTCATGGCTCGCAAGATGAGGGTTGAAATCGCCTTTCTGATGAACAAGCCGCATCTGGCGGACAAGATGTTGCAACTGCTGAAGCGTGACGGATATCCCGAAGAACTTTGCCGTAAGATATCCGTGGATGTGCGCACACACTTCCGCAATCTGCCAAGCCGCGAGGCGATGCCGCTGGTGGCTTCATCGTCTGTTTCGGTCAGCAGCTCGGCGGGCGGCGGCAACACCGTGCCTGCTTATTTCGGGTCGAGGCCGGATCTGGCTGCGACAGGCAATGCGGGCGCGTTCGATCCCTTTGCCGAAGATAACGTCTCGGGCATTCAGTCCGATCTGACCGAAATGGATCGCATATCTAAATACCAGGAGGGTGATGCCGCACCTTGGCTGTACCTCTCCAATCCCTATGTCGGCGGCGAAGTGTCGAACAGCAAAGCCAACGACCAGTTTGAGATTTGGCGTTACGGATTGCGCGGCGGGTT
>CAZKZI010000219.1:0-2650 GCA_964557205.1 uncultured Lentisphaeraceae bacterium
GGATGGTTGATCGTAATCCCGCCGGCATCAGGAAAGAGGAGCCCTTCAACGGGTTTTCCTTGCGCGTCTTTCCGTGTCCCGTCAAGGGCGGCACGGAAAGCGTCGCGCCACGGGCGATTGACCCCTTGCATCAGCCGAAATCTCGTGATCTTTGTTGTGGCAGGATCAAAAGAGATTCTGACGCGCATGTTTTCCGACTGCGTCTTCAGCAAAAACTGATACTTCGATGTAACAGACAAAGGCCGACTGCGCACGATCCCGTTGCCAACCGGTTCAAAGGTCTTCCACCCGACATTAATACCACCTTCAACCGTCAACGAGACTGCCGTCTGCACGCCCGCCCCCTCTTTTTGGGCGAATCGCAGATCTAGGCGGTAAACGCAACGCCACAGGGGAGTATTCGTATCAAGCACATTCAGACCCGTGAACACATGTTCGATGGGTGAAGTGTCAGCCTTGAAGCTGGGGATTTTACCATAGCCAGTAGAATAGAAACTGCCCAGCGCGTTGAAGTGTAGAGGGGAATCGATCATACAGGTCTGTTCCGCGTTGGGCGCTCCGATCGCGTCGGGATGTTTCCGGGCGAACGCTCCGGGTAGAGGATAGGCTGGTTTGGCAGGATAATAGTTCGAGGCGGGAAGATGCCGGTAACCCATCTCCCAGGCTTTCCGATTTGTATCACTACGCAAGTGCTGGTGGGAGAACGAGTGCAGATACTCGACCTTGTCCCACTTGACATCCTCGTAGGGGTTCAGCACACGGATGTCGCCGGATGTCTGCGGCCGCACACCGTCTGCGGCCCAAACGCAACCCGCCATCACTATGACACCTGTCCACATCATACGTTTCATGTTCAATTCCTTTTTCCAAACCTGTTTTGTACCAATAAATACTGACTCGTTCCCGCGCCTCTCAACGTGTCAAACAAGCACTCGTCCTTTCGCCCCGTTTCTTGACGCACGTTCCCTTAAGGTTGAAACTGTAACCGGAACTTGCGCTCAATAACTTTACGCCCCTTAGAACCTTCCGCCGTGACGGTGACCGTTCCTGTTCCGGTCTGCGAAGGACGCATCCGCGAGAAAAATAGGCCGTCGGAATCGGCCGTGGTCTCCCAGCCGTTGACCTTCAGCCGCGTTCCCGGCTCGGCCCATCCGTAGACATCGATCGCGTTGTTGTTGGCCACGACAGAGTGTTCAGGGGGGATCGTCTGCAGCATCACGCGCGGCGGCGCGTCGAGTGCCAACGTCTCCTCGATCGCCTGGCGCTTTGCGGCGTAGAGGATTTTTGGACTGCGACTGAACTCGGTGTACGTGGACACCACCTGGGAGGCGATTTCCACGCCGCGCCGCCTGGGATCTATGAGCCCAGCCGCCCGTGTGCCAAGCGTTGCCTGAATCTGACGTGTTTTGTCTTCCAATAACCACAGGCACTCGTAATCCTGCAGCCCGTTGCGCATCTGCTCCCAGCGGAGTGAATTGAGCAGGCCGTCCCGTTTGGGATACACCTGCCAGCCGTCGCCGCGGTGTTCCCCGGGCGCGTTCCACGGGTCGTCGGTCCACTTGTTTAAGCCCCAGTGAAGGTACCCCTTCAAGTCGTAACGGTAATTGAGCCAGTGCATCAGACGAGCGTCGATCAGGGGCATGTCCACGGTCTTGTTCATCACTACGCCGCCCTGGTAGATCCCGACCGTGTAGAACCACAGCTCGTTGCCGCGGCGCTGGGCTTCCTCGAAAACGTCCTGCCAAGCAGACAGATGGTCGAGTTTGGGAACCCAGACCTCCAGACGGTCTAGGCAGTGCGGCGTCTCGATCGCGTCAATCCGGCGCAGTTCGGGCGCGTGGCGGTGAACGAAGTCGGATGCCTGGCGCCAAGGCAACACGTTGTGGCTGGCGGGCTCATCGCAGATATGGAAGAGCGTTTTGTCGAGCCACTTCTTCTGACGCAGGTGACCGACAAAGGCCGGAAGAAAACGTGGCAGGAAATCTTCACCGCTGAGGCGTTTTTTCTTGCGGCTGGCCGCGCTCGTCCCCGCGCCGCGCTTCAACATGATCCGCTACAGCGGCGTCCTCGCGCCTGCCGCATCGTGGCGCGACCGCCTCGCCCCCTGCGGCGAGTCAATGGAAGACGAAACCAAAGACGCAACCGCCGCAGAATGTCCGGAACCTCCGCCAGACGCGGCCTGTCCGACGGACATGCAGACGGATGCGGACATCGGACTGGTCGGCCCTGCGCCCGTTTCGGTGTGGCCGCAGTCTTCGGCGGCCGCTTGGCCAGACCGGACATCATTTGGCCCGGCCGGTGGCGCGGGTTGTCCCCAACCCGCCTTATCCAAGAAACAACGCCCCAAGCGGTACGCCTGGGCGGAACTGCTGAAGCGGGTCTTCGCCGTGGATGCTTTGGAGTGCGACCGCTGCGGCGGAAGAATGCGCATCCTGTGCGCGGTCAACCCGCCCGAGGCGATAAGGAAGATACTCGCCTGTTTGGGGATGCCGATCCGCGCCCCGCCGATAGCCCCCGCGCTGATCGAATGGGGTGATGGTGCCGAAGACATCCCCGTCTATTCGGACGCCTACGCCTGACGGCACGTTATAGCCCTCGCGTACACATCCGACCCTCCGTTGTTCTCCGTGCAGGCGCACCCGCGCCCACA
>CAZKZI010000220.1:0-2598 GCA_964557205.1 uncultured Lentisphaeraceae bacterium
TGGCGGTTTTATGTTTGTCCGGCTGTATCCACGCCGACATCGGGAACATGCGCTGAGACATGGGCGGGACCTACACAGAGGCTCGGCACGCATGTTTCACCGCGGTTGATTTCGAGACCACCGGGTGCGTGGACGGATATCCGGTGGAACCCTGGCAGATTGGCATGGTTAAAATAAGCGGCGGCAGAGTTTGCGCTGGTGGCTGCTTCGAATCGCTATTGCGTGTCGGTGAGCGTCCTTTCAATCAGCACGCGCCAGGGCGGCACGCGGCTTTGCGCGCTGAGATCGCGGCCGCGCCGACGCTTCACGAACTGTGGCCGGATTTGCAGATTTGGGTGCGCGGTTGTCCGATGGTTGCGCATAACGTTGGCACAGAGCGCGGCGTACTGACGCGCGCGGCACCCCTGCACCGGATCGGCCCTTGGGTGGACACGCTCGTGCTGACGCGCCGCGCCTATCCCGGGATGGCTTCCAAAGCGCTGGAGGATGTGATACGGGAACTGGGGCTGGATGCCTGCGTGCGGTCGCTTTGTCCCGGGCGGGAGCCGCATGACGCCTTGTTTGATGCCTTCGCGTGCGCGGTGCTGCTGGAGCATTTCATGGCGTTACCGGGTTGGGAACGCGTGACGGTCGAGGCTTTGAGCGGACGTTGATTCCGCAGAAAAGCACTAGCCGTCTTAAACAGCTTGGAGGGGGAAGTTTGAAAGTTCGGGCGTTGGGGAGGCGGGTTATTGCGACCACCAAGTGGACGCAATGGCGAGGGTAAAAAAAGGCAGGGAAAAGGAGCACCGAACAGAGATGAAACTTTTGATCGCGACGAGGAATAAGCACAAACTGGCGGAGCTGTGTCAGCTATTTGATTTTCCCGGGGTGGAACTGGTGGCGGCGGACCAGGTGCCGGGGTTGCCGGAAGATGTTGTGGAAGACGCGGATACCTTCGAAGGCAACGCCTTGAAAAAGGCGCGTGAGCTTTGCCGCGCCTCGGGAATCTGGACCATAGCCGACGACTCGGGGCTTGAAGTGCTGGCGCTCGACAACGCGCCGGGCGTGTATTCGGCCCGCTATGCCGGCGAGCCTTGCAGCTATGCGGACAACAACGCCAAGCTGTTGCGTGAACTTAACGGCGTGGAAGACCGCCGCGCACGCTTCCGTTGTGTAATCGCCTTGTGCGCGCCGGACGGGCGCGAATGGACGGAAGAAGGCGAGTGCCGCGGTACGATTTTGGACGAGGGGCGCGGGCACAAAGGTTTCGGCTACGACCCGCTCTTTATGCCGGGAGGGTTTGAAAGCACGTTCGCCGAACTTGATGCCAATACGAAAAACAGCATCTCGCACCGCGGCAACGCCATGCGGTGCGCGGCGGCGGCGTGGGGCGGCATCTTGTCTGCGGCGGCGCTCAGGAAAGCATGACCTGGCCGCCGGTAACCGGCACGGCCTGGCCGGTCTCGTACTTCTGTTCCATCAGGTAGTACACGGCCTTCATCACGTCAGGTGTGGTGCAGCCGCGGCGCATGGGCACCTTGGCTTCATAGAAACGCTTTACGTCTTCGAAGGTCTTGGCGCCCGGGACCTTGCCACTGTCGAGATACTGGCGGAAAAGACCTTTCTCAGGATCGGACCAGAGCGGCCCGCCGTAAAAATTGCCCGGGCAGATGGAGTTGACCTTGATGTTGTCCTCGACCAGCTCCATGGCAAAGCTTTGCGTCAGGCCGATGCCGCCGAACTTCGAACCGGCATAGGCGCCGTTTTTGTTAGAGCCGGTCAAGCCCGACTTGCTGTTGATCTGGATAATGTCGAACCAGGTGTCAGGCGCGGCCTGGTGCTGCAGTGCCATGATCGGGGCGGCCGCCTGCACGGAGAGGAAATAGCCCTTGTAGTTGACGGCGGTTACGAAATCGATGTCCTTGACCGAGATGGTCTTGACGCTGCCGGCGCGCAGTACGCCGGCGTTGGCCACCAGCAGGTCGATGCCGCCGAAGGTTTCCACGATCTGCGCGAAAGCCTGTTTCAGCGAGTCGATCTCGGTCACGTTCACCACCACGCCAATGGCGGCCTCGCGGCCGCAGGCGGCGTTGATCTTGTCGGCGGCAGCGCGGACCCCCTCGGCGTTGATGTCGGCCAGGGCGACCCAGGCGCCCTGCCGGGCGAGGTCGTCGGCGATCTCGAAACCGAAGCCTTGCGCCGCGCCCGTAACCACGGCGACCTTGCCGGCGACCCGTCCGCTGACTGGCGCGTTTTCGGCGGCATAGGTGCCCATTCCTTTGAGAGTGACGCGCTGTGTCCGGGCCGACAGTTGAGCGCGCAACGCCGCTATCAAATCAGGGCAGTTATCAGGAATGGAGATGACAGGCTCGCCGCCTACGGGCTCGGTTTTTCTGAGACGCGGCATTGTTTCGTTTTCGGCCATGAGTCCGCGCAGGGCAGGCAGGATATCTGAAAGCATTTTCTATTAACCTCAGTGCTTATGGTCAGTCAGTAAAAGGCCACATTTTCTATATATCCGTCCCGCATGTAAAGCCCAACTTTATAACGTTCGATTCTGACGCGCATCCGGGAGGTGTTCAAGGACGCGAAGATCGAGACCATGACCAAAGTGGA
>CAZKZI010000221.1:0-2492 GCA_964557205.1 uncultured Lentisphaeraceae bacterium
ACATTAAAAAAATAATATGAGAAGAAATTGTTGCGAGCTGGTGGGGCGGCAGATTTAAAAGCTGTAAACGAGGATGAGCGATATGGATATGAAACGTCGGGATATGCTGAAAAGCTCGGGAGCGGCAGCAGGGCTTACATGGCTTGGTCTGCCGGATGTCACTTTGGGCGACACCCGCAAATCGAAGCTACGGGTGGCAGCCTGTCGTTTCGCAACAGATGTTGAAGTCGGGGCGCCCACCCATGGCCGGACTGACGCGGTGGCGCAACACGTCGCAGGGCCGTTGAAGACCACAGTCATGCTGCTCGAGGACGGGAGCCAACGGGTCTGCCTGGTCGCGACGGATTTCATGGCTGACTTTCGGAGTGTCTCTCTTTTTCTCCGTAAGGAAGTCGCTAAAGTGACGGGGCTGGATGTCTCTCGGATTTTGATTTGTTCCGCTCACGATCACAGCATTCCCCGGTTGTTTGAGGTGGAAGCCGGCGACGCGCGGTCTTACGAAAAAAAGGATGACGAACTTCCGGCGGTTAAACTTCTTCCGGTGGGAGAACGGTTCATAGCCGCGTTGCGGCAGCATCTTGCCCGGTTGCCGGAAGCCCTTGAACCGGTCACGGTTCTTTGGGCACAGGGTCAGGAGGGACGCATTACCTACAACCGCAAAGGACGGCGTGCGGATGGCTCGACATACTTAATGCGGGAAGAGGATCGCGTGCTGGTCGGCAAAGACTTTAACGGGGACATCGACCGGCAAGTGCCCGTAGTGGTGTTTCAGGGTCTAAACGGCAAGCCGGTCGCCGCGCTGCTGCAATTCACGGGGCATCCGGTAACGAGTTATCATCCGGAAAAATTCACGATGTTCGGCGATTATCCCGCCGTGGCCTCAGACCTCCTGGGCCAAGCTCTGGGCGAAGGCGGTCGACCGGTGCCCGTCGCGTTTCTGCAGGGGTGTGCCGGGGACATCAGTTCCAAGGAGATGTTCGTCGGGGGCGTGGCGCGGGCAAAAGAGTTCGGCGAGATGCTGGGGCAGAGTGCGGTGGCCGCGCTGGCCTCCCTCAAGCCGTCCCGGCGGGACGGCATGGACTACGCGGAGCAGATCGTCGCCCTGCCGCTGGCCCCGCTGCCGTCCAAGGAAACACTGCTGGTCGAAAAAACGGAGATGGAAGATTTTGTCCGCCGAGCCAAGGCTGGTGACGAGAACACGCTCTCCTGCGTCGGGCTGAACTTCCCGCATGCGCTTTCGCCCGCGTATCGCGGCATTTTGGTCAATATGCCTTTGGTGTGGAACGAGTGGGCGCTGTCGATGTACCGGCAGGGCAGGGAGAACTCGGTGATGCGCACGTTGGATGTGCCCATTCATGTGCTGAGGCTGGGCGACGTGGCGGTGGTCGCTATGCCGTTTGAGCCGTTCATGGGTATCGGGCGCCGGATACGCGCGCTTTCGCCCTGTCCGCTGACCATCCCTTGCGGGTATGTGAACGGTTCGCACGGTTATGTGACGGATTCGGCCAATACCGGTGACCGGGAATACATGAGCGCCTTTTACCGTTATACCCAATTCCGCCCGCCGTATGCCAAACCTGCAGGCGACGTGGTGGCCGACCGCGCAGCCGAAATGCTGCGCGGTTTCTGGAAACAGTCGGTTTAGCCATTTTTGGAGTCCGAGTAACACAATTCGTTTCGGTTATACCGGATTAGGAGAACGCATATGAAGAAAGAAGCCTGGTTTGAGATCGGATCCAATGCGCAAGTCGATGATGGCGTGATTCTCGGATACCGTTATGAGGGGGATTCCCAGCCGTTGCGGATCGGCTCTCATGCCGTCATCCGCGCCGGTGCCATCCTCTATGCGGGCACGACCATCGGCAACCATTTTTCCTGCGGACACATGGCGTTGATCCGCGGCGGCATCACGATCGGCAACCGCGTCGTCGTGCATCACAAGGTGACGCTGGAGGGGAATCTGACCATCGGGTCGGGCGTCAAAATCATGGCTCACGTTTATATCCCGAGCAAAACCCGTATCGGGAATCTGGTCTTCATCGGCCCGAATGTGGCGATTCTCAACGACAAACAGCCTCAGCGCGACGCAGAGCGTATTGGCATCGACGGTGTCACGATCGAGGAGCGCGCGACCATCGGGGGCGGGGTCACCCTCTGTCCCGGCGTGACCGTAGGGGCGCGTTCCTTTGTGGCCGCCGGGGCGCTAGTTACAAAAGATGTCCCGCCTGACGTGATGGCGATCGGCTGTCCCGCCGTATTCCGGCCGCTTCCCGACGTGTTCGCCCGCGGCAACCTGCCGGAGTTGTTGTTGCCGCAGGTCGATTTGTTCGGGGCGCAATCGGACGACTCGTGGCGGGATGAAGAGCCGCTGTAAGACTTGCCGTAATCTTTCCCCATTGTTGTGGCCTTGGTGTCAATCTGTTATTCTTGAATTATAAACAGTAGCGTCCCATAGGACGCATAGGCTGTTAGCTTTTTAGGCTGTAGGCTAT
>CAZKZI010000222.1:0-2425 GCA_964557205.1 uncultured Lentisphaeraceae bacterium
TAGCGAAGCTGCGCCTCAAACCGACAAGTGGCGTGCAGCAATGCTGATTGATGGTGGATGGTGGATGGTGGATGGTCTCTCATTCTGACTCCGGACTCCTGAGCAGTTAAGTTTAAACAAAAAGAAGGTGTCTTGCGACGCCTTCTTTTCTTTTCATCCACTCTGCCGTGCCAGTGCCTATGTCAGCGCGGCGCGCGCCTTCTCGATCAGCGTCTTGAAGCCTTCGGCATCGTGGATCGCCATCTCGGAAAGCATCTTGCGGTTAATCGTGATGCTGGCCTTGGTCAGCCCCTCCATGAAACGGCTGTAGGTCATTCCCTCACTGCGAACCGCCGCGTTGATGCGCGCGATCCATAAACGCCGGAACTCGCGCTTGCGTAACTTGCGGTGGATGGTCGCCAGCCGCTGCGCGCGGTCAACGGCCTCGGTGGCCTGACGGAAAAGTTTGCTGCGCGGACCGCGGAAACCTTTGGCAAGGGCTAACCGACGACGGCGCCGTTCTCTCGAAGCTGGTGCGTTTGTTGCTCTAGACATGACACAATCTCCCGGTTAGTTACCCTGCAACATGCGTTCAGCGGTCTTGTTAAAAACCTCATTCGCGACAACAGTACCACGGAGATTGCGCTTGCGACCGCGCGGTTTGTAACCGTTCAGGTGGGATTTCCCGCCCTGCGTTCGCAAAACTTTACCCGTGGCCGACATTTTAAGCCGCTTCGTGGCGGCCTTCTTGGTCTTCATCTTAGGCATAATCACCTCTTTTTTGTTGAAGCCTGAACCCGCAGGGCAGTCAGCCATGATCGCCCGTACAGGAACACACCTTCTTTCTTAATTGAAAAAAGGGAGTGCTTTTTTAGCAGAACGCGCCCCGCTCGTCGAGCATAAACAGCCTTTAACCGTTTTTTCTCCCAAACCTGCCCGTTTATTTGATATTTTGTGGTCGTACTTCAGGGAGTCAGTATGCGCAGACATTTTTTCTTTTCACTGTCAATCGCCTTGGCTGCGGCCGCAATGCTGCTTGCCGGGTGTCTGGGCAGCCGCGTCATTGAGAACACGCGCACCCCGGGAATCGCCATCGACCAGTTCGGCGCCATTTCCGTGTTGGGTAAACGCATCGACCGTGACCGCCTGGCCAAAGCCATCCGGAAAGCAGGTTTCAAACGAGATCAGGAGATCAACATCCTGATCCCGGAGAATGTGGACCGCAGCCTGATGGCTTCGATTTCCGGCGAACTCCGACGCAAAGGCTTCTCCCGTATCGTGTTCGTATCCGACAAGAAAGCTTACTCTGAACTGGCTAAATGACCATGTCCCGCGAACGTCTAGACCAGCTCCGCGCTGAAATCTCACGGCACGACCGCCTATATTATGTCGATGCCCGTCCCGCGATCGGCGATGCCGATTACGACGCGCTCTACCGCGAGCTGGAGGCCATCGAGCAAGCTCACCCGGATTGGCTCACTCCCGACTCACCCACGCAACGTGTCGGCGGCGCCCCTCTCTCTGCCTTCCGGCAGGTGCGCCACGCCCCGCCTATGATGAGCCTCGACAAAACCCGCCAGCTTGATGACCTGATCGATTTCGACAGCTTTCTGCGCCGCCAGTTGCCGGGCGAGGTCTGGGATTACATGGTCGAGCCCAAAGTCGACGGCGTAGCCTTTTCCCTGATCTATGAGCGCGGCACGCTCACGCGCGCGGCAACGCGCGGCAACGGCGAGATCGGCGATGACATCACAGCCAACATCAAAACCATCCGCTCGTTGCCGCTTTCCATTAAAGACGCGCCGACGCTGCTGGAAGTCCGCGGCGAGGTCTATATGACCCGCGACGGCTTCGCGGCCCTCAACCGCCGCGAGGATGAGGCAGGACGCGAACCTTTCATGAATCCGCGCAACGCCGCAGCCGGCTCGCTCAAGCAGCTCGACCCGCGCGAGGTCGCGCGCCGCCCGCTCGAAGCTGTGATCTACGCCGCCGGCATGATCAAGGGTTTTGACTTCCCCTCGCATGGCGAAATGCTGAAACGCTTCGCCGACTGGGGGTTCCGCATCCCTCCGTGGCAACGGCTCTGCGTTGACATCCAGGCCGTGCTCGCGGCCATCGAAGAGCTGGCCGGCCTGCGTCACGACTTCCCTTTCGAAATCGACGGCGCGGTGGTCAAGGTCAACCGCCGCGCTCTTTACGAACGCCTCGGCAACACAGCCAAGTCTCCCCGCTGGGCACGCGCCTTCAAATACCAGCCGGAACGCACCGAGACCCGCATCCGTCAGGTCACCGTGCAGGTCGGTCGCACCGGCGTGCTCACGCCCGTTGCGGAACTGGAACCTGTGCTGCTGGCCGGCTCAGAGATAGCCCGCGCCACCCTCCACAATGCCGACGAGATCGCCCGCAAAGACATCCGCATCGGCGACCGCGTCTGGGTGGTCAAAGC
>CAZKZI010000223.1:0-2404 GCA_964557205.1 uncultured Lentisphaeraceae bacterium
AGGAGAAGGGAGCTATATCTTTGCAGAAGAAATCAAACTGTACGCCTTTGGCTGTCAACAGATCTATGCTGATTTTGACATCCCATGTGACACGTGCATGACGCGCCTTTGAAAAGTTGACAGGCAGAACCACATAGCCTTTCTCAGACCATATAGCTTTGGGGGTGTCTTGTCCTGGGGCGAAGAGCCTGTCAACATCGGCGGGCCCGTTGATCGATCCCCAAGCCGGCAAAACATGGTCGGCTTGCGGTGGCACAGCAATGTCGTTGCCCAGACAGTTCAAAAAAAGGCCTAACACTAAAAAACAGGTTTTTTCCATGATTGTTTTGTCTTCTGTTAAACTTGTACCGGCAGCGGGCTGCCGCTAAGAGTTTCAGACAATACATCCATATCCGCACACCAGGACCGGGGCGTTGCAAATAGAGCATACAGCAGGTAAGCGGGGGGTTATTTTTCCTGTTTGAACCCAGAGTAGACCGGGATCATAGGATACCCGTTGTCTATCTTCTCAAAGGCGAAAAGACCCACGGTAGTTTTTGTTCCGCCTTCAATGGCGGAGGTGTGGCTGCTGACTAAGGCGCAACCCGAAACCAAGACGGAAACCAGCAAGGCTGCCAGCAGAGCAAAGAAATTACGCATCCCGAACCATCCTTTCGCAAAGTTTGTTGAATTACACAGGTATTATTTCTCATGAGGCGTGGTAAAGTCAAGTCGGCAATGGGTGCGATTTACTTTATTGCATCGCACCCGTCGGCAAAGCGGAAGTAATTTTGGTCATGGACAAACCCCGCGATTTACGGCAATATAAATATTTATTTTTTTGAAGAGATATGGCATCAGGCGGCAAGGGCAGAGTGAGGTTTTTATGGACGGCAAAAACGAATCTTTTATTCTTACTGATCCGATTGTCAGCGCGGCATGTCCTAAATGCGGAGCGATGCTTGACATCAGCGGCTTACCCGCCTTCGCGGCAGTTCAGTGCCCCGAGTGCGAGTGCGAGTTTCAGGTTCCGGCCAAGCTGGGACCGTTCTTGTTGTTGCAGTTGCTGGGGGCAGGCGGCATGGGCGGGGTTTACCGTGCGCGTGACGAGGCACTCAAGCGCGAAGTGGCGATCAAGGTCATGCTTAAAAAACTCGGTGACGATCCGCAGTTCGTGCAGACATTTCAGCGCGAGGCCCAGGCCGCCGCCAGGCTAAACCATCCAAACATAGCGCAGATCTATTCTTTCGGTCAGGAAAAGGGCCAGCCTTACATCGTGATGGAACTGGTCTCCGGCGGCAGTTTTGATCAGATGATAACAGAGCAGGGCGCGGTGCCGCCAGCGGTGGCGATGCGTGTCGGAGAGCAGATCGCAGAAGGTTTGCAAGAGGCGGCTAACGCCGGCATGGTGCATGGCGACATCAAGCCCGAGAACATCCTTTTCGACAATGACCAGAACGCCAAGCTGGTTGATTTCGGGCTTTCCGCCATGGCCAGCGGCCCCGGCAACGATGTTTGGGGCACACCTTATTATATAGCACCCGAGAAGGTGCGCCGCCAGAAGAGCGACTTACGTTCGGACATATACAGTCTCGGCGGGACTCTTTATCACGCCATTACCGGAGCGCCGCCTTTTGAGGGCGAGGACGCCACAGCAGTTGTTAAGGCGCGTTTTGAGGGGTCGGCCAAGCCGATGAAGGAGATTCGTGCGGGGGTTCCCGATGAGGTGGAGGCGATAGTGTCGCGGATGCTGGCGGTCGATCCCCAGACGCGGTATCCGTCCTACGGATCATTGCTGAGTGATATGCGCCGTTATCTGGCCAAAGCCGGCCCGGTGAGGATCAAGAAGAGCGGCAAGAAGATTGTCATCAAGGGCAAAAACAGCAGTATCGGCAAGATGAACATGACTGGTGCGAACAAGGTGACCGGCGTGTTGGGGAACACAGGTGCGGTCGGTGATCTGCCGCCCGGCATGATGCCTATAGATGAAATCGAAGAAGTGACGGAAAGCGTCGAGGAAGCCGGGCGGCGCGGGCACAAGATCATTTTGGTGATTTTAGCCGTAATCTTGCTTTTGGCCGGTTCTATCACCGGTGTCGTTTACGCCTTCAGGACGTATTCGGCGGACAAGCGGCATAAAGCGGAAATAGCTCAGATTGAGAAGAGCCAGTTTAAGGCGCGCGTATCGATCGCCAAGGGGGTGGAAACGGCCCGCTCGGCAGTAGAACGTATCCGCAAGTTTGTGCCGGAAGCTTTGGAGTATGCGACGGCTGCCGCAGATGAGGCGGTCAAGGCTTTTGGGGAAGCGGCACGAGCTTCGATGGTGCCGACGGAGATCGAGAAGGCGGCTAAACCTGCGGCGGCGGCTGAACCTGCGGCGGCGGCTGAACCTGCGGCGGCGGGTGCAGCGGCGGCGGCGGCCGGC
>CAZKZI010000224.1:0-2390 GCA_964557205.1 uncultured Lentisphaeraceae bacterium
CGCACGGCGGGGATCGACAGGCGGGAGGTGTCGACTGTGGCTTCGTACCCGTCCGGTATCTTTAAGCTGTAAATGAACTTGCCGTCTTGCTTGCGCCAACTGACGGTGAGCGAGTCATCTTTCACCGGAATGGCGCCGAGGCAATTTTTCAACGGCAGATCTGAAAAAGCCAAAGTCACCCGTTTTTTTACAGTGTCCAGACTTCTGATGCCCAGTACATCACGGTAGTACATGTGCGCCACATGACTGGCGAAGCCGTGGCTGCAACTGGCGTGGGGCGTGTCGTTTTCCCACAGGGTGCCGGTCAGATCGGTCATGTTAAGGAAATAGCCTTTTGTCTCCTTCAAGATTTGAGCGGACAAGTGTTGTCGCGCGAGCAGTTCCAGCCGCAGGTAATTACCGATGAAAGCGTTTGCGAAATGGATCTCGGGGTATTTTTTGGTAATTTTGCGTTCAGGGCCGAAATCATCACGCAAGGTCTTCCATAGCGCGTTATGGGTTTCCGGCGTGGCCGTGCGGAAGAAAAAAGCGTAATACTGGCAGGTCTCCGTGCGCTCTCCGGAAAGTTTCAGGCTCCCGTCAGGCTGGCGTACGGCGTTGTCCACGAAAAAAGTTCCGTCGAATGACTGCTTGCGGATTGTCGCGCGCATTTGCGCCGCCTCCTTCGCCAGTTGCGGCATGTCGTAAAGTCGAGCCACGCAGTCCAGCACCTCGGCGTAAGTCATGTTGGAAGGATAGTTGACATCCTGGACCAGTTTGTTGGCGTGTGACCATTCCACGAATACCCAGGCCGGCAGTTTTTCGAGCAAGCCATCGCTGTTGCGGTATTTTTTGAAGAACTCGACAAGGGCCAGCACACGCGGCTTGAAGGCGTCTATCATCGCGCGGTCGCCGCTGCGTTGCAGATACTCTTCCAACTGTACCACGAACCACATGGCATAGTTGGGAATGTAGTTGCCGTTATAGTGGTCTGAAGGATAGCACATCGGCAACATGCCGTCCGGCAGGTGCGCGAAACTTTCCGGCAGCAGGTAGTTCTGGAAAAACATACGCTCCATTTCGGTGTTGCCGCACAGGTCTACAGCGACCCTGCTCGTGAAGAATGAGTCGCAGAGCCAGCCTGCGCGCTCACGTCCGGCACAGTCCGCGAAAACGTCGACAGCATTCTGCTTGAAGGTTTCCCGCGCTGCCTCGAATATCCTGTTGAGATCCAGATCGGACGATTTGAAAACGGCGCGATCGGCGTCCGGATTGACATATTCACGGAAGTACAGGCCGGATATATCGCATGGCCCGCCGCTGACGATTATCTTCAGCACTTTCATCTGATACGGCTCGAAAGTCTCCACGCGATATGATCCGGCGCCGACCAAATCATAAGCGACGACATTAGCGCAATTGTAGCGCCGGATACTGACATCTTCACCACTCATGATCTCGTCAAAAACGAAATACACCCGCGCCGGCGCTTCACTGTGCAGAACGGCTCCGAAGAATCCCGCGTTGTTCATACCGAAGTCAAAAATGCGAAACTCGTTGTTTTTAATACGCAGTTTTTTTCCGTGGTCGTAAGCTGTCCCGACTGCGGTAAGCGAAACGTTTTCAAGTTTCTGCACCTCGTGAAGCGGAATGGTTGCCAATTCGGCTTGCGGAAAGCCTTTGTAGTTTGGTCCGATACCGCGCATGGCTCTGTCAACCCAGACCTTGGTGTCAGGATTATGTTTTATGGTGCCGTGACTGATTTGCGAAACAGGGCGACGGATATTAAAGGCCGGATAAGGGGCGATTCTAGCCAGCAAACGTACTTGAGGAGCCTGAGCCAGTTTTGCGGGCGCAAATGCGCCGCCGGTGCGCCAAGCGTCTGATTGAGGAGTGAGTCGGTAAACTTCAGAGAAGGTACGCTGGAAACTGTAGCGTTGCACTTTTTGCACACGGCTTTCAAGAGGTTGGGCCTCGAAAGACGCACCCGCGCCTGAGGTCGAGGCGAGAACACTGGCGCCGTCCACGATCTCGGCCTGCAGGAAAGATGGCTGGTCGAGGTGGTAATAGCTGTTGACGTTGTAGCCGGCCACCTCGATAGCGATCACATTCACGCCCGGGCGGCAGCGGCCTTTCAATGGCCATTCGTCAACACGGTAAAAGCCATGCGGGCCTCTGGCCGGCCCGTAGCCCAGAAACTCGCCGTTAAGGAAAATGCGGCAGACAGTCGAACCTGTCATGCGGAGCACAGCGTTATCAGCAGCCTTACCGTCCACTGTGGTCCGGAAACCGACAAACAGGTTCATCTCCTTTTCGCGGCCCGCGAGCCAGACCGGCTTGGCCGAAACGAAGGATACGGCTTCAGCCGCGCAAGCGAGTGACAAAAGCATCAACATAATTGTGACATGTTT
>CAZKZI010000225.1:0-2383 GCA_964557205.1 uncultured Lentisphaeraceae bacterium
CTACTGGAGTGCGATTATGATAGGCGCGGCAGTCAAAGCCGCGCCGCTCGCACCGCTGGTGTCACCTGCTGTGCAACCGGCGGCACCCGCAACGCAAGCACCAGCGACGCCCAAAAAGAAAAGCGCGGGGTGCTAGCCATGAACGCGAAACCTTATTCAAATCCTTATCTCGCCGGGGTTTTGCTCGGCGTGACCCTGTTGGCTTCCTACCTGATCCTCGGTGCCGGACTGGGTGCCTCTGCCGGCATCGCGCGTGCGGGGGCTTTCTGCGAACTCGCGCTTGCTCCGGCGCGGACGCTGGCCAGCCGGTATTTCGGCGGATGGGGCGATCAGCCGCTCCACTACTATCTGGTCTTCATGCTGGCGGGCGTGTTCTGCGGCGGGCTCATCTCTGCTTTGCTGGCCGACCGCTGCTCCGTCACCGTGGAGCGCGGCGCACGGTGTTCCTCGCTCAAACGTCTGGTTTTCGCTCTAGTCGGCGGCATCATCGTCGGTTTTGCCAGCCGCCTCGCGAACGGCTGCACTTCCGGGCAGGCCTTGTCCGGTAGCGCGGTGCTGCTCTCTGGCAGCCTGCTCTTCCTCGTCAGCGTGTTCGCGGGCGGTTATGCCACGGCTTGGTTTGTGAGGAGGCAGTGGCATGATTAACACCTTTTTTAACAGCGGAACGCTCGACTCGCCTGCTGCCTTTCTGGCGAGCCTTCTGATCGGACTCGCCTTTGGCGTGGCGCTGGAACGCGCGGGCTTCGGGAGTTCGCGCCGTCTGGCGGGCATCTTCTATTTTCGCGACATGGCGGTGTTGAAGGTTATGTTCACGGCTGTGATCGTTGCCATGCTCGGCGTCTCCTACGCTAAGGCCTTCGGCTGGGTGACGACCGACAACGTGTATTTTCTGCACACGCTCTACGCTGCGCAGATTCTCGGCGGACTGATTTTCGGCGTGGGCTTCGTGATGGGCGGATGGTGTCCCGGCACGGCGGCGGTTGGCATGGCGTCAGGCAAGATCGACGCGCTGGTGTTCTTGGCCGGTGCGGTGGGCGGAAGCATCCTTTACAACGAGCTGTATCCGGCGGTTGCGCCGCTGACGGCCAACGACCGCGGAGTGGTGTTCGGATTCGAGTCGCTGGGTGTTTCCGAGGCGGGTTTTGCGTTCGTCTTCACGCTGATTGCCGTCGGCTGCTTTTGGGGTGCGGAGGCGATCGAGCGAACGCGTAACGGAGGGGAAGGCTATTGGAACTCGCGCTTTCTCAAAGTCTTTAGCGCGGTGTTGCTCATCGGCGCGTTCGGCCTGGTCGCCGTACAGACGCGTCCGGCTGCCACGCCGACGGCGGCGGCGCAGGAGCAGGAGCTTTTGACCGGCATGCAGGAGGGCACTGATCACATCGAAGTTCAGGAACTCGCCGACCGCCTGTTGGGCGGCGACACGTCGATGACGCTGGTCGATATCCGCACGCCGGAAGAGTATGCGCAGTTTCATATCCGCACGGCTGTGAACATTCAGGCGACCGACTTGCCTGCTGCGCTCGACCCGCGTAAGAACCAGGGCTTGATCGTGCTCTACTCCAACGGCATGACTCATCCGGCTCAGGCCCGCGACAGCCTGGACCGCTTAGGGTTCGGCAACGTCTACCAGCTTACCGACGGGTTGCAAGGCTTTCAGCATATCTGCCTCAAGCCGGTGTCGCTCCGCGATGAACCGGTCACGCCGGTGCAGGCGGCGAAGATCCGCGCGTGGCGGGCGTTTTTTCTGAGTCCGCCCATTGCAGCACCCGCGGCTGCTGCGAGTCAGGCCCGTGCATCCGACACCCTTCCTGCGGAAGTGGAGACTGAGTTGGCCGCGCGTCCCGAACTTCCGGTCAGCAGCGGAGAACCAACGCCGGAGAGACTGAAGTGACCGGACAACCGCGCGAGGAAAACCGGACACATTTTGACGAGAAGGTTGCGGAATGGGACACGAATCCCGCCCGGGTTGAGCTTGCGCGGTCGGTCGTGGAAGCGATCTGTGCAGCCGTGCCGTTGCGAATATTCAATGGCGGTTGACAGGATTGGTCATTAATACTATATTTCGGCATGTAACGAAGTGAAGGGGGAAGTTATGGGCGGAAAGTCCTGTTGCGCTTGCGCGTGCGGCCGTGCGACAGACCAGGGCTGGTCGGACGGGTGCGTCCAGACGGTAGCCGGCCGCGTGCCGCGTGTGAGGACGCGGTGGTCATGGCGCAGCGGCGGTCATGATGGGCGCAGGGGCGATCGGTGCCTCATCTGATTCGTCTGCCGAGGACGTCTACGACCTGACGCTGACGCGTGTGCCGGACGGAAGTCTGTTCAGTATGAAGTAGGGTTCTATGCTTTCAAGGTGTCCGACGCGAGTCGACCACGCGACACGAAT
>CAZKZI010000226.1:0-2294 GCA_964557205.1 uncultured Lentisphaeraceae bacterium
CTTTGGCGGCCTGTATGACGATATCCTTGGTGACGTGCGGGGCCTGCGCGGCAAAGCCGAGCATCAGGGCGGTGTCGCAGATGTTGTTGATGCTGCGCGGCACCCCTTGCGAATAGTAGTATGTGGCATCTATGGCGTCTTTGGCGAAAGACCAGATGTCGCCGCCGACGGCGCGCATGTGGTGCTGGATATATTCGGTGGTCTGGGTCTGTGTGAGAGGTGTCAGGCGCCAATCGAGCTGTATGCGGCGGCGCAGCGACTCTTGGTTTTTCAGAGATTCCCGCAGGTCGTCGGTGCCGGCAAGGATGATCGTGAAAAGTGGACATTCCTCGTGGCTTTCAGTGGCGGGGATGCGCAGGTTGCAGAGGTAGTGGGCCAGATAGAAACCGTCGCCGGCCACCAGGTGGTGAGCCTCGTCGATCAGTAGCAGCGAGCGGTTCAGGTTGTGGGAGTTGCTCTGGCAGTAGGCCTGCATTGACATCAGGGCTTCGGGCAGGGAAGGTGCCTGGTCGGGCAGGTTGAGGCAGCGCAAGATATGGCGCGCCATAGGCAGGCTGCCGTGTGGAATGGCGTCGATTTTGATCACGGGCAGCTTGGCCTTGGCGGCGCGGCGGTGCAGGTACTCCAGAGTCATGGTCTTGCCTACTCCGTAGGCGCCGGTGAGCATGCCCGCTATGCGCTCCTGGTCGATCAGATAAAAGAGACGCGCTATGCCCTCCTGATGTTGCTCGGTCATGAATATCAGGCGGTCATTTACACTATTCAAAAAAGGTGACTGCCGCAGGTTCCAGTATGAGGTATACATGGTTTAAGTCTTTCTCGCGCCTTTACTCGGGGAAGCGAATCACAGAAGAGAAGTTGATTGGTTTCTTGCGGGGCGCGTTGTCGGTTGCGTTTGCTGATGCGGAATCCGGCGCGGTCGGCGGCAAAGTTTGCGCGCCGGGAGCGGATTTGTTGCTGACCCCCGTTTTAATGTCAGGTTCCGGCGCGGGCATGGCTTGAGCTTCGGCTTCGGAGATGATGCCCCTGCCGGGTGTGATAACAAAAGGAAAGAGTGTCGAAAGGTTCATGACCTCCCCCAGGTACTTTGTGACCCTGAGCACACGGTTGGTGCCGTTTTCGTGGTCTATGTTAATGGCCACGGGGCATAGGTCTTCGAGACGGCTTTTGAGGGTGAAAGATGGGTTGGAAACCGGTTTGGGCAGGGTCAGCATAGCGGTCACGCCCAGACGTTCTATGGCGTGGATGAAAGAGTAGACGTGTTCGGCTATGCGCGCGACTGGATGGATGGCCACCCAGGGCAGAATGGTGTCGAAGGCCAGGCGGCGGATGGACTGGGACTCGACCGTCTCCTGCAGTTCCATGAAGGACTGCGGGGGCAGCATCACGTTGGCGCTGGCTGTGCTCTCGGGGATGAAAGAAGCGTATTCCAAGATCGAGAGCTGGCCTTCGGTGACAGCTTTTGCAAAGGGCAGACCGAGGCTTTCGGCAACGATGATCGTGTCCTGGGCGCGGTAGTTCGAGAGCAGCAGGACTTTGTCGCCGTCTTGGATCCCTTGGTTCAGGAAGTGGCAGGCCAATATAGATTTACCGCTGCTGTGGCGACCCGAGCATAGCATCTGCCGGCCGCGGTAGATACCGCCGAAAGTCTCGTCGAAAAACGATATTCCCAATTTGGTTTTGTCAACGATCACAACGCCTCGAATGTTGAGTTATAGTTTCAAGCGTCATTTACGCAGACCTTTTGCAGGATGTTACGTATAAAGGTGAGTTCAAAGGGTTTGCTCAGAAAGGCCAACACGCCGTTGTCTTTGGCGCACTCGTCCAGCTCGCTGGAAGGAGCGCCGGATATAAGAACTAGCGGCACACCCGCGCATTTGTTAGCGATGTCCTCGATCCACTGCAGGGCGTCCGGGGCGTCCGGCAGGCAGATGTCGGCTATCACCAGATTGAATGCCGAGGCTTCGATTTTGGAAAAAGCGTCGGAGGCTGTCTGTGCGGTTTGCGCCTGATGCCCCATGCGGGATATCAGTCTAGCGAGATAATCGCCGATCGCGGGTTCATCATCTATGATCAGTACGTTGCCCATGTAAAGGCCTTTCAACAAGATGTTGTCAAACAATGAAGTTATATGAAAAAGGGACAGACTAGTCCTAAAATCGCGATGACCGCATTACTTCACTGCAAAGATAATATGGCAAAAAACGGGATTGCGGTCAAAAGGAAAAGCAGTTACACTCAATGTGACATGACAAAGTAAATGCTCCCATAGTAGGGGCAATGAGTCTGCCAAA
>CAZKZI010000227.1:0-2207 GCA_964557205.1 uncultured Lentisphaeraceae bacterium
GGGTCGGCCTAAAATAAGCTGACCCCGAGCTTTTTTCGCGCTTACTTGCCCAGTATCGCCGCCAGGTCTTCGTCAGCGGTCTTGATCGGGGTCAACCCGAACTTTTCGACCAGCACGTTTAGGACGGTTGGCGAGACGAAAGCAGGCAGGCTGGGCCCGATGCGGATGTTCTTGATGCCGAGGGCCAGCAGCGTCAGCAAGATGCAGACCGCCTTTTGCTCGTACCAAGAGAGGATCAACGAGAGCGGCAGGTCATTGATGCCGCAACCGAACACCTTGGTCAGTTCCATGGCCACCTTGATCGCCGAATAGGCGTCGTTGCACTGCCCCATGTCGAGCAGGCGCGGAATACCGCCGATGTCACCCAGCTTGCTCTGCAAGTGGTTGAAGCGGAACTTGCCGCAGGCAAGGGTCAGTATCAGCGTGTCTTGCGGCGCCTTCTCCACAAACTGGGTGTAGTAGTCGCGGCCGAGCTTGGCCCCGTCACAGCCGCCCACCAGGAAGATGTGCTTGACCGCGCCGGATTTGACAGCCGCCACGACTTTGTCGGCGATGGACAGTACCGCGTTATGCGCGAAGCCGGTCATCAGCGGATCGCCATGCGTCTCCTCCTGCCACCCCCCTAGCTTAATGGCGTGCTCGATCATGGCCGAGAAGTCTTTGTGCCCATTGGTGTCAGCGTCAATATGGGTCACGCCGGGCCAGCCGACCTCGGCTGTGGTGTAGAGGTTACCTGCGTATGAGGGCTTGGGCGGCATGATGCAGTTGGTGGTGTAGAGCACCACGCCCGGCAGTTTATCAAACTCTTTCTGCTGGTTCTGCCAGGCAGTGCCGTAGTTGCCCTTGAGCTGCGGGTGTTTCTTGAGTTCGGGATAGGCCAGGGCCGGCAGCATCTCGCCGTGGGTGTAGATGTTGACGCCCTTGCCGTCGGTCTGATCCAGCAGCATTTTCAGGTCGAGCAGGTCATGTCCGGTGATAACAATGAAAGGTCCTTTGTGATATCCGGTCTCGACAGTGGTGGGCTCCGGGTTGCCGTAAGCACCAGTGTTGGCAGCGTCCAGCAGTTCCATGCACTTGAGGTTTATATTGCCGAACTCGAGGATCAGACCGAGCCACTCTTCGACGCTGTGGTCGTCGCCGAGAGCCTTCATGCCTTTCTGGAACCAGCCAGAGACTACAGGATCGGTCTTGCCCAGCACGCGGGCGTGTGCAGCGTAGGCGGCCATGCCGCGCAGGCCGAAGAGCAGCGTCGAGCGTAAGGAGACCACGTCCTGGTCTCCGTGGAAGATGTCATCGGGATTGAAGGCTGGCGCGCCGCCGGCCTTTTCAGCCGCCGCGAGGATGCTGTCGCGCATTTCGCTCAGCGGTGCGGGATCGAAATTGACGTTGGTCACTGTCATGAAGAGCGCGTCCATGAAGATCGTCTCGCATGCCGGGTTGGCCGGCTTGCCATCGAGGGAGCGCGCTAATGTTACCAGCCCGGCTGTTATCTCGTCCTGAAGGCGCGAGACCGCAGGGTTTTTACCGCAGACTCCGCTACGTGTGCAACCAGTGCCGCCTGCCGTCTGCTCGCATTGAAAACAGAACATGTCACTCATGTTGTTTCTCCTTTGTCTTGTGTTTATGTGATGTTTGTCTGGAAAAGAGTTTAGTTTTACGGTTGCGTATCAGCGAGCGTACCACATTGTCCAGTGACGTGTTGCTCAACAGCGAAACCAGCCGGTTATTCTCGCGTGCCATGAGTTTGCCTAAGACGCAGCTACGGCCTTCGCAGATTTCGCTCTTCAGCAGACAGGCATCGTAGGTCGGTGTGCCGCCTGCGGCCTCATATATCTCCAGCAGGGTTATCTCAGAGGCAGGCCGCGCCAGTCGCGCGCCGCCGGACGGGCCGCGCATGGTCTTCAGGATGCCGGCCCGTACCAGTTGCTGAACGACTTTTGTGGAATGGTTGGCTGAGAAGCCTAGCTTTTCAGCGATCAGGCGTACCGAACTCTGGCCGCCATCGTTGTCGGCCAGAAAGGTGCAGGTGTGCAGCGCGATCGACATGGCTTCGGAAATGTTCAACAGTCCGGGCATCAGGAAAATCCTTTTGGTTTCAAAAAGGCATTAAAGTACCATAATGCCTAATACCGCGCCAGCTTTTTTTATAGTAACTAAGGGACAGGTAATTAGAAGTGAAATGCTGTTGCGGAGGGGGCGGGGGTGTG
>CAZKZI010000228.1:0-2162 GCA_964557205.1 uncultured Lentisphaeraceae bacterium
ACCGGCTAAACGATCAAAGTGCGCCCTGACCCACACCCGCTTCGCTTTTAGGGGAGGCTAATTCCTAATTCCTGACTCCTAATTCCTAACTTCTAACTTCCAGGCATCGGGCCTGGTCTGGGTGTGCTGGACTTTGATGGGGGTGGTTGGTATGCTTGCTGGAAATTCGCATCGGTTGCGAAGGATGATGTCAGAGAATACGAACAGAAGGGTATGCATGGCCGGAGAATACGCTTTTTCACTTATCAACGTCACAAAGCAGCATGAGAAGAAGATCATACTGGAAGATGTTAATCTTTCTTTTTTTCACGGGGCGCACATAGGGGTTATCGGCGCTAACGGTTCGGGCAAATCGTCTCTGCTCAAGATACTGGCGGGGCTGGACAAGGAGTTCATGGGCGAGTGCCAGATCGCCAGGAACACACGGGTGGGATATCTGTCGCAGGAACCTGAACTGGATAATTCCAAGAACGTTATGCAATGCGTCGAGGAAGGCGTTTCCGGTTCCAAGTCCATTCTGGCCCGATATGATGAGATCTGCGACCTGCTGGGCAGTGATCTGAGTGAGGAGGAATCAAACAAGCTCAATGACGAAATGGGGCGGTTGCAAGACGTTATCGACCATAACGACTTGTGGAATCTCGACCATCAGATCGAGATGGCGATGGAGGCTTTGCGGCTGCCGCCTTCCGAGGCGCCGGTGGCGCCGCTTTCCGGCGGCGAGCGGCGGCGGGTGGCGCTCTGTCGTCTGCTGATATCCAACCCGGATGTTCTGCTGCTGGATGAGCCCACCAACCATCTCGACGCCGAATCCGTGGCGTGGATGGAGACTTATCTCAAGGGGTTTAAAGGCACCTTGATCGTGGTAACCCACGACCGTTACTTTCTCTGCAACGTAACGGAATGGATATTGGAATTGGATAACGGGCGTGCATATCCTTACAAGGGCAATTACGAGGCATGGCTGCAACAGAAACAGGAGGCCATGCTGCGCGAGGCCAAGCAGGCCGAGTCACGGCGCAAGTTGATAGAGAACGAATTGGCTTGGGTGCGCACCAACCCGTCCGGGCGCCGGGCCAAAAACCAGGCCCGTGTGCGCCGTTACGAGGAACTGGCCGCCGGAGAGGTGAGTACGCGCGAGGATGACTTGCGCATACAGATACCGGCCGGGCCGCGTCTCGGCGACCTGGTGGTCAAGGCCGAGGCTGTTTCCATGGGGTTTGACGACCGGCTGCTCTTCGAGGACATGAGCTTTGACCTGCCGCGCGGCGGGATTGTGGGGGTGATCGGCGGCAATGGTGCCGGTAAGACCACGCTTTTCAAGCTGATCACTGGGCAGTTGCAGCCGATCTCTGGATCATTGACCGTGGGTCCGACGGTGGTGGTGTCGTATGTGGACCAGTCGCGGGCGGCGCTGGATGCGTCCAAGACAACCTACGAAGAGATCACCGGCGGTTCGGAATATGTCAGTCTGGCCGGGGCGGCCATGATGAACGGTCGGGCATACTGTAGCCGTTTCAATTTCAAAGGGGCGGACCAGCAGAAATTGGTGGGGGTGTTGTCCGGCGGCGAGCGCAACCGCGTGCATCTTGCGAAACTGCTGCGAAGCGGCGGCAATCTATTGTTGTTGGACGAGCCGTCCAACGACTTGGACGTGGCCACTCTGCGTTCGCTTGAGGAGGGCATAGCTGATTTCGGCGGCTGTGTCATGGTGGTCAGCCATGACCGCTGGTTTCTGGACCGCATCGCCACACACATCTTGGCTTTCGAGGGCGACAGCCGGACGACATGGCTCGAGGGCAATTACGCCGACTATCACGAACAGCGGCGCAGGCTGCTGGGCGACGCGGCTGACCGTCCGACGCGTGTGCGGTTCCGGCCTTTGAAGCACGGATGAGGACGCTACGGGGTGTGGGCCGATGCGCACGAGGAGACGCTTCGACATACGGGCGATGCGCACGAGCTCGTTTTCTCGCTAAAGCGAGATGGCGCCGGAATACCGGCTAAACGATCAAAGTGCGCCCTGCCCGTATGCGCTTCGCTTTTAGGGGATGGCGGGGACCGGGGTAGAGAGCATGACGCTACGGGGTATGGGCGATGCGCACGAGGAGACGCTACGGGGTATGGGCCGATGCGCACGAGCTCGTTTTCTCGCTAAAGCG
>CAZKZI010000229.1:0-2133 GCA_964557205.1 uncultured Lentisphaeraceae bacterium
ATATGCGCAAAAAAAACATCAGAAAAGCGCAAGTTTTTGATTCCAGACCTCTGCCTTTCTTTGGTATATATATACACGATGAATCAAGTCAAAACACAGATGCCACAGGTGGCTTTGCTCCTGCCGACGGCCATTAAGACCTGCCGTGAACTGTTGCGCGGCATCTTGCAGTTTGTCCATGGCACGACGCAAGGGATGGGGCATACGCACGCCGGGGGGGGCGCGCGGGATCGCGCATGTCGGTGCTTTGCAAGTGCTGGCCGGGCGCGGTCTGCTGGACGGGATTCGACGGGCGGACGGCATGGTAGGGACGCCTCCCCGAGGCGTCCGCATAGAGCGGGAACGGCGGCAAAACGCGCACAGGAGCATGAATTTTTCGACTGGTAGTTCTGCCACAAATCTCTGGATTGATCAGTAGCGTCCCATCAGTCTTCGCCAAGGCTACGCCTGGACAAGCAGGATGTTTAGGCTGTAGGCTATTAGATAAAATGCAACTGGCGCGTATGTTTCAATAAGCAAACGGTATTTTGTGTAAAAAGGCGCAATTGCTTTTTTTGCGCATCAAAAGCGTTACTTTTGTACAAACCTAAACACCTGCATCCTATGGGATGCTAGTGAACCGTCTTAAATAGCGTGGAAACTAAAATTGGCGGAGGGGGAGGGATTCGAACCCCCGGTACCTTGCGGCACGCCGGTTTTCAAGACCGGTTCTTTAAACCACTCAGACACCCCTCCTGATCGGAAGCGCATCAGTATAGGCGAAATGCCTCGTCCGCTTCAAGATTGATTACGGTAGGCGTTTTCCCGGTCGAGGCAGGCCGCGACAGCGGCGCGGACATCTTCGAGGGTTTTCAAAAGGTGCAGGTGTCCGCGCAGATATGAGGAGCCTTTAAGTCCGCGCAGGTAACGGAAAAGGTGGCAGCGGAAGACCGCGACGAGGTGTGCTTCGGCCGCGACGGCAGAAGTCGCCGTGCCGCTACGCGCGTTGATCTTTTCAAAAAGCGAGCGCGTGTCGGCCATGTGCGATTCCAAGGCGTCGCGGATATCTGCGAGGTCGCGGCGGACATGTCCGTCTGCCGCGATGTCCGGCGCTCCGCCATCGGCTAGCGCTACGGCGATCTCGCCGAATATCCAAGGGTTGCCGATGGCGGCACGGGCGATCATGACGGCGTCCACGCCGGTCTCGGCGAACATGCGCTGGGCGTCAAGTGCGGTACGTACGCCGCCGTTGCCGATGATTGGTATGTGCGCCCGGCGCTTAACCTCGGCCAGCAGAGCCAAGTCGGGCGTGCCGCCGTGTCCCTGCGAGGTGAAACGTGTGTGCAGGGTGAGGGCGTCCGCGCCGGCGGACTCGGCGGCATCCAGGATTTCAAAGATCATGACCGCGTCCGGCCGCGGCCCGAGGCGCGTCTTGACAGTCAGCGGCAGTGTCACGGCCTTGCGCATCGCGGCAAGGATGGCGTGGATGCGCTGCGGATCATGGATGAGGGCGGCACCCGCGCCGCAGGCGGTGACCTTGCGTACGGGGCAGCCGGCGTTGAGGTCGATTCCTGCGAAACGTTCGGTGTCGGCGACGCGCGCGGCGGCCTCGGCCAGCGCAATGGGGTTTGAGCCGTAAAGGTGGGCCACGCAGGGGGCTTCGTCGTCAAAGGTTTCGAGCAACTGCCAAGTTTTGCTATCGGCGTGCAGCAGTCCGAGACCGTTGGTCATCTCGGTGTGGCAGAGTGCGGCGCCGCGTCGGCGGCAGGCGCGGCGCATGGCCGCGTCGGTGTAGCCGGCCATAGGGGCCAGGAAGAGCGGCGGCTTGCCGTCGTCCGCGAAACCGAAAAGTTTATGGAGGCTGGGTTTCATGCGCATAAAATATCATCCGGGCATAACGACTGCAAGGGGTTGCATTAACGGTGTGCGCACGTAATTCATTGCTTTTGGTTTCGGGGCGGCGGTTTTACGTCTGGTTTTCGGTTCTGGCGTTTGTTAAATTAAATACCCGACGGATATGAAGAAACCCATTTATTCCATCGGCCACAGCAATCCCGACACCGATTTGATCGTGTCGGCCATCGCTTTACGCCGAGCTGAAGCGCTCTTTTTGAGGTTGCCTCTATGACACAGTTGAAAGTATTATGATATATA
>CAZKZI010000230.1:0-2115 GCA_964557205.1 uncultured Lentisphaeraceae bacterium
CTGGCTTTTCGCATGTTAATGGGGCATTTGTGATTCCAAAAGAAAAAACCGTGCGATTCAGCTTTGTTGCTTGCCCCGAGGATTCCGGAGTCAACAAAGTTAAACCCGCCAACTGATGCGCGTTACCTCAGTTGTCCGGCGACGGCGGGGTGCCTACGCCGCGCCGCATTAGCTCTTGAAGCGCTCCGAGTTGGTTTTGGAAGACTCCACGCGGTGTCGTGTTATGGCGGGTGCAAAGCGATGCCGCCATGCCGAGCACCTCGCCCATCATACCGCCTGTGCGCATCACGCGCACACTGCCGAGCGCCACATGCGTCACGCTGATGTCGCGCCCCGCCATCATGAGGTTCTCGACGTTACGGCTATACAGGCAACGGTACGGGATCGCGTAGGGTTTAATCCTCTTGGACTTCGCAATGGACCGGAACTCCAGACCGGGAAACTGCTCGCTGTTCCTGGGGTTCGGATAATGCAAATCTATCCCCCACGTCGTGGTGACACAGGCATCGGGATAGACACGCTGTTCATCGATGTCTTGCTGACACAGGATGACGTCACCCAACAGCCGGCGGCTCTCGCGTTTGCCCCCGATGTACGCCACCCACGACAGACGCCGGTTCGCATACTCCCCCTTCTTGCTGCTGTGATTCTTGAGAAAGGCCCAATTCCCATAGGTCGCGCGCAAGGCGTGATCCCTGATCTGTTCGATATCGCGAACTGAATCGAAATTCATGCCGGCTTCCCAGTCCCAGTCGCCGCGCGTCAACGCTTGAACGGTCGCATCCGTGAACGGCAGCGCCCACGGACACGCGGGGAAGGGCGATGCCTCTTTCTCGCTAACCGAATACCATTGCACCGACACCCCCATCATCAGCGAGTCAGCCTGTTCAGGGGCAAGCGCCTCCCCAGTCTCGCCTCTCGCCTCGCGCCCAGTACGGAAATCCGCCCCGGCAAGAAATCCCACGCACCCATCGCCCGTGCAATCGGCGAACAGCCGCCCTTGTAAATGCGTGTCGCGCCCCGTCGTGATATCCCTGCCAACGACAGCCGTAAGGCGGGCACCCTTCTTCTCTGCCTTGATCACGCGCGTCGACAGAAACAGCCGCAGGTTTTTCTCGGCCTGCACTACACGAAGCTTCTGACCATCTTCATAATTACTGGCCGGCCCCGCGTTGTGGGTCTTCTTCTCGGGATGCGCCTCGATGAGGGCAAACACCTCTTTGCTACGCGGAAGCTCCGGAGAGAGTTTGGCGTCATGCAGATTCCAATGGCCGACCGGCCCGATCTCGTCCACAAGGTCTCCGAGCCGCGGATACGGCTGCTGGTGGATCAGACCAGCAAGGCCGACGCGTATCTCCGAACTGTTGTTGCCGCCGAGCAACGGACGGTCCTGGATGAGGGCAACCCTGCAGCCCAAGCGTGCCGCGCTGACTGCCGCGCAACAGCCGGCCATGCCCCCGCCCACCACCACAAAATCATACTCGCCGCCATCCTCCGGCACGGCGGACAACCCCAGCGCCTGTCGCCGGAATGCGTCCATTTCCTTGCCCGCGTTGGGCGGAACAAACCTGTCATCTGTCGTCAGCAGGATCGCATCGCAACGCCCTTCAAAACCGGTCAGATCATGCAGCGCGAGCTTGGCGGGGCCGGCGGGCAGATCGACTTTGCCGCCCGCCTGCCAATGCCACGCGGCGCCCTCCGTGCCGAACAGCGTGTCGAGCGTGCGCCCGTTGACCGCCACCTGAAACTTGCCCGGGGCACCCGGCGCCCGCCACGGCGCCACCCAGTCCCGCGTGCGGACCAGCACGCGATAGGTTCCCGCCGCCGGAATCGTGAGGGTTGTCGTGGCATCTGCCACGGGCACGCCCAGCCCATGCGCGAGCAGATACGGCGACCCCATCTGATCCATGGCTTGCTGGTCGATGGACCAGCCGCCCAAGTCCGCAAACCCCTCGGCTTCGACGAGAACGACGCTTCCCTGAACAGCGTGTAACCCGAACGCGAAAAACAAGTATGCCATGACGGCCATTTTTTTCATTGTACTAAGCTCCTTTACCAGCCGCATCTGTGAAATTTTAATTTTACCATGCGCGAAGCAGGATGACAACCAAAACG
>CAZKZI010000231.1:0-2108 GCA_964557205.1 uncultured Lentisphaeraceae bacterium
GGTTGCGCTGAAAAAGTCGGCTGCCGATGGGCGCCTGTGGCCGCCATGTCCCATTTTTTTGGCAGCCATTTGGCGATCTCCATCGCACCAGATCAAGCCTGCGCGTGTTTGATGCGATATTTTGTCGTCGTACCCGGTTTTCGTGCCGTTCCGGCTGTCGCTGAGCTCTCCTTTCGCTCCTTTTACGCTTTCTTGCGATCTTCCCAGCACAGGCGGCGCGCCCAGCGCCGCAAGTTGCACGCTGTCGCGGTGAACTGGGACTGGAGGTCGGTCTTGCTCCTACCCTTGTAGCGGCAACGCCGCAGGCCGTACCCCCGGACCAGTTCGCTGTGAGTGCCCTCGACCGCGCTGCGCTTGCGCATGCGGCTGCGGTACTCTGGCGACTTGCAGAGATCCCTGCGCGCCTGGACGATCATGTGGTGCTCCGACACCTCAAGCGTTCTGCGGTCCAGTTTGTTCTTCTTGGACACGCACTGTTCCCGCAGCGGACACATGGCGCAGGTTTTCACGGGCCAGGCAAAATAGTATTTGGCGCCGTATTGCGCACAACTCGCATCGTTGATTCTGCAACATTCCGAGCTGGCGTTGCCGGCGGGGCAGACGGCGACACGCCCGGGGATGTTGACGACGAAGGAGTTCGAACCGAAGCGCGACCCACTGTGCGGCGGGGCTGGCATCGGCCCCGTGAGCGCGTATCCGTCTGCCTCGGCCTTGAGCAGTGCAGGGGCGCTCACATAGCCGGCGTCAACAAACGCCTCGTCTGGAGGCGGGCATTCCGGGCCGACGCCTGATCGGTGTTCCGCGAGGATGCCGGGGACACTACCGTGGTCGCTGTTGGTCGCGGGCTGGACGAGGATGGCGGTGACGACGGCCTTCGTAGGCTCGCCTTTCGAGCACACGGCGTCTTCGACGCTTTCGCAGACTTGCGCCTTGTAACCATGCCACCCGTCCTTGCCGAGCGTCTTCTTCGTGGACCACTGCGCCTCGGGGTCGTGAGGATTGATGACCGCGCCGGCCACAGACGCACGGCGCTGGGCAAGCACCCCGTTCCTGATCTCGAACTGCTCGCCGAACACGCGGCGCAGGAGGGCGACGGGGCCGGATGCCGCTACGTTTCCGCCGAGCGCGTCCGCCTTCGCCAGAATCTCGCACATGTCCGCGCCCGCCGCCTCCATGTGCGCGGCCAGCCCCGAGGGCGAGGTCTTGCGCAACTCCTCCGGGTTCCGATCCGCGTAACGCCCGGACCACGGCTCCCAGGCGGCCGCGCCGCCGAAGGCGGACAGGAATACGAGGGCGAGCCGCAACGTCTCCCTGATACATTCCAGGCGCGACATGTCCGCAATGCGCGCCAGCAGGTGCGTCGAGTCGATCCGCACGGCCCTGCAGGACTTCAGGTAGCCCGCCTCGCGCATGGCCTCGAGGCTTGCTTCGAGCACGAGCTTGGCCTTGTCGTTCTCGGCCAGCCGGTTTCTGAAGTAAACCAGCGTTGTCGGATGGAACACCGGAATGTCGCCGAGCGCGAAGCGCCACCGCGCGTCGTACAGGCACGCCTCGGCGCATGCCCTGTCGGGGAGACGCTGCATGATCTGCAGGACAGTCACGGCCGTGAGAAGCACCGGATCCGTCTCCGGACGCCCCATGACAGGGGCGTACATCTTCTCTAAATCGGTCCTCCTTCTCTCCAGGGCAGTAAGCACGCGTTCGCGCATGAGGGCGAACGGCCTGACGGCGGGCAGAGCGTCATCCACTTTCACGGAAATGAGATTCATGGTTGATCTAATATAGCCTATAGGCTATATTGTCAAGCAGGAAAGGAACTTTATGGCTAAAAAAATCGAAAAGAGGGAAAGCCCCGCCGCGTCCTACCCGCTACGGATACAGGCCATCAGAACCAAGGGACAGAACGTGAGGTTCTACGTCTACATCCCCATGCCGCTCGCGGCGGCTCTGGGCGTCGAGGGCGGCGAACAGGTGTCTTGGGAGTTGCTCGATCGCAAAGAACTCCACCTTGTGCGTGCGGCTCCGCCACCGATCAAGGCGAAGAAACGGAAATGATGAAGGGCGGTATGCGGCTCTGCCGCATACCGCCCGACTTTTTCAGCGCAACC
>CAZKZI010000232.1:0-1984 GCA_964557205.1 uncultured Lentisphaeraceae bacterium
TCAGAAGCGGCAAAGTTGTATTTCTTGCCGAAAGCCGGATTGGCGCAGGTCAGGCCGGACGTGTCTGGATCCGCACCGGAATAGGTCATGATCGTGTAGGTGCCGTTGCGGGTGTAGGACATATCCGTGTTCTGAAGGTATAGGGCTATGCGGCCGGTTCCTAAAAGCGGAGAGGTGTCCACATCCACCCGGTCGTTGGCGTCGCCTTCGGCGGTGAACGCCAAAGCCAGTAACCCTCCCGGCTCAAGCGTGAGACTTTCCGCCGCCAGATTCAAGTTAGCGCTGCCACCGGCCAGAACTGTACCATCAGACGCGATCCGGATGCCGCTGGATGACGGCAGTCCCGCCAGAATACGCAACACCCCGTTGGACACTACGGTCGGACCGGTATAGTTTGAACCGCTGCCTGAAAGTGTCAACTTTCCACTACCCAGCTTGAGCAATCCGCCATCCGGCTCTGATCCAAGAGCGGTGTCTTGCAGCAGGTTTTGGCTCACAGTGTAGTCGGCAAGTGAAGTGTCGAAAATCGCGCCGTTGGTCGAGACGTATGCGGCGGTCAGGCCGCTCAGGCTTTGACCTGCCGTGTGCGGGCGGAAGACGCCTCCGTTAAAGCGGACGACAGCTTCCGCACCCCATCCTTTTGTTATGTTGGCGGCAACAGTAACCCCGCCGTTAAGGTTGAGCAGCCCCTTGCTTCCGGCTGTATCGGCAATTGATATGTTTGCCGCAGCTTCAAATTCACCGCCGCTGAGCGTAAAAACGCCTTCTCCTCTTGAACCGATATTGGCGATGCCGCATTCAAAACGTCCGCCCGTCATGACGGCTAGGGCTTTCGCTCCTGCGGCGTGCGCAAGATTAAAGTTGGCCGCGACCTCGGTCAGGCCGCCATGCTGGTAAAAGGCCGGACGCGCGTTAAAGCCGGACAACCCGATATTGTTGTCGCCTAATGTGATATAGTCACACTGCAAATGACCGTCGTTCACGGTCAGGCGCGATTCCAGACCATCCGGGCCGGCGGTATCGACCGTGCCGTTATTGCTGCCGATTGCCACAGTGCTGTGAGCAAGCACAAGCACAGTGCCCCCGTTGATTATCAACTCGCCGGCGGTCTCGGCTCCGGCTTCCCCTGTAGTGCAGAGCCCTATGAAAACACGGTCGCTGATAGTGTTGGTTTGACCCGGCACACCCATAACCACGGTTCCCTGGCTGATGTTGTAACTGCCGAAACCCTGCGTGGGGCTGTCGCCGTTGACTCCTGGATTCAGCATCGCCCAAGGTGTTTCGCACTGATGAGTGTTTAGCGTCTGCGGCCCCGGATAGGAGTAACGAAGCGTTCCCGGACCGGTCTTGATGAAGGCGCCGGAGGTTGCGCGTGCCCGGCCCGCGAAGTTGATCTCCTCTGCAACATGCAGCGAGGCCGCCAGACCGGCAGCGGCGTTCACGGTGAAGCCGCGGTTGACGGTATTTGACGGGCCTGTGTAACGCAGCGTGCCTGCGCCGATGGCGAGGTTGGCGGAATCAGCGGACGATGCGCCGACGGCACTCGGAGTCCCGCCTGAACCGATGCTTGAGACAATCAACGTGCCCGCGCCTAAGGCCGTGGGGCCGGTATAAGTGTTGGTCGCTGACAGAGTGACTGTCGCCGAGCCGACTTGGGTGATGCCGCCATAACCGGAAATCACGCTGTTCAACGTGAGCGCGCTCTCCGTGACGGGATTGAGTGTTGTATTGCGCACCAGCGTGATGGGCACCTCCAAGGTCATGGAGGCCGAAAAATCTACCTCAGCCCCATCAAGTGCGAGCGCGTCCACGTCAGGCGAGCCGCTCAACCCCAAAGCGCCGTTGCCGCTCGATGTGACAGTAAGCGTTTCCGTACCGCTGACCGCGCCCAGTTCAAGGCGCGAGCCGGGCGCCAGACTGATTTCCGCCGGATCCATCAATGTCAAGGGAACGCTGATCGCATGGTTTCCGCTCTCTATTGTCA
>CAZKZI010000233.1:0-1972 GCA_964557205.1 uncultured Lentisphaeraceae bacterium
AGCGCCTGATTCTTGCGCGCCAAGGCGGCAGGCGCCAGCGAGATGCCCGTCGGCACCCCGAAGAACTTGATCCACGCACCGCCCTTCCATATGTGTATGTGCTGGTCGATCAACAGGCCAACATTTATTCCTTGCTTAAGGGCGGTCACCAGCGGACGTATGGCGCCGTCCGCCGGCACGATCTGCTGCCCGATGGTCGAACGCATCTTAATCAGCCGAATATCCATGCTTTTGGATCCCAGTTTCTTCGCCACCGACATTACCGGTATGCCGTTAGCCACCAGTGCCTGCGGTAAAAGTTCCCAGTTCCCGATGTGCGCGCTGACCATAATCACGGGCATGTTTTGCGTGATCTTTTCGATCACGCCCGGCTGAAACGCCACCTGACACATAACGCGCCTGCGGGTGTCCCGCGACAACCAGAAAATATTAACCAGCACACGGGCCATATGTTGGAAAGAGCGCCGGATAATAGCCGCTTCACGGTCGGGTGTCATGCGTTTGCCGAACATCAACCTCAAATTGGCGCGCGCGATTTCCTTACTTTGTTTGTCCACAAGATAGACGCTGTTCGCCACGAAGTTGGCCAGCCGCAGCGCCCCGCGCAACGACAATCGGGGAATCAACAATTGCCCCGCCCATATCAGCAGCCACTCGACAGGACGCCGGATTTGTCGATACACTTTTTTAAAATGACGCTTTAAACGACGCTTAGACATGCCATAAGATACCATCTGCGCCGCCGCCGGAAAAGCGCAAACCAGCTATATGACAACGTTTTAATTGCGATTCACTTTTACCCTCGTCATTGCGACCCACTTAGTGGCCGCAATAAGTCAGCGTGTCGGACATCACCCGGCGTATCGCATTGAAGACGGCATCCTCCACCTCTTCCGTGAAAGGCCCGGGCTGGCCATAGTAGATCATGCTGTCGTCTGCCTCGTATCCGCCCTCCTTCAACACGCGCAAAGACGGAATGTAACATTGTACCTCATTGCAATAGCCGGCAATCAACAGACTCGTGTCCGGGTATTCGCGCTTTGCCCGCAGCGCGTAATCCACCACCACCTCACCACTCAAGCATAGCAGGGCGAGACTGTCTCCGAAACGCAGTGCCTGGACAGGATAAGGGATGGATTCGACGGGTTTGCCGGAATTGTAAGCCTCCAGCATCAGCTTGGCGCGGCGCTGCTTGAATACATTTTTTTCCAGCAGTTCCCGACGGTACAGCTCCACATCGAACGGAGGAAATTTCAGACGCGCTTCCGCGAAACCGGTGCGGAGCGGACCGCCCACGGGTTTCATCTCTCCCGCCAGCACACCCTTGACCGCGCCCGACAATTCCGCGCCATATTTCCGCGCAAGTTCCACCGTGCCGCGCGGGTCGGGATTCTGGTCCGCCCCGCACCCCTGCAAAAAAAGCGCGGTCGCCCCGGGATAGGCCGCCTCCAACTCCAGCATGGCAAAACCCGCGTAGTCGCCGTTGATCAGGAGGTTCCCGCCCGTCAGCGTCGTGTTGTGGCAGGCGTAGTTGAAGAGCACCGCCCGCACCGTGCCGTCTGGAGCCGCGATGCGAAGCACCGGCACGGTGTGGTCCACGGGCGCGACTTCACGTTTCCGGCGGTTGATCGCAAACCTGGCGCTGCCGCGCCCGGTTGACAGCCGCGCCGGGGCGAGATCCGTCACGGCCCTGTCCACAGTCGCCACGATGTTGTCCGTGAGTACCCGGTTCTGCGCCAAGACGTGCTGCAACTCCTCCTGCGTGAAATTACAGCAGACGCTCAAGCTCGGCCAGATGACCGGTCCCGAGTGGGTGTGCGACGAATTGAAAAAGATATGCGACCGCTCGATTCCATAACGGGTCTTCAGCCGTTGAGACACGACCGCCGTGATCTCCCGCGTCAGCCCGAGCACGTCGGCTGTGATCAGCACCACCCGGTTACTGGGACTGTCCTCAAACACCAGCGCCTTG
>CAZKZI010000234.1:0-1933 GCA_964557205.1 uncultured Lentisphaeraceae bacterium
AGCCTTCGGAAACGGACGACACGCCTGCCTGTGCGTTGCACGCAGACAGGGAGGTCATCCCTCCTTTTACCCTCGTCATTGCGGTCACTTGGTGGCCGCAACAACCCCGCCGGTCCCTGACCCCAGGACCCAGCCCAAATCACAAATCCCTCTTCTCTCTTCACTCTTTCTCTCTTTCTCCCTAACCCGCGCTTGCCCTACACCAACGCTTTCACTATGATAGCAAAAGAAAAGCGGATGGTACGATTGATGCTGGCATCAGGCCGGCCGGTATCCGCAGAGAGAGCCGATGGCTGGGTTTTCATTAACATTAAGTCAGCAGCAGCGCCAGATCATGACGCTGGCGCCTCAATTGCGACAGTCTCTGGAAATGCTCCAGATGCCGGTGCTGGAGCTGCGCGCCGCGATCCTCAAGGAAATGGCGGTGAACCCGACCATTGAGGATGTCTCTGATCCGGCCGAGGTCAGCCTCTCAGAGGTCATGCCGGAAAACACGGACAAGCACGTCACGGACGACGGACTGGACTTCAACCCGGATGTCGATGCCATTCTCGCGCAGGATGACCAGTGGCGCGACTATTTCCTGCAGGGCATGGAAAACGCCCCTTCCTGCGCGGACGCCGAGGAGAAACGGCAGTATCTTTTTGATTCCATACGTCAGAAAAAATCGCTGCAGGACCATCTGATGGAGCAGCTCACCCTGACCGACCTCAACGACGAAGACCGCGAGCTTGCGTTCATGCTGATCGGCAACATCAATGACGACGGTTATTTCACCGGCAGCTTGCCTGACATCATCATGATCTCAGAACGCGGCGAGAGCCATGTTCGCGGCATCCTCAAGGTCATCCAGTCTTTTGACCCGCCCGGGGTAGGCTCGCAGACGTTGCGCGAATGCCTTCTGCAGCAGTTGGACACGGTCGAGGACTCGCCGTGGGAGAATGAGGCGCGCCTGCTGATCGACCAGCACCTGGAACGCTTGGCGGCGCATGATGAAAAGTTCCTGTGCAAAACCCTCGCGCTAAACCGCGACGAGCTGGATCATGTCATCGCACTGGTCAAAAGCCTCAACCCGCGGCCGGGACAAGCCTTCGCACCCCAAGAGACCGAATATGTGGAGCCCGAGGTTTTTGTGGCTCGGGAAAAAGGCCGCTACGTGGCCAAGGTGGACAACGACCATCTCCCCCACATCCACATCAGCCGCCATTACCGGAAACTGTTGGAAGACAAAAACATTGCGGCAGAAACCAAATCATATATACGCGAACGCATCCGCGCCGGCGCCTTCATGATCCGCAGCATCTACCAGCGGCAGGAGACCATCCGCAAGATCGCGCAGGAGATCGTCGACAATCAGGCCGGTTTCTTCAGCCGCGGCATAACGGGCCTGCAGCCGATGACTATGTCAGAAGTGGCCGCCAAAGTGGGCGTGCACGAAACAACCGTCAGCCGCACCGTCGCCAACAAGTACATGCAAACGCCCCGCGGCCTCTTCGAAATGAAGTATTTCTTCAACCCAGGGTTAAAGGGAAAAGACGGCGCAACGTTTTCAAACAAGTCGGTCCGGGATTTGATCAAGAGACTGGTCGAAGCGGAAGACCCGGCTGACCCGCTCTCGGATCAGGCGATCAAGGCCAAACTGACCCGGCAAGGCGTGACCGTGGCCCGTCGAACCATCGCCAAGTATCGCGGCATACTTAAAATACCGCCCTCGCACGCGCGCCGCCGCAACTGACCTGACGAAGCCGCGCCTCTGCTTGACTCCATGACTTCATGACTCCCGGACCCAGGACGCAAGACCCAACCGCGCATAGCCTCCACTCTTCTCTCTTTACCTCTTTCACTCTTTCACAATTCCCGGTCAATGCCACCCCCATCAAGCGAAGCGGGTGTGGGCCAGGGCGCACTTTGATCGTTTAGCCGGTATTCCGGC
>CAZKZI010000235.1:0-1928 GCA_964557205.1 uncultured Lentisphaeraceae bacterium
ACACGCCGCAATCCGTCGCGCAGACCGCCGCCGCGCATAGCGCCGCGAAGATTCCGAAAACGAGTTTTTTCATGGAGTCACCAAAGCTCTCTTTAAAATTCAACACTAGTATCCCATAGGCCAAGCCGGAAACATTCCGGTTCCCATGACTGGCACCTATTATGCGGGGGGGGTGAAAATAGTCAACCCTCGTTTCAAGCCGATTTTCAGAGGAAATCGGGGGCGTTATTTTCTGGCAAGCGGGTCGAACCGGTTGGCGGAGTTGCGGTTCTTTTTCCAGAAGGTGACAAAGTCTTTCTGCAGGGCGGGCATTTCGACACCTTCAAAGGCGGCTGTGGTAGCGGCTTCGGCATCGCGTGTGTCGGCCAGTGTTTTGAGATAGGTGTCGAGTATCCCGGCATACGGGTTTGTTTTCTCTAAGGGCGCCCCTTTGCGCAGAAAATAAACAAGCGCCCAGGCCGTGGTATAATTGAGTGAGCGCGTCTCGTCGGATCCCTGGTAAAAGCCGTTATAACCGGTCTTAAGAAGGCCGGGCAGGTGTGCGGACACAGCGTCGAGATTGCGCATCAGATGGCTGCCCCTGCTGTTTTCAGGGAAGGTCACTTTGCCCTTGCGGCTGATCCGGGCGGCTTCGAAGAAGCAGGCGTGGCCTTCGTTGAACCAGGGCGCATTTTCAATCATGTTGCACGCGTAGAAAAGATATTGGTGAAATCCCTCGTGCTGGATAATCTCCAGTGTTTTGTCGCCGTTGTCCCCCTGTGAGAGGATCACCAGTTCGCGTCGCATGGGCACCCAGACGCCGACACTCCAGGCATAGGCTTTGCCGACATACTGCTGATAGGCTTCAGGTGTTTCATAGATCCGGACCACACTGACGTCGGTTGTGTCTTTAAACGGCGGAATCAGTTGTGCGGCAGCCCCCCGCAGAGCGGGCATGACGAGCTGAAGGCCGCGGACCAGGTTTTTGCCGGTTGAGCTGCGGATGTCCGAGAGAAAGATGTATTCCGGTGTTTCGGCAGTCCACCAGTCCTTCATGTTGGCGACGCTTCGGCGTGCCGCTGTCCGGCTGGGGTGATCCGGAATATCGGCGGCTTGCTGTTTGGAGGTTCCGGTGGAGAGCGTTCTGGGTCTGATGCCGTTCCGGGCAGAAGCGCCGATTTTAGGGATGGCGGCGACTTTGGCGAGAAACTGGGTTTCAAAGGTTTTGCGCACTTTGGATTTCAGCGTACCGTCGCCGATAGTGATGACCGCACAGAACCACTGCGACGGGGTGGTCTGGCCGGAAGGCGTGCGGGTCTTGACCTGAAAGGCATAGACCAGCATGGCCGACTCTTCAACCGGGAAGAAGACCGCGCGTGCGAGGGAGAATGAACGCAGGTTCAGGGGTTCCGGCTTTTTTGGGGTGCATGGGCCGAAATCGGCAATCCAGGCGGTTAAGGAGCCAATGTCGGAGGGATCAAAAGCGGCGGCGGGCTTTTTCAGTTCCCGGTCAAAGTCTTCACGCAGGATGTGCTCTTCCTGAAAAGCAGGCAGCAGGTGTGTCGGGCGGCCGAGTGTCAGGCCAGTACCGTTATTGTCGCGCCAGCGGCCGGCATGCTGGGTGGCGAGCCAGAGTTCAAGGGGGGAGAATTTGTCTTTTTTGAACTGTTCATCGCCGCGGGTATAGGTGTATGTGTAGGTTTTATACTGCGCGAGGGGTTCGGGTTCGGCGTTTCCGAGGACCCGCATGCGTAGGCCGAGGTTGGGGTAGTTCTTGTCCGCACGGAAAGAGGGTGCGGCAACAGCGGCTGTCACGCCTGCAAACAGGAGGCACACCACCGCCCGGTGGCGTGCGCGGAAAACATAAGTATTCAAAGTGTATATGGTGTGATCCTCAAAATAAACAGTATACCGCAATTCACGTGACATGCAACCCCGGGACATGACCC
>CAZKZI010000236.1:0-1917 GCA_964557205.1 uncultured Lentisphaeraceae bacterium
GGAATCTCTCACGGTTCCGCTTGACCGCTTGGTTGAGCGCTTTGGTGGTCACGCCGTAGGCTTTGGCGAGGTCACTGTCGAGGATCACGGGCACACCCCGCACCTGCACGATCAGGTCGCGGAAGTCCGCAACCGCCTGACTCAGCGTTTTCTTTTTCACCTACGTGTTCCTCTCACCTAACGCGGACAACGCCCGCAACCCAGAATCCTCACCACGAAGTTCACGAAGACCACGAAGAGGTGATTGATTTAACAAAACAACTTCGTGGTGAAACAACTTGTTTTTTATTGTGGTTGTTGGTTTGTAAGGCACCAAACCCCTTCCCTACGACACCTTGATCTCGTACGGTGTCTGGCGGACGGTGATATGGGCACCTTGCAGGCGGTCGCGGCTCAAGAGGCAACCGGCGCAGTAGACCACCTTCGGTTCGTCGAAAGGCGGCAGCTTGGCGAGGATCTGGCGCGTCAGCACGTTGCCGCCGTTGGCGCTCTCGTCGCCCAGGATGCCGTTGTAAAGCAGGTAGATGCCGACGGTCTTGATCGCATGGGTCGCGAGGATCGTCTTGCCGCCGCCGGTCGGCAGCCGCAGCCGCAGGCAGACGAAAGGGGCGTCCGCCATGGCATCGGTGAGCGGGCGGTAGAGCCGGAAAAGCTCCGACTTGTCATCCTTCGTCACCTGTTCGAACGCGCCGGCCAGCGTCCCCGCACGGACCGCGCGGAGAAACGCGTCCAGTTTCGCGAGCGATTCTTTCTGAAAGTCTTTCAGTCCCATAAAATCAAAGCTTTTGCCGCCCATTAATCAACACCGACAGCCGAATCGTTTGCGTCTCACTTATTCACTTCAAATCAAATAGCGTCTCAAAAATGGCGATTTTTGAGACTCAAAAAATTACGACTTATCGTCGAATCGCTTTCTCGTGCGGCCTGAAACCACTTGCGGGGCCAGATAATTCTCGTCCGAGACCACCCTCTTGCCGGTTTTCTCTTCGAGTTCCTGCCGGGCTTTTTTGGCCAAGCCGCCGCCTTTTTCCCCGCCTCGCTGTTTTCCGCCATTCCTGCCGCCTGAACGCTTTCCGCAATCTGCCGGGTGGCAAGCTCGGCCAGGGCGGTGAAGATCAACTCCGCCTCGCTCATATGATCACGCAGGTTCTGGCTCTTCAGACCTTTGAGCGCCTTGTGCTGTTTGACGGAAACCCCGGCCCACTCCTGATGGATGATGTTCGTGAGTATGGCGTATTCCATCTCGCCCTTGATTTCGTGCCCTTTCCAGTAGTCGGTGAGCTTGTTGCGGGTCTCCTAGCCCATCATCCGCTGCTGGATCCACTTCTCGCTCCGGCCGTGCTGCTGCCAGTATTCGCGGGCGCGGTCTACCGAGCGGGCCGGGTCGGACATATCCTGCAACCGCTCATACCCGACTTTCGCGAGCCAGAGTTTGATCGGCTCCGCCTTGGGGCTGGGGACCGACTGGATCAGGCGCAAGAGCGTTTCGGGATCAGCAACGGCCGTCAGGTATTTCTTGCCGTCCGCGGCCTCAAGTTTCAGTTGGTGACAGTTTGTCACCGACTGACTTCCCTCTTTGCTCAGACGCTCTTTCAGCTTGTTCCAGTACTTGCGCGCGGTCTTGAAATCGGGCTGTTGCAATAGGACCTGAAGGATATCCACGACCGAAAACAACCAAACCCCTTTTGCTTCATAATACTGCCGCCGGATCTTGTAGTTTTCAAAAAAGGCCAACGTCTCGTTTGTCATACGGATTTTCCTTTCGCTCCGCCCTCCGCGCTTGCTACCTCACGCGGATGTCATACGGCGTCTGTTTGAACGCCACCCACATTACCAACAGGTTGTTAGTGAACTAGGATGAACGCCCCAATTCGTGTGCTATTAAGGCTCCGTTACAACGAGAACACCGGCGTTGGA
>CAZKZI010000237.1:0-1826 GCA_964557205.1 uncultured Lentisphaeraceae bacterium
GCCTCAAAAGTGTTGTTGACCTGCAAGGTGTTATGATGGTATTTTGAGGCCTATCAAACTGCAAAGGAGAATTGATATGCCTCAAACAGGTCTGATGGTTGTGGCGCCAACGGTTCCGGAACCACGTTGGCCAGATGGGTACGTGGACGCGCTTCGCGAGGCCGGTGCCCAAGAAAAAAACATTCCGTACTGCGTTGCATGGGTAAGGAAATTCTTCGCCCGCAACCCGGGTCGGCGGCGCCGGGACTTGGGACGAGTGGAGATCGAGGCGTTTCTCACGGAGTTGGCGGCGCGCCCCGGCACAAACAATTGGCAGGTTCAGCAGGCTCGCGACGCCTTGGATGTCTACTACGAACGATTCAGGGGCATCGCCCTGGAAACGCGGTCTGGTATTTCGAAACCACATGCTAGTCCTCCGTCCAACGTCACACCGATTGCACCACTGGCCTCGTCGAATCCAGTCGTGGCTGCAACGCGAATTTCCAATATGAGGATAGGATACAACTGCATTGCGGGGGACGTCAAGGGTATTTCCGCTGTTGTGGGAACCGCGGGCAAATCCGCAGGCAAAACGCAGGCAAAATCAAGTAAGTGTCCGCTAGACCCGATGGCCAGTGCGATCCCCGCGCGGGTGGAACAGATGCGCGCGACGAGATTGCCACTGCCCACATGTGGTACGCACGAGCCACTTTGCAACACAGGTCAAGAAGTGTCGGCATCACTGACGACCGCAGCGTCGGACGGTGTGAACTGGCAGGTGCTGGAGGACAAAGTGCGGGAGTGTTTGCGCGTGGAACATTACGCCTACCGCACCGAGCAGACTTATCTGGGGTGGATACGACGTTTCGTGATATTCCACCAGTGGCGCAAGCCGTCCACGCTGGAGGCCAAAGACGTGCATGCGTTCCTCAAGCATCTGGCCGTCGATAAGCAGGTCGCGTCGTCAACCCAGAATCAGGCACTCAACGCCGTGGTCTTTCTTTATAGAGAAGTCGTGAAGAAGGATATCGGGGACTTCGGCGATTTTCCGCGCGCGCGGAAGGGCTTGCGCCTGCCAGTCGTGGCCAGTCGGGATGAGGTCAAGGCCGTGATCGACCGTTTACAGGGACGCGAGCAGTTGATTGCACGACTGCTCTACGGAACAGGGATGCGGATAAACGAGTGTCTGGGCATGCGGGTGCAGGACGTGTATTTCGATCAGAACCGCATCGTCGCCCACGGCAAAGGCGACAAGGATCGGTATGTGCCGTTGCCGACCAAGTATGCTCTCGATCTGCGCCACTGGTTGGATGTCCGCCAGACCTTGTACGAAGCCGACAAGGCTAAGAACATGCATAAGGTCGAGGTGCCGGGCGCCTTGGAGCACAAGTACCCAAACGCACCCTACGCCTGGGGTTGGCAATATGTCTTTCCCGCCGACAATTATTCCAAAGACCCCCGCTCCGGCCATGTCCGACGCCACCATCTGGACGAACAATGGATTCAGCGGGCGGTTCAAACGGCGGTGCGTCAAGCGGGGCTGACGATCCGCTTTACGCCACATTGCTTCCGCCATAGTTTTGCCACGCACCTGCTGGAGGCGGGGCAGGACATCCGTACCGTGCAGGCCCTGCTGGGGCATGCCCAGGTGGAGACGACAATGATCTACACGCATGTGCTGAACAAGGGGCCGATGGGAGTGGTCAGCCCGGTGGATACGCTGTGAGCGTCGCCTGTAAAACAGTCTGGACCACGGTGGCGGCATCAGGGTAGTTCACTAAACGCCTACATGAAAGCGATAGACCCCCTGTCGGCAACACCTGAGGCGCGGCGGGCCAAGGCGCGGA
>CAZKZI010000238.1:0-1809 GCA_964557205.1 uncultured Lentisphaeraceae bacterium
GCGAAGGTATTCACGGCGTCCATCTGGGCGAAGGCGAATGACGCTGGCGGAGACGAGCGCCCGTATCCTCGGCTCTTCCAGTTGCCGGGAGGTTATCTGCACCTAACGCGCAACGAAAGCAACGCTGGAGCGGGCGACTTCATTCTCGGTTTAAACGTGCCGAAAGAGGTGGTGCCGCGCGGCGTGAGCGCCTGGACTTTCGGCGCCGCGATGCCGCTCGGGCGCTGGGCGCACGTGGCGATCGTCTGCTACGCCGATTCCACCGCCGTGCCCGAACTCTACGTGAACGGCGAGCGCGTGAAGACGCGCGCGACAGCGAAGCCGCTTCCCACCGCGTTCAAGGGCGGCATGGCGACGCTCGGCAATGTGGGGCCGGGGGGCCAGCGCGCGTTCGACGGCCTCCTCGCGGACTTTAGTTTCGAGCCTTGCGCGCTCACCCCGGCGAAAATAGCCGAAATGGCGCGCACGGCGCCGGACGGCAAGCCGCCGGAAACGCCGAAGGCTGTCTACGCCGACCAGTTGCCGATCTTGGACATTTCACACGAGTGGCCACGGCACGTCGTGCTCGCCTCCGGCGCGGACGGCGTGTATCAGGGGCATCCGACGACGGTGATCGCGCCGGACGGGACTGTGTTTGCCGTGTGGACGATCAACCACGGCGGCAAGTGCGGTCCGATGGCGAAATCGACCGACGGCGGCAAGACATGGGAGCGTTGCGACGAAATCATGCCGCCCGAATACAGGTCGCACGCCAACTGTCCGACGTTGCAACGGATCGTCCGCAAAGACGGCGGCGTCAACCTGGCGATTTTCTCTTCGCGGAAAGGTGGTGGCGGCATCATGATTTCCAAAGACGGCGGCAAGACGTGGAAGGAGGCGCCGCTGGCGAATCTTTCATCCAGTATGCCGCCCACGGGACTTGTGATGCTCAAGGACGGCAACGCGGCGCTGTTCGGGCAGATCCGCAACAATCCGAAATTGCACACCGACCGTGCCGCAGACGACCAGTCCGTGTGGATGTCAGTTTCCGATGACGGCGGTTGGACGTGGAGCCCGATGCGGATCGTTGCTAAGGCGGACAAGAAGAACCTCTGCGAGCCGTTCTGCCTGCGCTCGCCTGACGGAGGCGAGCTCTGTTTGCTGATGCGCGAGAACCGCCACAAAGGCTGCAGCATGATGTGCTTCAGCCGTGACGAAGGAGAGACATGGTCGGACCCCACGGACACCTGCTGGGGTCTTTCCGGCGACCGGCACGAGGGAATATATCTGCCTGATGGTCGTCTCTTCATCGCCTTCCGCGACCGCGCGATCGGCTCCTCGATATACGGCCAATATGTGGCTTGGGTAGGCACGTACGCCGACCTGCGCGCGGGGAAACCGGGCGATCTGCGCGTACACATACTCGAACATGTGGGCGAGAACGCATGGGACACCGGCTACTCCGGCGTTGAGCTGTTGCCGGATGGCGAAATACTCTGCACCACGTACATGCACTACCGACCCTCGGATAAGGCGCATTCCGTGGTCTCGACGCGGGTAAGGATTGAAGAGTTGAGGGTGAAAAAGTAGGCATTCAAGTTTGCGGCTCCGAGTTTCGGATTGATAGTGTAAAGTTTTAAAAGGCAAGCAGAGGTAAAACAATGAAAAAAGCAATGATGATTATGGCGGCGATGGCGGCGATGGACACCGCAGCCGAGATCAACGACGAGCTCGTGACGTGGTTTTCTTTCGATTGTCTTGACACAAGTGGCAAGGTGGAGAACAAGGCGGACGCAGCGTACCCGCTGACCATCGTCTCGGGCGCCACAT
>CAZKZI010000239.1:0-1802 GCA_964557205.1 uncultured Lentisphaeraceae bacterium
ACGACAATTAGAATCCCCTCTTTTTGTGTTTTTCAGCCATCAGGCTGCCATTTGGCAGAGTCCTTGCCCCTACCCTAGGAGCATTTACTTTGTCAATTCACACAACTGCAAAATAGTTGTTTCCCGCGTAAAAGGAGCGGGTGTCATTCTTTTTTATAACTGGGCGATCACGTCAGACCAACAGATAAATTGCCGTCAGTGGCAAGGGCAATGCTAAAGCGCAACGGACCGCAGAACGGCTGGCACCTAAAAACCGACTCCTCTTTTATAAACCGGACTTTAAACGCCGACGCATTCAGGGATTTCAAACCCTTTGCGGTTCGGGTCTTTCAACAGCGCATTGGCCTCTTGCGCATGATCGCCGACGAATCGCTCTGTTGAGGAGTCGAACGTCAACATCGGCCCAACGGTGTAGCTGTTGCCATCTTCGGGAAGGCCGACACCTGTTCGCATAATCTCGTGAAGCTTCTGGAAGTGCTCGCAGGCATCTTTGTTGTCACCAAACGCGCCGGCCTTCGCATTGAACGGAGCCTGTTTGCCCAGCCGATAGGAATTGTTCATCACATGCCCGAGGACGCAGGCGTTGTGCGCGTCGACCGCATTCCCGTTCGCCATCGCTGGATCGTTCGCGCGGATAGCCGCGAGGAAGGCTCCGAAGTGCCCGCCCGGAGTCACCTTGCCCGGCTCCACCTTGATGTCCGCGCCTTCGCGGCTCCCTTGGGGATAGTACTTGTTCCGGATGATTCGGCCACCGTCCTCGAAGTAGTACTCGTTCTCAACCTGCGTCTCGTAACCCTCGTACTTGACATTGCGGACGTTAAAAAAGACCTGCTGGCCGTTAGGGTATTCGGCCATCGCGAACATCGTGTTGGGCGTTACGCCCTGGTCCTTCCACTGGAACCGCCCGCCGATCGCCATCGCCTTGACGGGGTGCGTCTGATCATCGTCAAGCGCCCAACGCGCGATATCGAGCTGGTGCGTCCCCTGATTATTGAGGTCCCCGTTGCCGGTTTCCCAGAACCAGTGCCAGTTATAGTGCACGAGATTACGGTGAAAACCCGCGACTTCAGCCGGGCCCCTCCACAAGTTCCAGTCCAGCTCTGCTGGCGGCGCTTCCACGGATTTGAACCCGATACCGGCGCGTGCCTTGCAGCAATAGCCGTAAGAGATCTTCAGGCGGCCGAACTTGCCAGCCTTGATCGCCTCGTGCAGCCCGGCAATCTTGGCGTTGCTGCGGCTCTGCGTCCCGTGCTGGACAACGACACCGTACTTCTTTTGTGCCGCAACGGCCACCCGTCCCTCCGAAACGTCGTGGCTCATCGGCTTCTCGACGTATACGTGTTTGCCGGCCTGTGCCCCCCAGATGGTCATCAGGGCATGCCAGTGATTGGGTGTCGCGATGGAAATCGCGTCCACATTCTTGTCTTCCAGAACGCGGCGCAGATCCGCGACGCCCCGCGGTTTTTGAAGCCCCTTGCTTTTTGTATCGACCTCTTTCAACCGCCGCGCCAGCACGCTTTGATCCGGATCGACCAGATAGGCGATTTCGGCATCCGGCAGCTTGAGCAGCTCATCGATGTGGGCAGTCCCGCGACCGTTGATACCTACAACCGCCACACGGATCTTGTCATTGGCGCCCAGAATGCGCCCCGAAGCTTTGGTGCCGCAAAGCAGCACAGACGAACCGGCCACTGCGGCCGATGTCGATTGCAGAAAACGACGACGTGTGAATTGAGACATGTTATAGGCCTTTCTTTATGTTTGTAGACTACCAAACCTAGGCGGACGAATCAAGCATCAGG
>CAZKZI010000240.1:0-1753 GCA_964557205.1 uncultured Lentisphaeraceae bacterium
CGAGGCAGTGATCTGGAGCGACGTGGTGCAGTGCGTGGTGCTTTTCGGCGGAGCTTTGCTGATCCTCTGCCTGCTGATCTCGGGTACGGAAGGCGGCTTGGCGGGAGTTTATGAGTCTGCGGGGCGTGCGGAAAAATTCAAGCTGTTCGATTTTGCCTTTGACCTGTCGCGTCCGGTCATTTGGGTGGCCTTGGTCAGCGGATTTGTGGAGTATTTGATTTCCTACACCAGCGACCAGTGCGTGATCCAGCGCTATATGACGACAAGGGACACGCGTGCGGCGGGGCGGGGCGTCTGGCTGACCGTGTTGCTTGCGCTTGGGTCCAGCTTCATTTTCTTCGGTATCGGAACCGCGCTCTACACGTTTTACCGGAGTCATCCCGCTCTGTTGCCGGTGACGATGCCCAAGGCCGACTCGATCCTCCCTGTCTTCATCTCGAACGGCTTGCCAGCGGGTGTTTCCGGGCTTGTTCTGGCGGGACTGTTCGCTGCGACGATCACCACGCTGGCGGCGAACCTCAACTCCTCCGCCACCTCGATCACAAGTGATTTCTTTGTGCGACTCAGGAAAGGCATGACAGATCGCCAGCAGATCAGGACCGCGCAGCTCTTTACCTTTCTGGTGGGGGTGGCAGGTATGGCCGGCGCATTGGTGTTGGCGAATACGGATATCCGTTCGGCCTTTGACCAATTCGTGAAACTGATAGGAATCCTGACGAGCGGGGTCGCAGGTCTGTTCATGCTCGGCATCTTCACGCGGCGCGTGGGCGCGGCGGCGGCGCTGACGGGTCTTGCGACGAATTATGTGGTGTGCATCGGCCTGGATCAGGCGACGCTGGCGTGGAAACCGCATCTGCTGCTCTACGGTGCGATCGGGCTGGTGACCTGCCTCGTGACCGCGCTGGCGGTGAGCGTGGTCTTTCCCAACAGTAAGATGGGGATTGACGGATTGATTTGGAAAGGCGAGAGTGTAGGAGAAGTCCGTTAGTTTGTTCGTTCATTAAGTGCATTAGGTAAGATGAGAAGGCTGTTCTCCTTGAATGTATGATGCGCCGAAAAGTGTTGTGAAAGATATCCGTGTGTTGTTACAAAACAGGAGAGAGGTGGAATATGAAGAAGACCGTGTGTTTTCTTTTTCTGGCAGGTGTGCTGGCGGCATCGCCCGCAGCGGCGGTGACCCGCACGTGGAACGGCGGTTTCAGCAGTAACTGGACCAACACTTTGAACTGGTCGGACAACACCCTGCCTGCTGCCGACGAGATCGCGGATTTGTCTGAGGCCACGGGCACCATTGACCTGACGGCGGATGTGACGGTCGGGGAGATCCTCTACAATCCTACTCCTGTCAGCGGCACGACCAACACGCTGACGATTCTTTTTTCATGAACGTTTTTTGCAAGATGAGCTGCTATCATGGGAATCGATTGTGAACAGGGGCACTAACGCGGTTGCGGGCGGAGCCCGCAACCCAAGAATTCTGAATTCGGAAGCCAGAATAGACTGCGACGAAAAAAATGGATTATAAAAAACAGGTGTGGTGTGGGGCGGTGTTGCTGGCGTGTCTGGCGCGAGCAGGGGGGGGTGCGCCGGTCGGGCTTGAATGGTCGGCGGGTTTCTCGCTGCCGCCGCAGGCGGACGGACGTCCGGCGATCGGCGTGGTGGCGCCTTTTTCCGGCGAGCATAACGGCCATGTGATTTTGGCGGGCGGCTCGAACTTTCCGGACGTTCCGCTGATCAAGGGCGGCAGGAAACG
>CAZKZI010000241.1:0-1647 GCA_964557205.1 uncultured Lentisphaeraceae bacterium
CTAGAATGAGAAGACGACCCGTCGCCTGTTCCGTTGCGAGCACCGCGAGATGCGAAGGCACTTTCGGAGTTACCTCTGAGGCGATTTTAGATTTCAGCATCGTAGCGAACGCCTCTGCCGTACACTCCTTGGAGTGCAAGGCAAACGCGCAAAGACATACACAGGCTGATAAAAGAATCTTTTTCATTTCGCATCTTTAGTATAGGCGAAGATTTCGGCATCGCCAGGTTCAAGCCAGAAGTCGGCGGCGTAGGCGGCGGCATCCACGATGGAGCCGTCCTTACGGATGCGCTTGACACCGGGAACAAAGGTCGCGTGAAGCGTCAATTCCTTGCCGAGTTCGCGGTTCACGACCACGAGGTATTCCGTTGCGCCGTTAACAAGATGCGAAACCACCGCCCCACCATCGGGCGTTTCAAGCGCCGTGACAAAAGCGGGCAGCTTTTCGAGGCGTTTTGTGCCCGGCGGAATTTCCGTACCAGTGTGCCAGATCTCCTGAACCTTCGCGCCAAGGAAGACGGATGCGCGTGCCTGCAACTCTTGAATGACTTCGCGTACGCGGTCGAAAACGGGGCTGCGTTTGCCTTTGCCGTTGATGGGGCCGTCATGGAAGTACATCGGCGCGCGGAAGTGCGGCGTCCAGTATGTAAAGAACTGCAGGCCCTGCGCACCGTAGGCAAGGTTGCTATACTGCTGGAACTTCATCATACCGACCGTCGGCGCGGGATAATACCCGATCGGCGGATTGACGTGCGATGTCGCCAAAGAGAATGCCCAGAATGGTCTGCCACAGTGGCGCATCTCAGCGGAAAAAAGCTCAAGGTTCTCGTACCAAAGCGGATTGTAACGACATAGCCTCCCCTCGACACGCCACGGAAACGCCTTCTGCGCTTCCACCGCCATGACCGGATAATGATCAAACGAGTAGAACGGCAGATCCACCGTTTCGGTGAAACGGCGAATGTACTCGGCGTAGGTGTCGGTGCCGAGTTCCTTCCGGTTGGCGTTGTTCGGGTAGAGGTTGATGTAGCAGGGGTGCACGGCGTCCACGGCCTGAATGCGCTTTGCCCAGGCGGCAAGCTCCGCGAAGTAATTGGCGTTCGGCTCATCCCGCAGGCTGTAGACGCCAAGCGCGGGATGGCCTTTGAGCGCCTTCACGGTGCCTTCGGGGTCCGTCTTCAACTCCGGACAGGCGGCCATGAGCTTGAGACCCGCCACCTGCGCCGCATCCAGCGCGCGCAGAACCTCCGCCAGCGATGACAGATGCGAAAAGCTGTGCGTAAACCCCGCATCCCGCATCTCTTTATAGCGCTCCACGCTAATTTCGCGGGCCGGGATGCTATGCCATCCCATAATCGTGAACTGCGCCTCCTCAGCACCGACAACCGCTGCCGACAGCATTCCTAATAAAATTATTTGCTTCAATTATGGCTCCTCAATAAAAAAACCGGCGCGGTCAAACAACTCCGCGCCGGGTCAATGATCTTATTTGCTTACTCTTCCAACGTCAGGCAGATACGGTAGCCCTGATTTTTCCAAGCAGCGTCATATCTGCAGAGGCTATGGCCGCCGGATTTCATATTATCATGCGTAGCGTCCGTGTACCAACCGCCACCTTTCTGGATGTGATTAAGTATATCTGTACTC
>CAZKZI010000242.1:0-1583 GCA_964557205.1 uncultured Lentisphaeraceae bacterium
CAGATCAGGCAGCCGCAGCTGAACATGCATATCCGGCGCGACCGGGCCTCGGACCTGAACATCAGCGCGCAGGCTATTGAGCGCATGCTGGCGCTGGCCTATTCGGACAACAAGATTTCGACGATCAACTCGACGATCAACCAGTACGATGTCATTATGGAGACCTTACCCCGGTTTTACCGTGATCCGAAAGTTATTGACCGGCTGTATGTCCGTTCGACTGATAATCGTCTGGTGCCGTTAGGCGAGATTGTAGAGGCTAGAGAAGAGGTTGGTCCGCTTTCCGTAAACCATCTAAACGGCCTTTCATCAGCGAGCATATCCTATAATCTGGAGGATCTCGCGCTTGGCGACGCGATGGCAAAGCTCGATAGTCTGGCTGGGGAAATTCTGCCGCCAACCATCACCGGCGAAGCGCAAGGAACGGCGGGCATTTTCAAGTCCTCATTTTCCAACATGGCGCTGCTTTTTCTGCTGACGATATTTGTTATATACCTGATTCTGGGCATACTTTATGAGAACTTCATTCATCCGCTGACAGTGTTAAGCGCGTTGCCGCCGGCGGCGCTGGGAGCGCTTTTCTCGCTTTATGTTTGCGGCTACAGCCTGTCGCTCTACGCTTTTGTGGGCGTGATCATGTTAATTGGCATTGTGATGAAAAACGGTATTGTCCTGATTGATTTTGCCAATGACAATATCTACGACAGAAACATGTCTCCTTATGATGCCATTGTTGATGCCTGTCATACGCGGTTCCGTCCCATACTGATGACGGCGGTTTCCACCTTTGCGGGAGCGCTGCCGATTGCGATCGGGATAGGCGGCGCGACGGCGCAGGGACGGCGGCCTTTGGGTGTGGCGGTAGTAGGCGGCCTGGTGGTGGCGCAAACCCTGACGCTCTTTTTGACACCTGTTATTTACTATTACTTGCAGACGCTGCAGGAAAAGCTGAAGAAGATCAGGGTCGCGGGTGAAAGCCGGTAAAGGCGTCCTGCAGGTGTTTTTTTGAGACGCTGGTATAGCGGTCGGTGGTGGAGATATCTTCATGGCCGAGCATTTCCTGAATGAGGCGCAGATCGGCGCCGCCTTCCAGCAGATGGGTCGCAAAAGAATGGCGCAGGGTGTGGGGCGAGATTTTCTTGCCGATGCGCGCGCGTCTGGCGTAATGGCGGATGCGGTTGTAGATATCGATCCGGGAAAGCGGTTTTTTATGTCTGGTAACAAAAAGCGGCGCTATGGACTCGCAGGGGCCGCGGTAAGTTGTCAGATAGCTGTCGATGGCCTCGAGCGCCTTCTTGCCGACGGGCACCAGGCGGTCCTTGCGTCCCTTGCCGGTAACTCTTACAAAGTTATCGGCGACATCGCGGATGCGCAAAGAGGCAGCCTCGCTGACGCGCAGTCCGCTGGCGTAGAGCAGTTCGACAAGCGCTTTGTCGCGTGCTCCCAAAAAGCCGTCTGCGGGTATGGCTTCCAGCAGTTTTTGCAACTCGGCGATGGTAAGGACGGCGGGTTCTAACTGCCAGATTTTGGGGGCGTCGAGATTTTTCGTAATATCCTGGCGGATAATCCCCTCTTTTTTCAAA
>CAZKZI010000243.1:0-1554 GCA_964557205.1 uncultured Lentisphaeraceae bacterium
CAGCCCAACGGCCCCCATGCCGACAAAGCGCTTGCCCCGGCCAGCGCCGATGTCTTTCCAAGAAATTCACGCCGATTAATCATTTCTCATCTCATCTTTGTTTATTGTTACCTCAGTACGGGCTTTGGCCAGCGCCGGCCCGGCTTTCCCACACCGCGCGGGAGACTCGGAGCATATTGCCGCCGATGATTTTCTGGATGGCGTCATCCGTATAACCGCGCTGGACCAAACCGACCGTAAAGAGCGGCCAGTTTGTCCAGGCAAGGCTTGGATCACAGCGGGAGGTCAACGCGCCTTTCGGCCAAAGCTGTTCCCAGGCGCGGGGCGGCCTACCGCCGACACGCTTCGGGACTTTAGCGTTTTCTTCGGCCGCGAAACGTGATTGATAGCCAATGTCGCAACCAATAGCGACATGTTCAGCGCCAAATTTCTTGGCCACATAGTCAATGTGGTCAAGAAATGTGCCGATATGCCCCTCGCCGCCAATGAAATCGGGAATGCAGCAGATACCCACCAGCCCGTCGGTGTCGCAAATCGCTTTGATCACCTCGTCCGGCTTTCCCCGGATATGCTTATGAAGAGCCGCCGCCGCCGTGTGGCTGGCGACCATCGGGCACTTTGAAATCTTGGCGGCTTCGAGGCTCGTGCGCCAACCGGAATGCGCCACATCCACGATGATCCCGCACGTGTTCAGCCTGGCGATGACGGTCTCGCCAAAATCGCTTAACCCGCCGTCATTCTTCTCGCCTACGCCATCGCCGATCATGTTCCGGCGGTTGTACGTCAGGTGCATCATCCGGACACCCAGTTGGAAGAATACGCGGATCAGGCTCATTTCATCCCGCACGTTTTCGAACTGCTGCTGGAGGGGCACCCCGTTGGTCGTCAAGTAGAGGCAGCGCTTGTCTTGGTTTTTTGCACAAACGATATCGTCCGGAGTCACGGCCTTGAACACCTCGTCGCGCAGAAGATCCGTGACCAGCGTAAACCGCGCCAGACGCTTGATGAGGCGCAAAGGGTGGTTCCCCTCTTCGCCGGCATTTTGGAAAATGCACGTCACGCCTGAGGAGCGGAACGCCTCAAGATACTCCTTTTTTTCGCGCTCGTTCGAGAGATGATGGATCATCGGCATTTCTTCGCGCAAGTCATGCAACTCCTGTTCCGTGGCACCGGCTTCCATCGCTGCGCGGAGCGCGTCGCCATCCAGCGCGCTCCGCGGGGAGAAGCCGTAGGACTCGAAAACCAGCGAGGCGGCATGGAGCGCGAATCCGTGATCCAGTTCTTTCTGGCTGGGTTTCAAGACAGCCAGCGCAGCGGCGCGAGCCTTTTGAATCGTTTCGTTCTGCGGTGAAAGCGGCGACGAGGCGGGAAAAACAACCGTTTTCGGGACATGAATTTGAAACAGGCCACCCGCTAGACCGAGCATTGGCACGCTGGCAGAAGTTTTCAAAAAGGCGCGTCTGGATTGTGATGCGCCGCGATTATTGCCACTCATAAACATCTCTCCTCTCCATACCACCTAAAAACCGTTTCCCTCCGCGACACTCCGCCCAC
>CAZKZI010000244.1:0-1554 GCA_964557205.1 uncultured Lentisphaeraceae bacterium
AATTGCTTGTTTTGCGCATCAAAATCGTTACTTTTGTACAAACCTAAACACCTGAACTCCTGCATCCTATGGGATGCTAGTGGATCCTTTTATTCAAGGGGACTGTATGAAAAAGCAAAATCTGACCCGTCGTGACTTCCTGGCCCGCTCCGGCGCGCTGCTCGCCATGCCGGCCATAATCTCCTCCGGCTGCCTCGGGCCGCGCAAGGGTTGTGCCGCCAGTCGCCCCGCGCCCTCGCAGCGTCTGAACGTGGGCTTTATCGGCTACGGAACCATGGCGCACGACAATATCGGGAACTTCCTCAATAACGATAACGTGCAGGTGGTTTCAGTCTGCGACTGCAACAAAGAGTCCGGTTTGTACGGGTACAAGGCCGAGCGTCAGGGAGGACGCGAGCCCGGGCGCCGCCGCGTGAACGAGTTTTACGCCAAAAAGCTCGACAAGCCGGATTATAACGGCTGCAACGTTTACGAGGACTTCCGCGAGATGCTGGACAAGGACGATCTCGACGCGGTGGTCATCAGCACACCGGATCACTGGCACGGCATACAGGCCGTCTGGGCGGCGCGCAAAGGCAAGCACATCTACGGCCAGAAGCCGATGTCGCTGTGCATCGCCGAAGGCCGACTAATGGCTGACGAAGTAGCCAAGGCAGGCATAACCTTCCAAGTCGGCTCGCAACAGCGTTCGGACAACTACTTCCGCATGGCCTGCGAGTTTGTGCGCAACGGGCGCATCGGCAAGCTGCAGCGCATAGAGGTTGGCTTGCCCGGCGGCTACGCCAACTGGGGCAAGACGCCGGAGCAGCTCTCGGAAAAACCATTGGCGACACCGCCGGATAATTTTGGCGCGTCGGGCTTTGATATGTTTCTGGGGCCGTCGCGTGTGCGCCCCTTCATTCCGGCGATTCACCAACCGATGACCTGGCGCTGGAATCTCGACTATTCCGGCGGCATGATCACCGACTGGGGCGCGCACCATCTCGACATCATGCAGTGGGCGCTGGGCAAAGATAAATCCGGACCGGTGGCGATCGAAAACCTCAAGAGCGACATCCCGCCTTACGAGTCGCTTTTCAACACCGCCGGGCACTACAGTTTCGAGGTCGTGTACGAGGACGGCACACGCGCGTTCGTCTCGGACTCCTTCCCCAACGGAGTACGCTTCATAGGCGAGGGCGGCAAGGAGATTTTCGTGACGCGCGGCAAGCTCGAGATGAAGCCGCAGGAACTGATCCGCGATAAGATACAGGAGGGCGAGATACACCTGTACAAGAGCGGCCAGCATGAGCGCAACTTCATCGACTGCATATACAGCGGCGAGCCGCCCATCGCCACCTGCGAAACCGGCCACCGTTCGATCACCATCGCGCATCTGGCCGTGCTCGGGTTGCGTCTGGGTCGAGACAAGGTGCGCTGGGATCCGAAGAAAGAGCGCTTCGTGAATGACCGCGATGCCAACAAGCTGCTGTCGGCACCTATACGCAGCCCTTGGAGCCTCAAGCCCAAGATATAAAATGCTCAGGAGTCAGGGTTCAGACCGCGTCAAAGTAG
>CAZKZI010000245.1:0-1528 GCA_964557205.1 uncultured Lentisphaeraceae bacterium
TCCGTGACTTTGCGGCTGGCCTCGATACCGTGGGAAGTGGTTGCAGATGATCCGGTACTAACACCCTGCGAGTCATTGACGGAATCGGCGTAAATGCCGGTGCCGCCCGCACTGAGTCCCCTTGAAGCCACGACCGCCCCGCCCTCCACATTTATGCCTCTGTTTGTGCTCACGGTGCTCAGGGTTTCACCGTGGGAAGCGGAGACTAGGCTGACGGCGCTGATTCCATGCAAGCCGGACGTTTTACCGTACGACCCTTCGACCACAGGTGCCATAATGCCGCAGCCGCCTGCGCTGAGAATGACTTCGCCTGTGCTGGCCGTTACTTTGTCGATAGCTTCTATGCCGTGCGAGCTTGAGTTTTCAGAGTATGTCAAACCTCTTGAGTTGCTCACTGTCCGCGCGTATATCCCAGAAGCGCCGTCATTGAATGTAATGCCCGTCGACGAATCAACCGTTCCGTCGGAACATCTGATCCCGTAGGAGTCGGCTCTCGCACTATATTCGGCTTTTCCAAGGCTTCCCACAACACTCCCGGAAGCGTATATGCCCGAACCTTGTGATGACACTCCGTAAGAATTTGCAACTGTCATTGCCACAATGCCAATGCCGCAATTCGCCGCCCCACTTGAGTTCATCACGCTATCAGCCTGTATACCGTAACTAGTTTGCCCGTTTTGATCATTAGATTCCGCATAGACATTGTGGACGGTTTTTGCCGAAACTGCGCTGTTTGCATAACTTTGTGCATAGCATGATGATACAATCTTTGCATCAATTGCGGTTGACCCCGATTGTGTCACCATACAGCCTCGCACAACTCGTGCGGAAATACCTGCGCCGCCCACCTCCTTCACAACACAGCCTCGCACAACTCGTGCGGAAATACCTGCGCCGCCCACCTCCTTCACAACACAGCCATCAACCACGGAATCGCCATTTAATAGGATTCCTTGCTGAAGGACGCCGGAAATCGTAACGTTTCTTATAAGTCCAGTAGTTCCTAAATTTAATATGTAAATGCCATTCTTAAAGCCTGTTCCCGAAAAGACCCCTCCGCTGTACGTCACTCCGGATCGAATGTGACCATTCACAATAGTCGAAAAACCACGGCTAACATTGCTGAAAATTGCCGAGCCGTCCGCCTGGTCGGCGGTCGACGAAATCGTATGCCCCATAAGATCCAGCGTGACGCTGGGGGCGGCAATCTCGATGGCGTTGCCCGCGCTGACGGTAAGATTGGAGGTCAGATAGTAGGAGCCGGACTCCGTGATAGTGATCGCGCCGAATTCGTCAACGCTGACTCCCGGCGACCCCTCGATCAGAGGAATGCGGGGATCGCCGCCGGTGAGTGCGCCGGCCAGATGGAACGGGTAAACCGAAGCCTCGGCCAGATGGTTGCTGAGAACCGCGCCGTCGACCAAGTGTTGCGACAAAACAGCCGCCGCCGCGATCTTATCCGCAGTTACAGCGCCGACAGCAAGCTTATCCACAGTGACAGCGCCGACAGCAAGCTTATCTGTAGTTA